>JBBQOK010000010.1:0-27118 GCA_038330765.1 Caulobacterales bacterium | reverse complement strand
GGATCTGGCGATCTAAAAGGGGAAGAAGACCGGGATGGCGAACATCGCGGCCACCCAGGTAATCAGGTTCAGCGGCACGCCAATCTTGACGAAATCCATGTAGCTGTAGCCGCCGATCTGGAAGACCAGCACATTGGTCTGATAGCCGAAGGGCGTGGCGAAAGCCGCGCTGGCGGCCATCATCACGCCGACCAGGAACGGTCGGGGGTCGACCCCGAGGCTGGCGGCCAGGGCCACCGCCACCGGTGTGATCAGGACCGCCACGGCCGCGTTCGACAGCAGCTCAGTCGCGAACAGGGTCACCCCGTACAGGATGATCAGGGCGCCGAGTGGCCCGAGCGGGCGGATCGCACTGATCAACAGTTCCGCGCCCTCTCCCGCCAGGCCGGTCACCTCGATGGCCAGCCCCACGACCACCATGCCGGCGATGAGCAGCAACACCTCGGGCCTCAGCCCGGCGTAGGCTTCATCGGGGCTGACCACGCGCAACAGGATCAGCACCACCGCCCCGGCGAAGGCCGAGGCGGCGATGGGCGCGATGCCAAAACCGGCCGCGGCGATCACCACGAGGAAGACACCCAGCGAAAGGAAGGCCCGTTTTGGATCGAACGGCCGGTCGGCGGCGGCGAACAGCGCGGCGTCGCCCATCATGCCGTCGCCGGTCTGTTCGTGCGGCTGGGTCCGGACAGGACTTTCGTTCTCGCCGCCCAGCAGCCGCCCGCCCACCAGATAGAGGTAGAGGCCGCCGAATACGGCGATGACCAGAGCCACCGGCGTGATCTCGAACAGGCTGAACACCGGCTGACCGGCGTTGCGCGCCATATCATTGACCAGAAGGTTGGTGGAGGTTCCGATCAGGGTGCAGGCGCCGCCCATGATCGTCACATAGCTGAGCGGAATCAGGAACCGTTTGGGCGACAGGTTGATGCTCGCCGCAACGTCCTTCACCACCGGCGCGGCCAGGACCACGATCGGCGTATTGTTGAGAAAGGCCGACGCCCCGCCGCACAGCACGATCACGATCCACAGGCCGAGTTCGCCCAACCGGGCGCACAGTTTCGTGGCCTGACGGATCAGCAGGCCCAGCAGCCCTGACAGTTCGATGGCGTAGGCGATGACGAACAGGCTGGCGAGGGCGATGACGGCGGGGCTGGCGAAGGCACCCTGCACCTCGACCGGTCGGATGACGCCCAGAAGCAGCAGGGCCGCAGCGCCTGACAGGGCGACCACGTCGGACCGCAGCTTGCCATGAATCAGAACCGCCACAACGGCAATCAAAACAACCAGGGCGGCGATCTGATCGAAACTCATGCCGTCTTGAGACCTGCCCCCGGATGCCCAGTCAATGGTTTTGACCGCGGGGCGACAAGCGGCCCGTATATGCTAGGGTAAGGCCATGCTTGGAAAAAAGACGCTTTCTCACCGTCGTCTGGCCATTCTGGCGATCGCCGGGTCCAGTGTGATGCTGGTTCAGTGCGATCGCGACAAGCCCGAGTCGGCTCCCCAGGAACCGGTCGCCACAGAGCCCGCCCCGACGCCGGTCATCACCGCCCCGACCGCGATGACCCGAGAAAACCTTCTCTCCGCCGTGTCCCGCGCCGCATCCAGCTATGCCGCCGGGGAGAAGTTGGAAGGCTCTGATCCTCTGGTCGGACGCCCGTTCGCCATCCGGATGCCGTTTGGCTGCAGCGGTCCCCAGCCGGAGCCGGCGGGTCCTGCGGGCGACGGACTGGCTCGCTGGTCGTGGGGGCCGGAGCGCAAGACGATCCAGCTGACCCTGACCCCGGGGGACTGGCTGAACACCGCGCTGATCGCCGGTGCCGCCGGCGGATCGGATTGGGAGGCTGTCGAGGGGTTCTGGGTGCCCCGCCCGTGGCTCGGCAAGGAAGCCTGTTCCTCGGTTCGGGCCGACCCCCTGCAGAGCGGAGAAGTCGCGCCGTCTCCGCAAACCGTCGGGCTGGCCGCCGTGTTCAAGGCCGACGAGTCTCGCGTGGGCCGGCGCAACGGCCGCGCCTACACCTTCACCATCCGGGCGGACGGCGACACCCCCCTTGAGGCACCGGTCGGCGGCTATAGCGCGGTGGTCGAGGGGCGGCTTGCGGCGTTCCCGGACGGGCGGGCCATCCGGTGCCGCGCCTCCAGCCCCGACCAGCGCCCCGTCTGCATCGCGGCCGTCCAGCTCGACCGGGTCGCCTTCCAGACCGCGGCTGGACAAACCCTCAGCGAGTGGCGCCCGGGCTGATCACGGCTGCAGCCGGTATCCACCCGTGTCCGTCAGCAGCAGACGCGCCTGGCCGGGCTCCGGCTCGATCTTCTGGCGCAGCCGGTAGATGTGGGTTTCCAGGGTGTGGGTGGTGACCCCGGCGTTATAGCCCCAGACCTCGGTCAGCAACTCCTCGCGCGACACGGCCTTGGCCCCGGCGCGATAGAGGTATTTCAGGATGCTGGTCTCCTTCTCGGTCAACCGCACCTTTCGGCCCTTGTCATCCATCAGCACCTTGGCGGCGGGCCGGAACTCATAGGGACCGACGCGGAAGACGGCGTCCTCTGACTGCTCGTGGCTGCGCAGATGGGCGCGGATGCGGGCCAGCAGCACCGCGAACCTGAACGGCTTGGTGACGTAGTCGTTGGCCCCGGACTCGAGGCCCAGGACGGTGTCGGAATCGGAAGACTGGCCCGTCAGCATGATGATCGGCGTCGAAACCCCGCCCTTGCGCAGCAGGCGACAGGCCTCGCGGCCGTCCATGTCGGGCAGGTCGACATCCAGCAGGATCAGGTCGGCGCGCACCTCGCGGCCCATGCGGACGCCCTCGGCGGCGGTGGCGGCCTGAACGGGCCGGAAGGCCTCGTGCAGCGCCAACTGCTCCGCGAGAGCCTCGCGAAGGTCGTCGTCGTCGTCGATGATCAGGATCGTCTTGGGAGTGGGCATGTCTGCAAGAATGGCGAGGCTTGGCCCATCCGCCAAGGGCGACGGCGGTCAGCGTTGCGGTTTTCAGTCCATAGAGGGCATTTCGGGGCGATTTCGTTCCCCAAACAACGCCGATCCGACCCGCACATGGGTCGCGCCAAAGCGAATGGCGGTCTCGTAGTCGCCGCTCATCCCCATCGACAGCACCGAAAGGCCGTTTCGGCGGGCGATCTTGCGCAGCAAGGCGAAATGCGGGCCCGCCGCCTCTTCCGCCGGCGGAATACACATCAGGCCCTCGACGCCCAACCCCAGCTCACGGGCGCGGCGGATCAGGGCGTCGGCGTCTTCCGGCAGGACACCGGCCTTCTGCGGCTCGGCCCCGGTGTTCACCTGGACCAGCACCCGCACGGCCCGCCCGATCTTCTCCCCCGCCGCGGCCAGGGCGTCTGCCAGCTTCGCACGGTCGAGCGTTTCGATGACATCGAACAGTTCGACGGCGTCCGCGGCCTTGTTGGTCTGCAGCGGACCGATCAGCCGCAGTTCCAGACCCGACGCCTCGGCGCGCAGCCCGGCCCAGTGAGCCTGGGCCTCCTGCACCCGGTTCTCTCCGAACACCCGCTGCCCCGCCGCCAGCGCGTCCCTCAGAGCCTCGACGGGCTGGGTCTTGGTGACGGCGGTCAGCACCACCTCGCCCGGGTCGCGCTTCGCCTCACGGCAGGCTTCGCCAATCCGGCGGCGTACCGCCTCGAACCGGCCGGCGAGGGCGCTGGACGCGACGGCGGGATCGGAAGAAGAGGACATCATGAACCGGTCCGACGCAGAAATCCTGTGGGAGGTCGCCAGCGTCCTCGCACGGGACGCGGCCAATGTCAGCCGCGCGGCGGGCCGGGCCGGGCCGAACCTTCCACCGCTGCTGTTCTTCACCGACCCCGAGCGCACACCGCGCCCGTGGGAGACGGCGGCGCGGCTGCCGGCGGGATCGGGCGTGGTCTTCCGTCATTTCGGCGCGGCGGACGCCCGTGATACCGCCCTGCGCCTGCGCGAAGCCACTGCGCGGCGCGATGGGTTGCTACTGATCGGACAGGACGCGGAAATGGCGGACGCGGTCGGTGCCGACGGCGTTCACCTGCCGGGGCGGGCCCTCGAACAGGCGGCGGCGCTCGCCGTGGCCCGGCCGGACTGGCGAATCACGGGCGCGGTCCACGCCGCGGACGAATTCGGAGCGGGCGGGTTTGCAGCGGTCGGCCTCGACGCCGTCGTGTTGTCGCCGATATTCCCGGCCGGCGGGCCGTCGGGCGCACGGACGGCGCTCGGCGTGGAGACATTCAGCCAGGCAGTGAGGCGCGCGCGCCTGCCGGTCTATGCACTCGGCGGCATCGGCAGCGAAAACGCGCGCGCCCTGATCGGTTCAGGAGCCTGTGGTCTGGCGGGGGTGTCTTCGATCCAGTCGGCGTTCGGCCAGGCGAGGTTCGGGCCGGCCTGAGGGTTCAGAAGCGGAAGATCGATTCCAGCCGGAAGCGGGGCGCCGCGCGGCGGTCGGTCTGGGGCGGCTGGGCCGGATCGGCCTCCGGCTCGGCCAGGCCGGCGGTGGCGCCGACCCGCAGGCGCGGATTGACGCGATAGTAGGCACCGGCCTCGACGTCGCCGAGATTGCTCTCGCGGCCAACGGGCTGGCTGAGGTTCAGATCAAGGCCCCAACGGCCGCGCTCGGTAAAGCGCAGGCGGGACTGGCTGGGCGGAGAAGCGGCGGCACCAGCGGCCTGGGCCTCGGAAAGCGTGACGGCGGGCGCACGGGTGCGGGCGGTCGCGCTCTGGGCCGAGGCAGCCTCGGCGGCACCCAGAAGCGTGAGCCCGGCAGCCAGTCCAGCGATCACAGCGCCCTTGCGCATATCCTGCCCTTTGCGCCGCGGCGGGTTTCCGCCACGGTCCTTGCCGACGATTAGACATCGCTTATCAGCCCGGTCAACGAAACGTAGGCATTCAACCTTGGTTCCGCACGACTCTGGAGGACTCCTGTGGCGCGAGCGTCACGCGTCGAAGTCGCTCCGGAGGCTTCCTCGCCGCCCGTTGGCCATGAAGCCGCCAGCCTGAACAGACTTCGCCTTGTCATCGCCCCTTTTCGCCGTGTTATAGAGCGTCGCTTCGGCTTTCGCCCCCATGGGCGGGCCGGCGCGTGCGCGGGACGGCCCGCCGCACGTCTCGATCAATGGAGAGTCTCGATGGTGCTGGTTCGCGGCGCAACGGTCGCCCTGATTGCCTCGGGTCTGATGCTGGGCGCATGTGGCGGAATTCCGGGTCTGCGCGGCGGGGACGCCTCCAGGTCGGCGGCCCAGACGGGAATCGGCGTGAACGCCTTCCTGTGGCGCGCCACCCTGGACACTCTCAGCTTCATGCCCCTCGCCAACGCCGACCCGTGGGGCGGCGTGATCAACTACGACTGGTACACTGATCCCCAGACCCCGAACGAGCGCTTCAAGACAACCGTGTTCATCCTCGACACCCGGCTTCGCGCGGATGCGCTGAATGTCACGGTGACCAAGGAAGTCCGCGACGCGACCGGCGGCTGGATCGGCGCTCCGGTGGCCGCCCAGACCGAGACCGATCTGGAGAACGCGATCCTGACCAAGGCCCGCCTGCTCAACCTCTCGAACGCCCGCTGATCCCCCCTCCCCGACCATAGCCTCCTCAAGGCCGCGTCCTTCAGGAGCCGCCTGAAAGATCGCCGTGGCCCGATACGAGCCGAAGACCGCCGAACCCCGCCAGCAGGCCCGCTGGGCGGCGGCTGATGCTTTCCGCACGCCAACCGGCGGCACGGGCAGGCCGAAATACTATGTGCTCGAGATGTTCCCCTATCCGTCGGGGAACATCCACATGGGGCACGCGCGCAACTACGTCATGGGCGATGTCGTGGCGCGCTCGCGCCGGGCGCAGGGATTCGATGTCCTGCATCCGATGGGCTGGGACGCTTTCGGCCTGCCCGCCGAGAATGCCGCCATCGAGCGCGGCGTCCATCCCGGCGACTGGACCTGGTCCAACATCGCCACCATGCGCGAGCAACTCAAGCTGCTGGGGCTGTCGCTCGACTGGTCGCGCGAGTTCGCCACCTGCGACCCGGCCTACTATGGCAAGCAACAGGCCTGGTTCCTCGAACTGTTCAAGCGCGGTCTGGTCTATCGCAAGGATTCGGTGGTCAATTGGGACCCGGTCGACAACACCGTCCTCGCCAATGAACAGGTCGTCGACGGGCGCGGCTGGCGTTCCGGCGCGATTGTCGAGAAGCGCAAGCTGAATCAGTGGTTCCTCCGCATCACCGACTACGCCGACGACCTGATCGAAGGCCTCAAGGACCTCGACCGCTGGCCCGACAAGGTCCGGCTGATGCAGGAGAACTGGATCGGCCGCTCCAAGGGTCTGCAGATGACATGGCGCTGGGCCGGTGCCGCGCCCGACGCCGCGACTGAAGGACTCGAGATCTACACCACCCGGCCCGACACCCTGTTCGGCGCCAGCTTCATGGGCATCGCGCCCGATCATCCGATCGCCCGCGCCCTCGCCGAAACCAGTCCCGGTGCCGCGGCCTTCATCGCCGAATGCCGCAAGGGTGGATCGACCCAGGCCGAGATCGAACAGGCCGAGAAGATCGGCTTCGACACCGGCTTGAAGGTCCTGCACCCGTTCGACGGCCGCGAGGTCAGCGTCTGGATCGCCAACTTCATCCTGTCCGAGTACGGCACCGGGGCCATTTTCGGATGCCCTGCTCATGACCAGCGCGATCTGGACTTTGCGCGCAAATACGGCCTGCCCGTCATCCCGGTGGTGAGACCTGACGGCGAAGGTGATGATTTTGTCGTAGAATCGGAAGCTTATGTCGGGCCCGGCTCGATCTTCCAATCCGATTTCCTGAATGGTCTCGACATCGAGACAGCCAAGGCCCGGGCGATCGCCCGGGTCGAGGCTGCGGGTCAGGGCGAGGGCGCGACCATCTATCGCCTGCGCGACTGGGGCGTCAGCCGCCAGCGTTACTGGGGCTGCCCGATCCCGGTCATCCACTGCTCGTCGTGCGGCGCGGTCCCGGCCGACCAGCTGCCCGTCGAACTGCCTAGGGACGTGACCTTCGACACCCCCGGCAATCCGTTGGACCGCCACCCGACGTGGAAGCACGTCAAATGCCCGTCCTGCCGCGGCGACGCCGTGCGCGAGACCGATACGCTCGACACCTTTGTCGACTCCAGCTGGTATTTCGCCCGCTTCACCGATCCCACGGCGGACGAGCCGATCTCGCAGGCCGCCGCCGATAAATGGCTGCCCGTCGACCAGTATATCGGCGGCGTCGAACACGCGGTCCTGCACCTGCTCTATGCCCGCTTCATCTCCCGCGCCCTGTCGGACGCCGGACTGATGAACGTCAGGGAGCCCTTCGCCGGCCTGTTCACCCAGGGGATGGTGGTCCACGAAACCTACCGCCGCGCCGACGGCCAATGGGTTGAGCCGACTGACGTCGAACTGACCAATGACGGCGGCAGGCGGTCGGCGCGCCAGCTTTCGACGGGCGAGGCCCTGGTCATTGGCGACATCGAGAAGATGTCGAAGTCGAAGAAGAATGTCGTGGCCCCGCAGGAAATCGTCGACACCTATGGCGTCGACGCCGGCCGCCTTTTCGTCCTGTCCGACAGTCCGCCCGAGCGTGACGTCCAGTGGACGCCGGGTGGCGTCGAAGGGGCCAGCCGCTTCGTCCAGCGCGTCTGGGCCGAGGTCGACGGCCTTGATCCGGATTTCGCCGGCGACGAACAGGCCAACGCCTCGCTGGTCCGGGAGACCCACAAGGCCATCAAGGCGGTATCCGAAGGCATCGACGGTTTTCGCTTCAACTCGGCCATCGCCAAGCTCTACGCCTTCGTCGCCACCGTCCGCGACCACCCGAAGGCCGGCGGCGACGCGCGTCGGCAAGCCCTGTCCGCGCTGCTGCGGCTGGTCGCGCCCTTCACCCCCCATCTGGCCGAGGAAGGCTGGACGCGGCTGGGCGAAGAAGGAATGATTCTCGATGCGCCTTGGCCGGTGTATGATCCGGCGCTGGCGGCCGACGACGAGGTCACCCTGCCGATCCAGGTCAACGGCAAGCGTCGCGGCGAGATCCGCGTCGCCCGCGGTCTGGAGCCGGCCGAGGTGGAGGCCATTGTCCTCGCTGACGCGGATGTTCAGGCTCGGCTGGAGGGTCAGGCAGTGAGGAAGATCGTGGTGGTCAAGGACCGCATCGTCAATCTGGTGGTCGGCTGATGCGGGCCCGCGTCGCCGCCCTTGTCCCTATGCTGGGACTGGTGCTCGCCGGGTGCGGATTCACGCCCATGTACGGCGACGCCGGTGCCGGTTCGAGCCTGTCGCGCATCGCGGTCTCCACCCAGAACGATCGGCTCGGCTATCGTCTCCGCGAACAGCTGGAGGACGCGCTTGGGCGTGACGGCGGTCAGGCTCCGCTCTGGCGTCTGCAGACGACCGCCGACCAGTCACGCCGCCCGCTGGGACGGCGGATCGACGACACCGCGACCCGCTATGAGCTGACCGTCCGCGGCACCTGGACCCTCACCCCGGTCGACGGGGGCCTGCCGCTGTCGGGCGTCGAGACGGTGACCACGACCTACGCCGCCTCCGACCAGCCCTACGCCGCCATCGCCGCCCAGCAGGACGGTGAGGAGCGCGCCGCCGCCGAGCTGGCCCGCCTGATCCGCCTCGAGCTGATGCGGGTCCTGTCGGCCCAGCCGTGATCGCCGTCCGATGATCCTGGCGAAACGGCCCGAGGTCGATCGCTTCCTCAAGTCGCCGGACCCGGCGGTTCGGGCCGCTGTGATCCACGGCAAGGACCGGTCCGGCGTCGCCGAGCGCGCGACCCTGCTGTGCAGGACCGTCACCCCGGACCTGAACGACCCCTTCAACGTCACGGTCCTGACCGACAGCGACATCGACGGCGACGAGGCGCGGCTGGAAGAGGCGCTGACGGCCCTGTCGATGATCGGCGGCCGGCGGCTGGTCCGCATCCGCCTGGGTTCGGACAAGGCGTCGATCGACAAGCTTCTGGCCGCCGCGCTCAGGACGCATGCCGAGGGTGGCTACAATCCCGACGCCATGCTGGTCATCGAGGCCGGCGCGCTGGGCCGCGAGTCCGCCCTGCGCAAGGCGGCGGAAGCGGCGTCCGGAGCCGTGGGCATCGCCTGCTACGAGGACGAGATCGGCGACGTGGCCCGAATGACCCGCGAAGCCCTCGCCGCCGACAAGGTCGGCCTGACCCAGGACGCGCTGGACCGCTTCGTCGCCCGCCTGCCTCGCGAGCGCGGCCTGATGCGCCAGGAGATCGAGCGCCTGGTTCTCTACATCGGTCCGGGATCAGGCGTGACCATCGATGTCGCCGAATTGGAAGCGCATCTGGGCGTCGAGCCGGACGCCTCCCTTCAGGATGCCGCGCTGCAGGCGTTCGGCGGTCGCCCCGCCCCCGCCCAGTCAGGCCTGAGACGCGCGTTGGCCGAGGGCGAGTCACCGGTCATGGCTGTGCGTCAGGCCTCGATCCATCTCGGCAAGCTGCGGCGGATCAACGTCCTTCAGTCCAACGGCGCGGGTGCCAAGGAGGCGGCGAAGGCGGCCGGGGTGTTCTGGAAACAGGAGGCCGAAATGCTGCGTCAGGCCCGGAACTGGCGGCTTGAGGATCTCGACAAGGTCCTGGACAGCGTCAACGCCGCCGACATCGCCACCAAGACAACCGGCTCGCCGGACCAGCTGATCGCCGAACGATTGCTGTTGGAGATTTCGGCCCGGGCCAGACGGCTGGGACTCTAGCCTCCGCTTCGTATACCGCTTGTCGACGATGTCACGGCGGGAAGTCGTGCCTGTGTCACCCTGATATCGCGGGCATATCCCTCGGATGTCGCGGCTTTGTAGAGCTCATGTAGCGGCCATCAGCCGCCAGACGTGGTCGAAATCGTCGAAAAGCCCGCCGGAAAACTGGTCGAGATCGTCGCCAACTGGTCGGTCGACCTCACCCCCGCTTCGACGCCTTCCGGAAAGCGGGTTTCGCCAGCGCCACATTGCGCGCCTTCTGGGCCTTCTCCTCGGCCCGTCCGCCGCCCTGCAGGGCACCGTGCGCCGGCCCCCCGCCGGCCTTCTTGGCGGCGAGCGCCTTCTTCATGGCTTCGGCGGTCGGATTGCTGGGCTTGTCGGTCATGGGCTCAGCCTAGCACGCGCCAGCCAGACCGTCGCGTGGGAGATAGATAACCCCGTCCGCCGGTGCCGGTTTCAGCCCCGCATCAGGCGTCGACACAGGTCGTCGAGCTGCTCCAGGGTGCCGTATTGGATGGTGATCTCCCCCTTGCCGCCCTTGTCGGTCAGTTCGACCTTGAGGCCGAGGGCATCGGCCAGATCCTGCTCGAGCGCGGCCACATCGGCCGAGCCGTCACCCGACGGCGGGGCGGCCTTCGGCTTGCGGCCCGGTTTGGGGCCTTCGGCGGCGCGGCGGGCCAAGGCCTCGGCCTGACGAACGTTCAGGCCCTCATTGACGATTTGCTCGGCCAGCCCGCCGGGGTTCGGCGCGGTGATCAGGGCCCGGGCGTGGCCGGCGCTCATCTTGCCGTGGCGGACGTACCAGAGGACTTCCTCCGGCAGTTGGAGCAGGCGCAGGGTATTGGCCACATGGCTGCGGCTCTTGCCCACCACGCCCGCCACTGCGTCCTGGGTCCGGCCAAACCGTTCCATCAGCACCCGGTAGGCGTCGGCCTCCTCCAGCGGGTTCAGGTCCGAACGCTGGACGTTCTCGATAATGGCGACCTCGAACACCTCGACGTCGTCCATCTCGCGCACGATGATCGGCGCTTCAGTCAGCCGCGCCAGTTGGGCCGCGCGCCAGCGGCGTTCGCCGGCGATGATCTGCCAGATGCCGTCCTCGCCGGGCTGGGGCCGCACCAGAATGGGCTGCAGGACCCCCTTGTCGCGGATCGAGGCGGCCAGATCCTCCAGATCGTTCTTGTCGAACAGCTTTCGGGGCTGTTCGGGATTCGGCTTCAGCGCCTCGATCGGAACCATGCGAACGCCGGTCGGCGCGGGCGAGCCGTCGACCGCTACAGCTTCGCCTGCCCGCTCTCCCAACAGGGCCGATAATCCCCGGCCCAGACCGCGCTGACGTTCGCTCAAGATGCTGGTTCCATTCTATAAAATTGTATCACGCGGCCTCAAGGCGGCGCGACTTCTCACGCGCGACAACCTCGCGGGCGAGACGGAGATAGGCCTGGCTGCCGGCGCATTTGAGGTCGTAGATCAACGCCGGCTTGCCGAACGACGGTGCCTCGGACACCCGCACATTCCGCGGAATAACGGCCTCATAGACCTTGTCGCCGAAGTGACTGCGCACATCCGCCGCCACCTGCCCGGACAGGGCGTTGCGACGATCATACATGGTCAGGACCAGGCCCTGAATCTCCAGCGTCGGGTTCAGGCTCTGACGGACCATCTCGATGGTCTTCATCAGCTGCGTCAGGCCCTCAAGCGCAAAGAACTCGCACTGAAGCGGCACCAGAACCGCGTCGGCCGCGGCCATGGCGTTAAGGGTGAGCAGGTTGAGCGACGGCGGGCAGTCGATCAGAACGTAGTCATACCGGGACTGACCGTCCGCGCCCTGTTTCGACAGCGCGTCCCGGAGCCGATAGGAGCGCCGGTCGGCCTGGCTGATCTCGATCTCGACGCCCGACATGTCGTCGTCGGCCGGAATGATCCATAGCCCGGGCACCAGGGTCTGAACCGCCGCCTCATCCACCGCACGGCCGTCCACAATGACATCGTAGATGGTTACGCGGCGTGTTTCACGTGGAACACCCAGACCCGTGGAGGCATTGCCCTGCGGGTCCATGTCCACGATCAGCACCTTCTCGCCGATGGCGGCCAACGCCGTGCCGAGGTTGATCGCTGTCGTCGTCTTGCCGACGCCGCCCTTCTGGTTGGAAATGGCGAGGACGCGAGTCTTACCGGCTATGGACACGGCGGAGGCTCCGGACGGAAACGATACGGCCGCGCGGATCACTGCGCGAGACGGAGAGGCGACTCTCGAAATGCCAAACCTTGCGGGCTTCGATCAACTCAGCCTCGGCCTTTTCGCCCTTGAGAAACAGCCCCTGAGCGCCCCGCTGCAGATAAGGCTGTGCATAGCCGAGAAGCTTGTCCATCGGCGCAAGGGCGCGAGCGGTAACGACATCGACTTTCAGCGCTTGCTCCTCGGCCCGGCCGTTGATCACCGTCGCCGGCAGGGACAGCTCATCGACCACCGCCTGCAGGAAGCGGCACCGCTTGCCGAGGCTGTCGATCAGCCAGACCTGTGCCCCCGGCCGACCTTTCAGAAGAATCGCCAGAACCACGCCGGGGAAGCCTGCCCCCGCCCCGAGGTCGGCCCAGGTCACAGCTTCAGGTGCCAGTTGAAGCAATTGGGCCGAGTCGACGACGTGCCGGTTCCAGACGTCCGGAAGGGTGTCGGGGCCGACCAGATTCATCACGGCGCTGGCCTCGGCCAGCCGCCTGATGAAGATCTCGAGATCCGCCATCTGCTCAGGCGTGGCCCCGGTCAGGGCCTGATAGTCGGCCGCGTTCTGGATGCTCACGCCGCCACCCGGGCCCGCTTTACATGCGACAGGAGCGCCGTCAGGGCACCCGGCGTCATGCCCTCGATCCGGCCCGCCTGCCCGAGGGTGCGCGGCTGGATCAGGGTCAGCTTCTCGCGGACCTCGTTCGAAAGGCTGCCAATCGCGGCGTAGTCGAGGTCCACCGGCAGGGCCAATGCCTCCTCGCGTCGCAGGGCTTCGGCGTCCGACGCCTGGCGATCAAGATAGCCCGCATAGCCCGCGTCAATTTCGATCTGCTCGCGCACCTGACGCGGCCAGGCGGCGATGGCGGGGTGGGCCGCCTCGAACGTCGACAGGCCCACACCCGGGAAGGCCAGCAGGTCGCGGATCGTCCGCCGCTGCCCGTCGGCATTGACTGTGATGCCCAGAGCGCCGGCCTCCTTCGGGGTGTAGGTCGCGCCGCGGACCAGGGCCGCAGCCTCGGCCAACCGACTGGCCTTGGCTTCGAAAGCGGCCCGGCGTCGCGGCGAAACCAGACCGAGCTCGATGGCCAGGGGGGTCAACCGTTGATCGGCGTTGTCGGCCCGCAGCGTCAACCTGTACTCGGCCCGGCTGGTGAACATCCGGTAGGGCTCGGTCACGCCACGTGTGACCAGGTCGTCTATCATGACGCCGATATAGGCCTGGTCCCGGCCGAGGATGATCGGGTCCGAACCGGCGGCGGCGCGGGCGGCGTTCAAGCCGGCGATCAGGCCTTGCGCCCCCGCCTCCTCATAGCCGGTGGTGCCATTGATCTGGCCCGCCAGATACAGGCCGGGTCGCTTCTTGACCTCCAGCGCCGGGGTCAGTTCGCGCGGGTCGACGTAATCGTATTCGATGGCGTAGCCGAAGCGGAACACCTCGACCCCCTCCAGCCCCGGGATGGTGCGCAGGAAGGCGGCCTGGGTGGCGTCGGACACCGAGGTCGAGATGCCGTTCGGATATACGGTCGGATCGTCCAGCCCTTCGGGCTCGAGGAAGATCTGATGGGAGGCCTTGTCGGCGAACCGCACCACCTTGTCCTCGATCGAAGGGCAGTAGCGCGGGCCCCGGCCAGACAGATGGCCGCCATAGACGGCGCTGTCGCCCAGGTTTTCGGCGATGATCCGGTGGGTCTCGGCCGTGGTGTGGGTCACACCGCAAGCGATCTGGGGCACATCGATGCGGTCGGTCAGGAAGCTGAAGGGCACAGGCTCGTCGTCCGCCGCCTGCATCTCCAGCTGGTCCCAGGCAATGGTCCGACCGTCGAGCCGGGCGGGTGTGCCGGTCTTGAGTCGCCCCATCTGAAGGCCCGCGCCATAGAGATCGACACCAAGGCCGGTGGACGGGGCCTCGCCGTAACGGCCGGCCGGGATGCGCTGGTCGCCCTTGTGAATGACGCCGTTCAGGAAGGTGCCCGTGGTCAGGACCACCGCCGCAGCGCGAAGCTCGACCCCCTCGCACGTTACGATGCCCACGACGCGGCCACGGTCGAGCAGCAGGCTTTCGGCCGTGCCGGCCATCAGGCTCAGGTTTGGCGTCGCCACGAGTTCGGCCTGCATGGCCTCGCGATAGAGGCGGCGGTCGATCTGGCTGCGCGGCCCCTGCACCGCCGCTCCCTTGGAGCGGTTGAGCAGGCGGAACTGGATGCCCGACACATCACCGAGCCGCCCCATGACGCCGTCCATGGCGTCGATCTCACGGACCAGATGTCCCTTACCCAGGCCGCCGATAGCCGGGTTGCAGGACATTTCGCCGATGGTTTCGAGCTTCTGGGTCAGAAGAACCGTGGAGGCACCCGCGCGCGCGGACGCCGCCGCAGCCTCACAGCCCGCATGCCCCCCGCCGATGACGATGACGTCGAAACGCTTCATGGGCGGGGACATAGGGGAAAACAGCTGGTTTCGCTACCGGTGGCGGCGCGGTGTTTCACGTGAAACGGTCACTTGCCGATACAGAAGGTCGAGAAGACTTCGCCGAGAATGTCCTCCACACCGATGGCCCCGGTGACGCGGGCCAGCGCCTCTGCGGCCCGGCGAAGGTCGTCCCCGGCCATTTCGGGCGCGACATCGAGCGCTTGCCGCCCGGCCTCAACCGAAACCAGTGCCTCCGCCAGCCGCCGGCGATGTCTCTCTCGCGTGACCGCAGGGAAATCGTTGCCCGACATATCATGGGCCAGGCGCAACGCCAGTCGGTCGTGAAGGTCGGCCAGACCCTCTCCCGTCTCGGTGCTGACGCTCACGGCGTCCCGGCCCGCCGGTGCCCATGCGCGATCGATATCGGCCTTGGTGAAGACCACAAGATCATCAGCCTGGACGAAGACTTCCGCCGCCGCCGCTGGATCACCAGGCGCCCGAACCCACAGTCGGAGATCGGCCTGTTCCGCCCGCGCGCGGGCCCTGCGGACCCCCTCGGCCTCGATCGGATCGTCGCTGTCGCGCAGGCCAGCGGTGTCGGACAGGGTGACGGCATAGCCGCCGATAATCAGATCGGCATCCAGAACATCGCGGGTGGTTCCGGCGATGGGAGTGACGATCGCCGCCTCGCGGGCGACGAGGGCGTTGAAGAGGGATGACTTGCCGGCGTTGGTCTCGCCGATCAGCACGATGCGATAGCCCTCACGGACCCGTTCGCCCCGTCGGGCGTCCGCGAGCGCCGCCTTCAGATCTGTGATCAGGGCGTCGAGCACGGGGCCAGCGGTGCGGGCCAGATGGTCCGGAACGTCTTCGTCCGGGAAATCGATCTCGGCCTCGACAAGGGACAGGGCCTTGAGCAGATCGCGACGGAAACCGGCGTAGGTGCGGGACAGGGCGCCGTCGAGCTGGCCCAGGGCCTGTGCCGCCTGGGCCGTTGTTTCGGCGTCGATCAAATCGGCGACGGCCTCGGCCTGGGCCAGATCCATCCGCCCGTTCTCGAAGGCTCGCCGGGTGAACTCGCCAGCGTCCGCCGGTCTCAAGCCGAGCGCGACCAGGGTGCCGACGACGGCCTCGACCACCGCCCGGCCACCGTGAAGATGGAGCTCGGCACAGTCCTCGCCAGTGTAGCTGTTCGGTGCCGGGAAACGCAGAACCAGCGCCTGATCGAGCGCGGCACCATCGTGGGTGAGATCGCGCAGGGAGGCGAAGCGCGGCTTCAGGCCCCCCGCGCCCAACGAGGCGAGCGCTGGCTCTGTGCCCGGACCAGACACACGGAGAATGGCAATGGCCCCGCGGCCCGGCGGGGTGGCAAGCGCGAAGATGGTGTCAGCCATCAGTATCTCCTCCCCCTGCTGCGGGGAGGTGTCGCGGGGTCACGGCTTGACGGCGCTTTCCATGAGCTTGCAGAACTGATCCTGGGCCTGAAGGCCGAAGCTGGTCCAGGTCTTCATCAGCTCATCCGGCTGCATGGCGGTAATATTCTCGTCCATTCGCCGCTTCATCTCGGCAACGAGATGGTCGTTCAACGGAGCGACGTCGGGCAGGCCCAGAAAGGCGCGGGCCTCGGCCGGCGTACAATCTATCTCGACATTGACCTTCATCGGCCCGCTCCTGTTTCACGTGAAACAGCGGCCCTGACCGGGCCGCCATCGTCAGGTGTTCATCGACTGGAAGAAGTCGGCATTGTTCTTGGACTGGCGCAGCTTGTCGATCAGGAATTCGATCGCGTCCTGCGGACCCATCGGGTTCAGGATGCGGCGCAGAACGTAGGTCTTGGCCAGCTGATCCTTCGGCGTGGTGAGCTCTTCCTTGCGAGTGCCCGACTTTAGCACGTCGATGGCCGGGAAAATGCGCTTGTCGGCGACCTTGCGGTCCAGAACGATCTCGGAGTTGCCCGTGCCCTTGAACTCTTCGAAGATCACCTCGTCCATCCGCGAGCCGGTGTCGATCAGGGCCGTAGCGATAATGGTGAGCGACCCGCCCTGCTCCACATTGCGAGCGGCACCGAAGAAACGTTTCGGCCGTTGCAGGGCATTGGCGTCGACACCGCCGGTCAGGACCTTTCCCGACGACGGGACCGTCGCATTGTAGGCGCGGCCGAGACGGGTGATCGAGTCGAGCAGGATGACGACATCCTTCTTGTGCTCGACCAGCCGCTTGGCCTTTTCGATGACCATCTCAGCGACGGCGACGTGGCGGGTGGCGGGCTCGTCGAAGGTCGAAGCGATGACCTCGCCCTTCACCGTCCGCTGCATGTCGGTGACTTCCTCCGGCCGCTCGTCGATGAGCAGAACGATCAGGATGACCTCGGGGTGGTTCTTCTCGATCGACTTGGCGATATTCTGCAGCATCACCGTCTTGCCGACGCGCGGCGGGGCGACGATCAGGCAGCGCTGGCCCTTGCCGAGCGGGGCGACGATGTCGATGACCCGGCCCGAGCGATCCTTCAGGGTCGGATCCTGGATTTCCATGTGCAGCCGCTCTTCGGGGTAGAGCGGGGTCAGGTTGTCGAACAGGACCTTGGTCTTGACCGTTTCCGGGTCTTCCAGATTGATCGTGTCGACCTTGAGCAGGGCGAAATAGCGCTCACCCTCGCGCGGGCCGCGTACGGCACCGTGGATGGTGTCGCCCGAGCGCAGACCGAAGCGGCGGATCTGGGACGGCGAGACATAAACATCGTCCGGTCCAGGAAGGTAATTGGCGTCCGGACTGCGCAGGAAGCCGAAGCCGTCCGGCAGGATTTCGAGCACGCCGTCGGCGATGATTTCGACCTCTTCGTCGGCCAGGGCCTTCAGGATGGCGAACAGCAGGTCCTGTTTGCGCAGGTTCGAGGCGTTCTCGATCTCGAGGCCTTCAGCAAAGGCGACAAGATCGGCCGGCGTCTTCTCGTTCAGCTCGGCGAGGGTGATACGGCCGTTGGGAACGATCGGCTCACCGTCGTCCTCATCCTCATCCTCGTCCGCCTCCTGATCGACCATGGGCAGGTCGGCAGCCGAGACATCATTGGACGGCTGGTCGCCTTCCATGGCCTCGTTCTCGGGTGCGGTGGGATCGGTGTCGCGGACGTCGGTCATGGAAATCTTCTTCAGGCGGACGCGCCCGGACGCGCCGCGGAAAGCGGCGTCGGAGCGGCTGGCGATTTTGGCCCGAAGGCCGGCAGGGAAGGCGACGTGGGTCCCGCAGGGTCGATCCGGCAGGCGTCGCTTGAGGAGAGGGACCGTCCGGAAGGCAGAAGCCTGCGCCAGGATCGGTTCGAAACCAGCGAAACCACGCCGGACCGTGCAGGTCAAGCGCGGCCTTGGCTCAGCCCCGGCCGAAATTCCATTCCATGGTCACCGCCAGAACGACGACGACGGCGATCAGGAAAGGAATTTCGTTGGTCATGCGCCAGAACCGGCCGCTGCGCGTCGAGACACCGGCGTGTATGCGGCGCAGCTCTCCGGCAAGGAATCCGTGCCAGCCACTGAGGGCGACGACGCCCAAAAGTTTTACGATCATCCAGGGCTGGGCCAGAAAGCCCCAGCCTTCGCCGAAACCGTAGATGTGAATGGCGATCATCCAGACGCCAAACACCCAGGCCGCCGTCATGGCCGGGTTGACGATGATTTTCAGCAGCCTTTGCTGCCAGACGCGCAACAGGCCGCGCATCTCCGACCGCAGCGGCTCCGCCTTATCCGCCTGTTCGGCGTCATAGGCATAGAGCCGGGGCAGAAAAAGCATTCCAGCCATCCAGGCGATGACGGCCAGAATATGCAGGCCGCGCACCGCGTTGAAGACTTCGAAGCTCACGCCGTCCTCCGGGCGCAGGTCCGCGGACAGGCTTTCCAGTCGGCCCGGCAGCCGGGACCGTGCGGCGCGACCCCGTCCCGCGCCAGGGCCTCGACCACCGCCGCCGCCAAACTGCCGATGAAGGGCTCAGCCACACCGGCGGCCGGAGCCCGGAGATAGGGAGCAACCCCCAGTCCGTGCGCCAGCTCACGGTATTCCATGTCCAGCTCGACCAGGGTCTCAATGTGCTCCGAGACGAAAGCGACCGGGACAACCACAACGCCGATACCGTCCGCCGCAGCCTGCCGAATGGCCTCAGGCGTCGAAGGGCCCAGCCATTTCATCGGCCCGACGCGGCTCTGGTAACAGATCGACCAATCCACCAGCCCTGCGCGTTCGGCGACGGCGGCACAGGTGGTCTCGACCTGCTCCTGATAGGGGTCGCCCTTTCGCCTTATCAGGCTTTCGGGAATGCCGTGGGCCGAGAACAGCACCCTGACCGGTCGGCCAGTCGCCTCGGTCATCGTCTGCCGCACTCCGTCCGCCTGTGCCTCGATCCAGCCGTCGGCAGCGGGATAGCAGCAGACCGTTCGGCTCGCCCCCGAACCCGCATAGACCGCGCTCCATCGCTTCAGGGCGGACTCAGTGGTGGTTGTCGAAAACTGCGGATAGAGCGGCAGCAGCACGATCTCGTCGGGCCCAAAGGCGGCGACCTCGACGGCTGCCTCCTCCGTCAACGGAGCCCAGTATCGCATGGCGATGAAGGTCCGGATCTCATCGCCCGGCAGCCGGTTGGCCAGAACCGCTTCAAGCGCCCTCGTCTGCGCCCTCGTTTCCGGCAGCAAAGGCGAACCGCCGCCCATCAAGGCATAGTTGGCCTGGGCCGACTTCTCACGGCGGCTGGAAATCAAGCGGGCAAGCGGCGTGCGCAGGAAGCCAGGCAGGCCGATGATGGCGGAGTCGTTGAAGAGGTTGAACAGGAACGGCCTCACCGAAGCCTGGTCATCCGGCCCGCCGAGATTGAACAGCACGACGGCGATGCGCCGGCCTTTCCCTGCCGCGATGTTCATTGGGCACCGATCCGGCGCAGGACCTGTTCGACGCGGTCAACCGGCACGTCCGGCAGAATTCCGTGGCCGAGATTGAAGATCCATGGCCCCTGCCCCCAAGCCTCAAGCAACTGATCCACACGCCGATCAAGCATTGGTCCGCCGGCGCGGAGCAGCAACGGATCGAGCGCGCCCTGAATGGGCTTGATGGCCTGCACCCGCTTGCCGACCTCGAGCGGACAGGCGGTGTCCAGCGCCACGGCCTGCACATCACATTCGCGGGCGTAGCGTTCGGCCAGTGCCGCCGAACCGCGCGGGAAGCCGATCAGGGGCAGGCTCACGCCAAGCTCACGCACCCGTTTGACCAGCGCCAGATGCGGCTTCAGGACCAGGGTTTCGAACAGATCATCGGGCAGACCCTCGGCCCAGCTTTCGAAGATCTTCAGCACTTGCGCGCCCGCGTCAGCCTGCATCTTCAGATAATGCGCCGTAGCCTCGACCAGTACGTCCAGAAGCGCGGCGACCTTTTCCGGCTCGGCATAGGCGTAGGTGCGGGCTTGAGCGCGTTCGCCCTTGCCGATGGTGCGGGTCTCCCCGTCCAGCATATAAGTAGCCACGGTCCAGGGTGCGCCGGCGAAACCAATCAGGGCCCGGTGCGGCTCCAGCTGGTCGCGAACGAGCGACAGGGTCTGGCCGACCTGTTTCAGCGCCTCACCCGCCCCCGCCGTCAGATCGCGCATGGCCTCGACCCGCGGCAAGGCACCGAGCCTCGGTCCTTCGCCCGCCTCGAACCAGACCTCCTGACCGAGCGCCCGGGGGATCAGCAGGATGTCGGCGAAGACGATGGCCGCGTCGAAACCAAACCGTCGCATCGGCTGCAGCGTCGCCTCAGCGGCCTTCTCGGGATTGAGGCAGAAGGAGATGAAGTCTGGCGTCGTCGCACGCAAAGCCCTGTACTCGGGAAGATACCGCCCCGCCTGACGCATGAACCACACCGGTGGACGGGTCGTCGTCTCTCCGGCGAGGACCTTGAGCAGTAGGGGGGTGTCGGAGGCGTTCATCTGATGTCGGCTTACCGGGGGGCCGGTCCCCACTCAAGCCCGAGCCGGTGTCGCACCCCCAATCCTTCAATGAAATAGATTCGAGAAGATTGGAGGAAGCAGGCAGAGCCGGGGATGGCGGGGATAAGCCTTGGAAGACGGCAGCCAGGCCGGTGTTTTCCGCAGGCCGGTGTCTGCTGTTCCACCGGCGTCCACCGGGCTGGTGAAACCGGGGACAAGTCCTAACGAGGCCTTAACGGGCGGGGTTCTGGGCCGGTTCTGCCGGTTGGCGGTATGGGCGCCGTTAAGACCTTGTTAAGGTTGTCCACATCCGGTCGGAGCGGAACGGGAGACCATGGGATGACTCGTCGGCGGACTCGCTGCTGCGTCCACCTTCATCCCCGCTCGCCGCGTTTGACCGGCGCGGCTATAGAGATCGACGCACCGGTCGGCTGCATCGGCGCCCGGCCTCGTCCACAGGAGTCTCGCCGTCATGGACAGCTTGCGATGAGACCATCCCCCGTGAGGTTAGCGGAATGAGCGCCGTCCGACCTGCCGGCGTCTCGCGGCTGGCCACCTATTTCCACGTCCACCTGGTCTCGGACTCGACCGGTGAGACGCTAAACGCCATGGCCAAAGCCGTGGTCGCTCGCTTCGACGGTGTCATTCCGATCGAACATATCTACGCCCTTGTCCGTTCCGCCAAACAGATGGACCGGGTGCTTGAGGAGATCGCCGCCTCGCCGGGGGTAGTGCTGCACACTCTGGTGGATCGGGAATTGCGCGAGCAGCTGGAAGAGGGTTGCCGGCGGCTGGACATGCCGCAGATCGCGGCGCTGGATCCGTTGGTGGGCGCCCTCTCCCGCTATCTGGGCGCGGCCCTGTCGACGCGGGTCGGGGCGCAGCACGCGCTGGACACCGACTATTTCAACCGGATCGCGGCGCTCGACTATGCGATGGCCCATGATGATGGCCAGGGCACGACGGAACAGCTGGAGGGCGCGGATGTCGTGCTGTGTGGCGTCAGCCGGACGTCCAAGACACCGACCTGCATCTATCTGGCCCATCGCGGTATTCGAGCGGCCAATGTGCCGCTGGTGCCCGGGCAGGAGGACGGAGAGCGGCTGGTCCGGTTGAAGAACCCGCTGATCGTCGGCTTGACCGTGTCGCCGGATCGGCTGGTGCAGATCCGCCGCAACCGGCTGGACGGGCTGAACGCCAGCCGGGCCTCAGCCTACACCGATCACGAGGCGGTGCGGGAGGAGACCGTCAAGGCGCGCCGGGCCTTCGAACGCCGTGGCTGGCCGGTCATCGACGTGACCCGTCGCTCGGTCGAGGAAACGGCGGCCGCCATCATCAATGTACTCAACGAGCGGCGGACGCATCGCGTGGGGACGGGCTGGTGAAGGCGGCCGAACGGTTGATCCTCGCCTCAAAGAGTGCGGCGCGCCGCGCCATGCTGGAGGGCGCGGGCGTGCCCTTCTCGGTCCAGGTCGCTGAAGTGGACGAGGAAGCGGTCAAGGCGTTGCACGATCCGGCCGACGCCGCCGGGCTGGCGGTTGAGCTGGCGCGTATCAAGGCGCTGGCGGTGTCGCGTCATGATCCGGAGGCCTGGGTGCTGGGCGCTGACCAGACGCTGGCGTTCGACGGCGGACTGGTCTCGAAGGCACCGACGCTGGAGGCCGCGCGCGCCCGGCTGTCGGCGCTGCGGGGTCGCAGCCACGAGCTTCATTCGGCTGCGGCGCTGGCGCGCGACGGGCAGGTGGTGTGGGCCGGTGTCGATACGGCGGTCATGCGGGTCCGGAGCTTTTCGGACCGCTTCCTCGACGCCTATCTGGAGGCGGAAGGCGAGGCCCTGCTGTCGTCGGTCGGTTCGTACCGGCTCGAGGGAATGGGGTCCCAGCTCTTCGATGCGGTCGAGGGCGACTATTTCACCGTGCTGGGGATGCCGCTTTGGCCAGTGCTGGCCGAGCTGCGCCGGGCCGGGGTGCTGACGACATGATGGTGTCGGCGGGGGTCGCCGGCCAGCCGATCACCCAGTCGCTCAGCCCGCTCATCCATGGGGCGTGGATCGAGGCCGCGGGGCTGGACGCGCGCTACAGCGCCTATGGACCGATGGACGAAGCGCAGTTCGCGGCCCTGGTCGACGATGTGCGGGGCGGGCTGATCCGCGGGCTGAATGTTACCGCACCGTTCAAGGCGGCGGCGCTGGCGCTGGCCGACGAGGTCAGTGACACGGCGCGGCGGTGCGGGTCCGCGAACCTGCTGACGGCGGAGGACGGCCGGGTCCGGGCCGACAGCACCGATGGGGTCGGCCTGATGGCGGCGCTGGCCGAACAGGCTCCCGGTCTGGACGTTGGCGGTCGGCCGGTGGTCATCCTCGGCGCGGGCGGCGCGGCGCGGGCGGCGGCGGCGGCGCTGAAGGCGGCGGGCGCAGAGATCGGCGTCCTGAACCGGACGGCTGCGCGGGCGGAAGAGCTGGCCGGGGACCTGGGCGTGAACCTTGCTTCGCTGGATGCCCTCCGCGACGCGGCGCTGGTGGTCAACGCGCTGAGCGCGGCGCCAGAGATCGATGTGGCGGTTCTGCCGGATGACGCGGTGCTGATGGACATGACCTACCGGCCTTTGCTGACGCCATTCCTCGCGGCGGGTCGGGAGCGGGGGCTGGTCACGGTGGACGGGCTGGCGATGCTGATCGGGCAGGCGCGACCGTCGTTCATGGCGTTGTTCGGCGTCGAGCCACCGGCGATTGATGTGCGGGGCCTGGCCCTGGCGGCGCTGGGAGAAGGCGGATGATCGTTCTCGGACTGACCGGCTCCATCGGTATGGGCAAGACGACGACGACTGGCCTGTTCGCCGACGAGGGGGCGCTGGTGTGGAACGCCGACGAGGCGGTGCACGGGCTCTATGCGCGGGGCGGTGCGGCGGTCGGACCGGTGGGTGAGGCCTTTCCGGGCGCGGTGGTCGAGGGGGCGGTGGACCGCATCCGTCTGGCCGGCGAACTGGGACAGGACGAGGGGGCGTTCCGGCGGCTGGAGGCCATCGTCCATCCGCTGGTGCTGAAGGGCCGGCTTGATGATCTGGAGGCGGCGGCGCGGCGGGGCGTCCGCCTGGCGGTGCTGGATATTCCTCTGTTGTTCGAGACCGGCGGTGATGCGGCCGTCGATGCGGTGGTGGTCGTGACGGCCGATGCCGAGGTTCAGGCGGCGCGGGTTCTGGCCCGGCCCGGCATGACCCGAGAGCGGTTCGAGACCATTCTGGCCCGGCAGACGCCAGACGCCGAGAAGCGACGGCGGGCTGATTTCATCGTCGACACGGGCAGCGGGATCGAGGCGGCCCGGTCCCGGGTGCGCGAAATCGTGGGGACGGTTCTGGCATCGGACTGGACATCTCCCCGGCGCGGGCTTTCGTCCGGCGGCGAACCGATTCAATAAGGACCATGGCCCGCGAAATCGTTCTCGACACCGAAACCACCGGCTTTGATCCGAAGACCGGCGACCGGATGATCGAGGTCGGCTGTATCGAGATCGAGGATCTGCTGCCGACAGGGCGGACCTTCCACAGGCTGGTCAATCCCGAGCGGGTGATCCCGCCCGACGCCATCCGGGTGCACGGCATCACCGACGACAAGGTCCGGAACGCGCCGAAATTCGCGGAGATCGTCATCGATCTGTGCGACTTCATCGGCGACGCGCCGATCATCGCCCACAATGCCCAGTTCGACCGCAACTTCATCGATCACGAATTCGGCCGCTGCGGCCGGGCCCTGTTCGAGGAACACCGCTGGATCGACACCCTGAAGCTGGCCCAGGCCCGGTTTCCCGGCATGGCCAATTCGCTGGACGCCCTGTGCAAGCGGTTCAAGGTCTCGCTGGTCGAACGCACCCTGCACGGCGCCCTGATCGACGCCCGGCTGCTGGCCGAGGTCTATCTGGAGCTGAAGGGCGGCAAGGAACGGCGGCTGGACCTGTCGTCGGCGCGGGCAACGACGGCCAGCGTCGCGGCGGCGTCAGGCGGCTATGGCGAGCGTCCGCGGCCGCTGGCCCCGCGCTTGACCGAGGCCGAGCAGGCGGCGCACGTAGCGTTCCTGAAGGCCAGTCTGAAGGACCAGTCCCTGTGGGCAGGCTATGGGCTGGAGGTCGACGCCGCCTGAGCCGGTCAGGCCTGGGCGGGCTCGGCCGGGCCACGTGCGATCTGCTGCTGGCGCGACATATAGATGCCGGCGAAGTCGATCGGGTCGAGCATGAAGGGCGGGTAGAAGCCACCGTCCGAGGTCGCGCCAGCGATGATCTCGCGGGCGAACGGGAACAGGTAGCGCGGGCATTCGATCAGCAGCAGCGGCTCGATGTCCTGTTCGGCGACGCCGGACAGGGCGAACAGGCCGCCGTAGACCAGCTCGACGTTGAACACCGTCATGGCGTCGGTCGAGGCCTTGACCGTCAGGCGCAGCTCAACCTCGAACAGGCCGTCCTTGCGGCCCTGGGCGTTCATCTCGACGCCCAGGTCGATGGCGGGCTTGCCGTCGATGCGCAGCGAGTCCGGTGCCTTGGGGTTCTCGAACGACAGGTCCTTGATGAACTGGGCCAGGATGCGGAAGCCGGGGCCGGCGGGCTCGCCCTGGATGGGGGTGTTGGCGTCGGCGGGCGGGGCGGCGTCGGTCATGGCGGAGTCTTGTCTGGAATGGCGTGAGGGCCGCAGCTTTCCGGCCCGGAAGGCGCGCCGACTAGCACGAGGCGCCCGTTGCAGCAACGACGCTCGCCAAACCGGGAATGGACCGTGCGCGATAGGCCGCAGGCGGCGGGGGGCGCCGTTCGCCTTGCGCGCCCCCATATCAGCCCCTAATCGTCGTTTCGCCGCGCCCGGCGTTCATGGGCGACAGTCAAGGAATGCCCGTGCCGCCGGTTCAGGTCCAGATCGTCATCTTCGCCGTCATCGCGGCGATCGTGCTGTTTCAGCTCTATAATGTGCTGGGCAAGAAGGTCGGTCGTCAGCCCGAGGAAGACGCTCGCGCCCAGCCCCCGGTGCCGGGGGCTCCGGCGGAAGCCACGCCCGGCCGTCCGAACGTGCTCGATGCGGTGACCCTGACCTCAATCGCCGGCCTGAAGGCGCGCGATCCGAATTTTGACCCGATCCGCTTCCTCGAGGGTGCCCGTCAGGCCCATGAGACCATCGTCCGCGCCTATGCCGCCGGAGACCGCGAGACGCTGAAGCCCCTGCTGACGTCGCGCGTCATGGACTCGTTCGAGTCCGGCATCGCCGCCCGCGAGGCCCGGGGCGAGACCGAGGAGGCCGAGTTCCTGCATCCGGCCCGCGCCGATCTGGAGCTGGCCACGGCTGAGGAGAACCGCGCCACGGCCAAGGTTCGCTTCCTGGCTGAACTGCGCAACCGGGTGAAGTCCGCCGATCCCGCCGCCGAGGAGCAGATCGAGGAGCGCCGCGTCGCCGAGCTGTGGACCTTCGAACGCACCCTGGGTGCCAGCGACCCGAACTGGGTGCTGGCCCGCACGGAACCCGCCCCGGCATGACCGATCTCCGCCGCGGGCTCCGCCCCGGGGCGGCCCTGCGCGCCGCGGCCGTGGCGCTGACACTGGTGCTGGCGGCCTGCGCCACACCCTCCGCTGGTCCGGGCGTCCCGGCCGGACCCGTTCCAACTCCGGCTCCGCCGCCGTCTTCGGGCGACAGTCCGATGGTCCTGCCCGGCTGGGACCACGAGGATCATCTGGCCGCGTTCAACGCCTGGACGGACGGATGCGGCGTGGCCCGCGATGCCGCCGCGCGGACTCAGTGCGATCGCGCCATGCATATCCGCCGGACGTCGAAACCGGTGACCCCATCGATGGCGCGCACCTTCTTCGAGGGTGGCTTCTCGGTCGTGGCGGCCGAGACCGCCGATGGACGCCCCGGCCTTCTGACCGCCTATTTCGCGCCGGAATACGCCGCGCGCAGCCGCCCCGACGCCGAGTTCGACATGCCCGTTCGGGGTCCGCCGCCGGGATGGACCCGTGGCCAGACCCTGCCGGTGCGGGCCGAGATCGAGGCGTCACCGCCCGACGCGCCGCTGGCCTGGATGCGGGCCGAGGACCTGTTCTTCATGCAGATCCAGGGGTCGGGCTATCTGACGCTCGAGGACGACTCGCGGGTCCGCGCCGCCTATGCCGCCGACAACGGACAGCCCTTTACCGGTATCGCCCGACCGATGGCGGAACAGGGCCTTCTGCCCCCGAACGGCACCTCGGGCGAGGCCATCCGCACCTGGCTGGCGGCGCATCGGGGCCCTGAAGCGCGGGCGGTGATGGCCCTGAACCCGCGCTACATCTTCTTCAGGATGGACCCCGACGACGGCGGCCACCCGAACGGCGCGGCGGGCATTCCCCTGCCGGCTCGCCGGGCCATCGCGGTCGATCCCGGCCACTGGCGCTATGGCGACCTGGTGTGGATCAGCGCCGATGGCGGCAATCTGGTCGGGGCCCGGGGCAGCTATCAGGGTCTGGTCGTGGCGCTGGACACCGGCTCGGCCATCCGGGGGCCGGTGCGGGCCGACCTCTATATGGGCCGCGGCGAGGCGGCGGGCGAGGAAGCCGGCGCGGTGCGGCATCCGCTCAGGATGTGGCGGCTGATTCCACGACGCTGATTGTCAAAGACCGGACGTGAGTCGGCGTCTTTCGGCGCGGACGCGGCGAAAGGTGGGGAGGGTGCGGGGCGGCCGGGCCACGCCCGGTGCTGTTTGTAGTGTTTACCGTTTCGACGAGACAGACCGCCCCGCGTGGTCGTTATCCACTCGCCCCACCGGCTGGCGGCCCTTATCGGGCCTCACCGGCGTCCCGGCTCCCCCGTT
>JBBQOK010000009.1:0-28431 GCA_038330765.1 Caulobacterales bacterium | reverse complement strand
GCTGTATCCTGTCGCGCTCCTGGTCTCCGGCGTTCCACGAGGTCGAGCCCCGCGTCGTCCATCGATCCCGATCCGGTTCCCTCCGGTCTTCTCCGGCCGAAGCCTTAGAAGGGTCCCTTGGGCCTTGATCCTGTCTCCCGTCCGTCTGGGTCGAAACCCCCCGGTGCGTTCGATCAGAGAGCCGGGCCGGTCCGCTTGATCCCCGGGTCTCCCCGGTTTTCCGCGCCGCCGTGTCCCTCGGCCTGATCAAGCTCGCTCCGATCCGCGGAGGTGGCAAGCGGTCCGGAATGACCGTCTGTGGACGGTGTTGTGGATAAAGTTTGCAGGGCCGGGACAGCATTGTGCAGATCGGGCAATTTTCTCTGTTATGTGAGGCTCTTGTGATTCCTGCACAGGGATGCGCGAAACAACGAGGAATCGTGCCAGAGAGCCCGGTTTCAGCCCGGTTTCGGCCCGGTCAGGCGCTGGTCAGCGCTTCCCGTTTCGCCTCCAACTCCAGCCATTCCTCTTCCGCGGCGGCCAGCAGGGCGCGGGAGCGATCGGCGTTGGCGGTGGCGCGGTCGAAGGCCTTGCGGTCGCGGGCGTAGAGACCGGCGTCGGCCAGGGTGGCGTCGTGGCGGGCGATATCGGCCGGCAGGGAGGCCAGAAGGCCTTCCAGCTCCTTCAGGCGATGGGCGTCCTTGAAGGTCAATTTGCCGGGTTTTTTCGGAGCCGCCGGCGCGATCGAGGCGGGCGCGGGAGCGGATGCCGCGCGCTGGGCGGCGTCCTTGTCCTGCGGGCGGGGATTGGCACCGGGCTTCAGGAAGCCGGGGTTCTGGCGGATGAAATCGGTCCAGCCGCCGGGGGTTTCAACGATGTCGCCGCGGCCGTTCATGGCGATGGTCGAGGTGGCCAGACGGTCGACGAAGTCGCGGTCGTGGCTGACCAGAATCAGGGTGCCGTCGTAGGATTCGAGCAGCTCTTCCAGCTTGTCGAGCGTGTCCATGTCGAGGTCGTTGGTCGGTTCGTCGAGGACCAGCATATTGGCGGGCTTGGCTAGCGCTCGGGCCAGAAGGAGGCGGTTGCGCTCGCCGCCCGACAGGGTCGAGATCGGCTGGCGCAGCTGGCCCTCCTGGAACAGGAAGTCCTTGGCGTAGGCGGCGACGTGTTTGGAGATGCCGCGCACGAGGATGGAGTCGCCGCCGCCCGGGGTCAGGGCATCCCACAGGGTCATGTCGCTGCGCAGGCCGTCGCGGGACTGGTCGAGATAGACCGGTTCAAGATTGGCCCCCAGCTTGACGGTGCCTTCATCAGGGGCGAGTTGGCCGAGCAGGATCTTGACCAGGGTGGTCTTGCCCGCGCCGTTGGGGCCGACGATGGCCAGCCGGTCGCCGCGAATGACGCGGGTCGTGAAGGGCTTGATGACCGCGCGGTCGCCGAACGCTTTCGAGACGCCCTTGAGTTCCGCGACCAGCTTGCCGGATGTGGCTCCGGAATCGACGCCGAGATAGAGCTCGCGCGGGACATCCTTGAGCCGCTCGTTGCGGTCGGCCCGCAGGGCGTCCAGCGAGCGGGCGCGCCCCTCGTTGCGGGTGCGGCGGGCGGTGATGGAGCGGTAGAAGGTCTCGGTCTCGCGTTCGATGGTCTTCGTCAGTTTTTGGAGGGACTGGGCCTCTTCGTCCTGGACCTTGGCGGACCATTCGTCGAAGGCGGCGAAGCCCTTGTTGAGGGTGCGGACGCGGCGGCCCTCCAGCCAGTGGCAGGACTGGGTGACGCGGTTAAGGAAAGCGCGGTCGTGGCTGACGACCAGCACGGCGAAGCGGGCGCTGAGCAGTTCTTCTTCCAGCAGTTCGATGGCCAGGATGTCGAGGTGGTTGGTCGGCTCGTCGAGCAGCAGCAGGTCAGGCTCTTCGGCGAAGGCCTTGGCCAGGGCGGCGCGGCGGGTCTCGCCGCCGGATAAATTGACCGCGGGTTTGGTCGGATCGAGACCGAAGGTGGTCAGCCAGCTCTCGGCAGTCCAGCGCTCGGCACCTTCGGAGGCAGCGTAGTCCAGCAGGGTCTCACCGGTGATGACCGGCTCCTGGGGCACATGGGCGAAGCGCGTTCCGGCCTGGACGGAGCGGTCGCCGGCGTCAGGCTCGATCAGGCCCATGACCATCTTCATGAGGGTCGACTTGCCCGCCCCATTGCGGCCGACAAGGGCGGCGCGGGTGCGCGGCTCGACGGCGATATCGACGCCGTCGAAGAGAGGACGCTGGCCGTCCTGGAGACGGACGTTGTTGAGGGCGACGAGAGGGGGACGGGGAGCCATGCAAACCTTGGACGCGCGGACGAGGACTGGGGGGCGGGGGGAGGCCGCGCGGTCGAAGGCGGCCATATAGGGCGTAAGGGGCTTTGTGGCCACCGGCGCGGGCAAGGGGGCGTCTTGTGGGCGACAGACGCGCCCTGAAGGGCTAACAGCCGCCGATGGACAAGCCCTTCTGGCAAACCAAGCGCCTGGAACAGATGACCCGCGAGGAGTGGGAAAGCCTGTGCGACGGCTGTGGCCTGTGCTGCCTGGTGCGGTTCGAGGACGAGGACAGCGGCCAGGTGGTCCCGACGCGGGTGCACTGCAGGCTGTTCGATCCGGTGCGATGCACCTGCACCGACTACGCCAACCGGCGCGAGCACGTGCCGGACTGCATCAAGCTGACGCCGTGGAACATCGAGGCGCTCAAGTGGATGCCGCTGTCGTGCGGCTATCGGCGGGTTAACGAGGGACGCGGCCTGGCCGACTGGCACCCGCTGGTGTCAGGCGACCCCGAGAGCGTGCACGCGGCGGGGGTTTCGGTGCGCGGCCAGACCGTATCGGAACTGGCCCTGAAAGAGGCCGAGGACGCGATGGATTTCGATGCGCCGGAGTGGAATGAGGAGCGCGGCTGACAAGTGATGGTCTGGTAACCAATAATTCGCTCCCGCGATCAACTATGAAATTCCGCGAACCGGAACCATGCCGTTGAAGCCGTCCCCAACCATCAAGCTGGAAACGCCCTTCGATCATCTGACGGCGCTGTTGTGCGATCGGTTTGACGCGCCGTTCGGGCTGGTGTCGGTGGTGGACAAGGATCTGGCAGTGTTCCGCTCCGAGCTGGGACTTGGCGAGCGCTCCCTGCCCCGAGAGGTCAGCGTCAGCAACATTCTGGTGTCGATGGGGCCTGGAGCTCATCTGGTGATCGAGGATGCGGCGCTGCATCCGGTCCTCAAGGACCACCCGATGGTGGCGGGTCCTCCCTTCATTCGCTCGTTCGCCGGTGCCACGATCAGTAGCAGCGAAGGCCAGCCGATCGGCGCGGTCGGGATCATGGATATCCATCCACGCGCTCCGCTGACGGCGGTGGAAATAGCCGTTCTGCACGGTGTCGCGCAGGTCGCGGGAAGCATGCTCGATCAGGCCGCCGCACAACGCGTGCGGGTCGAGCAGGTCGACCTTCTGACCATGGCGGAGCAGATCGCGGGCGTCGGTCATTTCCGGGTCGATGCGGCGACAGGCAAGGTGTCGTGGTCGGACGAGGTCTTCCGCATCCATGGGCTGGAGCCCGGTGCGATCGATCCCACGCTCCACTGCGCGATCGGTGCCTATGCGCCCGGAGACGCCGAGGTCGTTGCCGGGCTGGTCGCCCGCTCGCTTGCGACCGGGGAGGGCTACGAAGCCAGGCTCAGGATTATCCGACCGGACGGAGAGGAGCGGGTGACCCGCGCCAAGGCGCGGTGCGAGCTTGATGGGGCCGGCGCGGTGACAGCCTTGATCGGCGTGTTCCAGGACATCACGGACAGCGTCCGCGCCCACGAGCAGATCGAACGCAGCGAGGCGTTGTTCCGGTTGATGAGCGAAACATCGACGGACATCATCGCCCGCTACAAGCCGGACGGGACCTTCCTGTACCTGTCGCCCTCCGTGCAGAATATTTTGGGGCGTCCGGCAGAGGAGCTGATCGGCCGGAACTGCGCCGACATCATTCATTCCGACGATATTTCCGATACCTTCGAACAGATGGCCGCCCGTATGGACGGGTCTGATGACAAGGCCCACGTGGAATTCCGGGCCTTGCGCGCCGACGGGTCGATCGTGTGGCTTGAGGCGTCGCCGCAGCCGGTCCGCGACGTGTTGGGCAAGATCCTCGAAATCCATGACCACGTCCGCGACGTCACCGCCCGCAAGGTGGCCCAGCGCGCACAGGCCGAAATGGTCAGCAAGCTGAAACTGGCCGAGACCATGGCGGGGATCGGCAGCTGGCGCTTCGATCTGGTCAGCGGACAGGTGGACTGGTCCGATGAGGTCTATCGGATCCACGGCTATGAGCCACAAGGCGTGGATCCCACGGCGGCCTACGCGTCCGGCGGCTTCCATCCGGACGACAACGCGATGCTGGCAGGTCTGGTGGAGAGGGCTGTGGCTACCGGCCAAGGCTATGAATGCCGATTGCGACTCACCCGACCGGACGGCGGGGAGCGGATCACGGTTACCAAGGCCCAATGCGAATACGCCGCCAACGGCCAACCGGCGGCGCTGTTCGGGGTCTTTCAGGACATTACGGACAGCGTCCGGGCCCATGATGCGGTCGCGGCCAGCGAGGCGCGCTATCGCCTGCTGGCGGATCGAGCCAGCGACATCATCGTGACCTATGGCGTCGATGGACTGGTACGCTACATTTCGCCGTCCATCGAAACCGCGACGGGCCTGAAGCCCGCGGACCTTCTGGGCCGTCCGGTCACGGATTTGATCCTGGCGGAGGACGTGCCGGCCCTCGCGGAACGGTTCCGTCACATGGTCAAGGCCCCTGTTGGAGAGCCGACGACGGGCTTCCGCTACAGAGGCGTGGACGTGGAAGGGGAAAGCCGCTGGTTCGAGGCGCGAACCTCGCTGATCCGTGACGAGCTGGGCCGGGTGGTCGAGTTCCAGGACGTCGTGCGTGACGTCACCGACACCAAGGCCCTCGAAGACCAGCTGATCGCATCCCGCGATGTGGCCGAGGCCGGCGCGCGCGCCAAGTCCGAGTTTCTGGCCAACATGTCGCACGAACTGCGCACGCCACTGACCAGCGTGATCGGCTTCTCGGGCCTGTTGAGGGACAGCGACAACCTGCCGGCTGCCGAGCGGATCTATGCCGACCGGATTGCGACGGCTAGCGATGCCCTGCTGAGCGTGATCAACGACATTCTGGACTATTCCAAGCTGGAGGCCGACGCCGTCGACCTGGAGCCGCAGCCGTTCGATCCTCGCGCCATGGCGCAGGGTGCCGCTGCGATCCTTGAGGACCTTTGTCGGATCAAGGGGCTGACCCTGCTGGTCGAGGCCGCCGACGACCTGGCCCCCGCGCTGATGGGTGACGAGGGACGGTTGCGGCAGGTGACGCTGAATCTCCTGTCCAATGCAGTGAAATTCACCGGTGCCGGGACGGTGACTTTGCGCGTGTCGGACGCCGCCGGACGGCTGCGGGTGACGGTGACAGACAGCGGCATTGGCATACCGCCCGACAAGATCGACACGCTGTTCGATCGCTTTACCCAAGCCGACACTTCGACCACGCGGGTCTATGGCGGCACGGGGCTGGGGCTGGCGATCTCGCGCCGACTGATCGAAAGGATGGGAGGGGTGATCGGGGCCGACAGCACCCCGGGTGAAGGCTCGATTTTCTGGTTCGAGGTTCCCCTGAACGCTGCGGGGACCGAGGCCGCGGTCACGGCACCGGCCCTTGCGGACCTGCCCTCGGGCGTCCGGATACTGATAGCCGACGACGCTCCGGCCAACCGGGAGCTGGTGACAGCCATTCTGGCCGGCTTCGATCTGGACCTGGAGACGGTCCAGGACGGCGCGGAGGCGGTCGAGGCGGCGCGGACCGGCGGCTATGATCTGATCCTGATGGACGTGCACATGCCGGTGATGGATGGCCTGGACGCGACTCGCGCCATAAGGGCCATGGGCGGCAGGGTGAGCCGGACGCCGATCGTGGCCCTGACCGCCAATGTTCAACCCGAGCAGGTCGAGCGTTGCCGCGACGCAGGCATGGACGCCCATGTCGGCAAGCCCATCCAGGTTGGCGAACTTTTGCAGACCATCGTCACCGCCCTTGCGCGTCGCGCCGGCGAGGAAGGCCAGGAGGTCGCGGCGTGATCGACCGCGTCCTGATCGTCGAGGACGAGGAGATGATCCGCGAACTGATGGACATCACCCTGTCGCAGGCCGGTTACCAGGTGACTGCCGCCCCGAGTGGTGAAAACGCGCTGGATCTGCTCAAGCGTTCGCGGTTCGACCTCGTACTGCTGGATGTCCACATGCCGCGGATGAGCGGGCTGGAGGTCCTGAGGCTGATGAAACGGATGGGTCGGGCGATGCCGCCCGTGCTGATGGTCACGGCCAACCGTAGCATCGACACGGTCAATGAGGCCCTCCGGCTGGGTTGTACCGGCTATGTGGCCAAGCCGTTTCAGCCGACCGAACTGCGCGCCCGCGTCTCCAGGGCGCTGGCCGCGCGAACCTCCGAGCCGCGCCTTGTCGTCGAGATCTGACGCTGTGCTGACCTTTCCCGAACCTATAGTCGGGTTCGGAAGAAAAATGAGCGCGAATTCAAAGGGTTGAGCTTTTCTCAAACCCGTGTTCCAGCCATAGGGCGCTGGGCGCGCACAATGTGGTCACGTCGGGAAATCAGGTCAGGCCGCTTCGGCGAGCCCGGTCGGCGGCCCGCACCATGATCAGCCGGCGAAAGCCGCCGGCCCATTCCGGAGATCACCATGCTGAACTGGCGGCGGCCCTTCGGGGGACGGCGGGATACTGTCGCGCCCGAGATCAAGGATAGCCGGGCCGGGCCGCTGATCGCCCTGACCAGCGCCGGGCGTCCGCGCTGGACGCCGAGGGACTATGCCAGCCTGGCGGCCGAAGGCTTCGCCCGAAACCCGGTCGTCTACAGGTGCGTAAGGATGGTGGCCGAAGCCGCCGCGTCGACACCGCTGGCGGTGTTCCAGGACGGCGTCCGCACAGACGATCATCCGCTGGCGCGACTGCTGGCCAAGCCGAATCCGGAGCAGTCCGGGCCGGAGTGGCTGGAGGCGCTCTACGGTGCCCTGCAGACCGCAGGCAACGCCTATGCGGAGGCTGTCGGCGACGAGGTTCCCACGGAGCTTTGGACGCTGAGACCGGATCGGGTGAAGGTCGTGCCCGGCCGCGCGGGATGGCCGGACGCCTACGAATATTCCGTCGATGGACGGTCGGTCCGGATCGGACGACAGGCTGACGGCTGGATGCCCGTCATGCAACTGAAGCTGTTCAACCCGACAGATGATCACTACGGCTTCTCGCCGCTGGAGGCCGCCGCGACATCGATCGATGTGCACAATGCCTCGGCCTCCTGGAACAAGGGGCTTCTGGACAATGCCGCCCGCCCCAGCGGTGCGCTGGTCTATGGGGCCAGGGACGGGGAGCGGCTGACGGGCGAGCAGTTCGAGTTGCTGAAGTCCCAGATCGACCAGGCGCACTCGGGTCCGCTGAACGCGGGCCGTCCGATGATTCTGGAAGGCGGTCTGGACTGGAAGCCGATGAGCTGGACGCCGGCGGACATGGACTTCATCGCGGGGAAGCATGCGGCCGCGCGCGAGATCGCGCTGGCCTTCGGCGTCGCACCGCAGCTGCTCGGCATTCCCGGTGACGCCACCTACGCCAACTATCGCGAAGCCAATGCCGCCTTCTGGAGGGGGACGGTGGCACCGCTGGTGAGGAAGACGGCCAACGCCCTCACCGGGTGGCTGGGTAGCCGCTTTGCCGGAACGAGAATCGAACCGGATCTGGATGGCGTGCCTGCGCTGCAGACGGAGCGGGACGCCCTGTGGGCGAGGCTCGACGCCGCCACCTTCTTGACCGACGAGGAACGGCGACGAATGGCGGGCGTGGGCCTGTGACCGAGATGCTGAAGAAGGCTCCGGTCGCCCTGATCGCGGCGCTGGCCGTGCAGACCGCCGGTGCGCTGGTATGGGCCGGAGGTGCGGCGGCGCGGATCGCGACGCTGGAGGATCGCGTCGCCGAGCAGCAACAGGTCACCGAACGGCTGGCCCGCCTGGAAGAGCAGAGTAAGGCCACGCGCGCGGCTGTCGAACGGATGGAGATGCGGATGGAGCGCCGCAGATGACCGGCGATGTTGAGATCGAAGGCTATGCCTCCCTGTGGGGCGTCGCCGATCTGAACGGCGATGTTGTTGCGAGGGGCGCGTTCGCCGCCAGCCTCGCCGCGCAGGGGCCGAGCGGCATCCGGATGCTCCACCAGCACGAGAGCCGCTCGGTCGTCGGGGTCTGGGATGCGCTGGAGGAAGATGACCGGGGGCTGAGGGTGCGGGGTCGGATCATGGACTGGTCCGCCGACGCTCGGTTCGCACAGGCCTTGTCGAGAGCCAGGGCCCTGGACGGCCTGTCGATCGGGTTCCGCAGTCAGCGGGCCCGGCGCGAAGGTCGGCTGAGAGTGCTGGTCGAAGTCGAGCTGTGGGAGGTGTCGCTGGTGACCTTCCCGATGTTGCCGGGCGCGAGGTTCCGTCCGATTGCGCAGACTATCTGCCGGGCGGCGATTCCGGAGCGCGTTGGAGATCAGCAGCGACATCGGAAGAGTCCCGCGGTGATCTCTGAAGGGCCTCGTGGCTGATCCCAAAGCACGCCTGCGCCGATGAGCGGCACAACCCGCACAAAGAGCTTGTCCAGCATGGTGTGCTGGACTGCGTCGATGATCTTTCGGGCGAAATTTCTCACGCCCGGACCCTGACCGCATCCCGCGGTTGCTGAAAACCGGAGACACCATGAAAGAGACCAAGACGGCCTCGGGCACCCCCGAGGCGCGCGCCGCCATGCATGAGATGATGGCGGCGTTCGAAGCCTTCAAAGGGGCCAACGACGCCCGGCTCGACGAGATCGAGCGCAAGGCGTCGGCGGATACGCTGCTTGAGGAAAAGGTCGCGCGGATCGACCAGGCGGTGACCAGCGCGCAGGCGCGGCTGGACCGGGTGGTGAGCGAGGGCCGTCGACCCGAGCTGGGCACGGGCAGCGGCGCTTTACGGACTGCCTCCGTGATGCACGGGGAGGAGAAGGCGGCCTTCGACGGGTATCTGAAGACCGGCTCGGGCTTCGGCCTGGAGCTCAAGGCGGGGCTGTCGACAGCGTCGAACTCCGCCGGTTATGTGGTGCCCGAGCAGACCGAACGGGCAATCGAACGGCGCCTGATGGCGGGCTCGCCGATGCGCGAGATCGCGACGGTGAGGACCGTGGCCGCAGGCGTGTTCAGGAAGCCGGTTTCGACCGCCGGACTCGCCGCCGGCTGGGTGGCGGAGGCGGCCGCGCGACCCGAGACCGATCCGGCGACCCTGAGCCTGCTCGAGTTCCCGGCGGCGGATCTCTACGCCAGTCCCGCGGCGACGCAGACCCTGCTCGATGACGCCCTGGTCGATCTGGACGAGTGGCTGGCCTCGGAAGTCGAGGACGCCTTTGCCGCGCAGGAGACCTCGGCCTTCGTCGGCGGCGACGGTATCAACAAGCCGAAGGGCTTCCTGAGCTATGACATCGTCGCCGAGGCCAGCCATGAATGGGGCAAGGTCGGATACATCGCCTCGGGCGCGGCGGGCGGGTTCGCGCCGACCAGTCCAACCGATCGCCTGATCGACCTAGTCTATGCGCCCAAGGCCCGCTACCGCCCGAACGGGCGGTTCGTGATGAACCGCAAGACGGTGTCGGTGGTCCGCAAATTCAAGGACAGCGACGGCGGTTACATCTGGCAGCCGGCGCAGCGGCCGGGCGAGACGGCGAGCCTTCTGGGCTATGCCGTCACCGAGATCGAGACCATGCCGGACGTGGCGGCGAACTCGGCCGCGATCGCCTTTGGCGACTTCCAGCGGGGCTATCTGATCGTAGACCGCGCCGGCGTGCGGGTGCTGAGGGACCCCTACTCGGCCAAGCCCTATGTGCTGTTCTACACGACCAAGCGGGTCGGCGGCGGCATCCAGAATTTCGACGCCATCAAGGTGATGAAGTTCGCGGCGAACTGACGCCCAGGCAGGCCTGAACCTCCCCGCCGGGGACGGCGGGGAGGCAAGCCCCTTCAAAATGGAGATCTGTCATGACCGCACCGGTGTCCCTCACCGAGGCGAGGCTGTTCCTGCGCGTGGAGCACGACGCCGAGGACGGCCTGATCCAGACCTTGATCGACGCCGCCCGGGTGCGGGTCGAGGCGGACGTGGATCTGGTGCTCAGTTCGACCTCGCCGGCGCCGTTGCGGCTGGCGATCCTGATGCTGGCCCTGCGGGCGTATGAGCGCGGCGAGCAGGAGATGCCGATCCAGCCAGTCGAGGCCTGGACGGCACCGTATCGCACGGTGCGGCTGTGAGAATTCTGGCCGGGCTGTTCGAAGGCGTCGAGAGCCAGACACCCTATGGCGGACGAGCCGTGACCTGGGAGTCCCTTGGATCCGTCTGGCTGAAACCGGGCGCGTCCCGGCGCCGCGAGAGCAAGGACGTCTCAGGTCTGCACGTATCCGAGGCCCGGGCTGCAGAGGCGCGGGCCGACGTGCGGCTCACGGTCGGCCGCGTGCTGCGGTTTGGAGGCGCGGACTGGCGGATCGCCGGCTGCGAGACCGTCGGCGGCCAGGCGATCCTCAATCTGGAACGGACGACATGAGCCATGAACTGGCCTTGCAGAAGGCCCTGATCGCCCACCTCGGCGGTGATGCCGCAGTGCAGGCGCTGCTGGGCGACCCTGCGCGAATCTGGGACTCGCCGCCCGAAAAGCCCGGCTTTCCGCATCTGCTCATCGGACGGTCGGAAAGCCGGCCGGTGCGGTCTGACGGAGGTGGAGTAGAGCACGCCCTGACCCTCACGGCCGTCTCCAGCTTCAAGGGAAGCGAGGAGGCGAAAGCCTTGCTGGCGGCGGTCCGAGGGAGGCTGGCGGACGCGGTCCTGTCGGCGGACAGCGTGCGGACGGTCAGCCTGAAGCTGACGTTCGCGGAGGTTTATCCCGTCCCTGATGGACGGCGGACATTTGCGGTGATGCGCGTGCGCGCCGTGACAGAGGAAGAGGACTGACCATGACGGCGCAACGGGGCAAGGACATCCTGCTGAAGATCCAGGGCGAGGGCGGGGTGTTCACGACGGTCGCCGGGTTGAGGGCCCGCACCATCTCGCTGAACGCGCGTACTGTGGATGCCACGGACGGCGACAGCGCCGGTCGGTGGCGTGAACTGCTGGGCGGCGCGGGCGTGAAGTCGGCGGCGGTGGCCGGGCAGGGCATATTCCGCGACGCGGCGTCTGACGCCCTGATGCGCGAGGCGTTCTTCGACCAGGCCGCGAGGACGTGGCGGCTGGTCATGCCCGACTTTGGCACGCTGGAGGGGCCGTTCCTGATCGCGGCGCTGGAATACGCCGGCGAGCATGAGGGGGAGGCAACCTTCGCCATCAGCCTCGCCAGCGCCGGCGAAGTGACATTCGGGCCCCTGTGATGGGCGCGAACGGTGCCCGGGGTGAGGTGGTCGCGCGGCTGGCCGGAGCTGATAGGCGTCTGTGCCTGACCTTGGGCGCGCTGGCCGAGATCGAGACCGCGCTGGACTGCGACGGGCTGGCCGGTCTGTCGGACCGGATGAAGGCCTTGTCCGCGAGGGACCTGACTGTGGTGCTGGCGGCCCTGCTCCGGGGTGGCGGCGAGATGGCGCTGGCCAACGAGTTGGCGCAGGCACCGCTGGACCCGCGCGAGGCGGCGGAAGCCGTGGCCAGGGCGTTTGAGGCGGTGACGTGAAGATCTTGTGGAGCGCGATGCTGCGAAACGCCGCGATCCTGGGGATCACGCCCGCGCGGTTCTGGCGGCTGTCGCTGAAGGAGTGGCGGATGCTGACCGAATTGCCGGCGGCCGCTCGGCCGATGGATCGGCGAGACTTTGAGCAGATGGCGGAGGCGTGGCCAGATGACCGACGAGTTTGAGATCTCCGGCCTGGACGCTGTGCCCCGGCGGGCGGCGGAGGCCGCGGCGGCGCTGGAAGGCCTGAAGGAGCCGGCCGCCAGAGCGGCGGCCTCGATCGAGGACGCCTTCGACAGGGCGGGCACCAGCCTGACACGGTCTCTGGCGCGGGCCGCCGCGGACGGTGAGATTTCGCTCGCGGAATTGGCGCGCGCGGTGCTGGGGGCGTTGAATGCCGCAGCGAGCGCAGGCGGAGGCGGCGGATTGGCAGCGGCAGTCGCCCGGGTGGGGTCGGTATTCTCTGGCGCGCGGGCGGACGGCGGCCCGGTCATGGCTGGAGGGGCCTATCTGGTCGGAGAACGGGGACCGGAGGTGTTCCGCCCGGCCGGCTCCGGCGTCGTCGAGCCGGCGTCCACGGGAGCCGTCACGGTCAATGTGCGTATCGACGGTGGAGCGGAGGCTCTGCTCAGATCGGAAGCGCAGATCGCGCAGAGCCTGGCCCGTGCCGTCTTGCTCGGTGCGCGCCGCCTCTAGCGCCTGGCGCATCCCCTAACGACAATCCAGGAGACGTCCCATGGCCTTTCACGAGGTGAGGCTGCCTGCGCGTCTGGCGTTTGGCTCGACCGGCGGGGTCGAACGAAGGACGGAGATTGTGACTCTCGGTTCCGGCTTTGAACGGCGCTCGACTCCGTGGGCGCATGGCCGACGGCGATATCTGATCGGGGCCAACCTCAAGTCGTTGGATGACATGGCGGCGCTGACCGCCTTCTTCGAGGCCCGCCGGGGGCGGCTGTACGGCTTCCGCTTTCGGGATTTTGCCGACTTCAGATCCGGCGCGCCGAGCCGGGCGGTCACACCACTGGACCAAATCCTCGGCTCCGGCGACGGGGTCCGGACGACCTTCGACCTGACCAAGCGATACGGTGATGACGATACGGCGCTGGAGCGACGCATTCACAAGCCGGTCGAGGGAACGGTGAAGGTCGCAGTGGATGGGGTCGAACTGGAGGCGGAGTCCTTCGCCGTCGAGTGTGCCCGCGGAACGGTGACGCTGACCACGCCGCCTCCCGACGGTTCGGCGGTCACGACCGGCTTTGAGTTCGACGTCCCGGTCCGGTTTGACGCTGACAGGGTCGAAATCGCTCTTGAATCCTTCGAGGCGGGCCGGATCGCCGCCGTTCCCCTGGTCGAGGTGAGGGTCTGAACCATGCGGGAGATTCCTGAGGAACTGGCCGACCGTATCGAAAGCGGAGCGGCCACCCTGTGTCACGTCTGGCTGCTGACGCGGATTGATGGAGCCGTGATCGGGTTCACCGATCACGACCGCGATCTGGAACTCGACGGCGTGCCGTGTCGGGCCGCCAGCGGCTGGACGGCCGGCGCGGCGGAAACGGCGGTCGGTCTGGCGGCAGGATCGGCGGCCGCTGGCGGCGTGCTGGACGATGACGGCGTGCGGGATGAGGACGTGGATGCGGGCCTTTATGACCAGGCCGGGATCGCCTTGTGGCGCGTGGACTGGCGGCGTCCGGATCTCGGGGTTCAGCTGTGGTGCGCGCGGCTGGCGCGGATACGGCGGCAGGGGGTTGGTTTCACCGCCGATCTGGAAGGTCCGCTGGCCGCGCTGGAACGGGTTGTGGGACGAACCTACAGCCGGGACTGCGACGCCTTGTTCGGCGACGCCCGATGCGGCGTTTCACCGGAAGCCCATCCCGGAGCGACATGCGATAAGCGATGGACCACCTGCGTCGGCAGGTTCGGGAATGGTGCAAATTTCCAGGGCTTCCCTGACATTCCGGGCGATGACTTCCTGACCGCGGCGCCGACCGGGGGCGGACGGAACGACGGCCGGAGCCGGCGATGAGGGTGCGCATTGTCGAGGCCGCCCGGCTTTGGGTGGGGACGCCGTACCGGCATCAGGCCAGCTTGCGGGGCGAGGGCGCGGACTGCCTGGGTCTGGTTCGTGGCGTCTGGAGAGAGACGATCGGTGCCGAACCGGACGTCCCGCCGCCCTATCGCCCGGACTGGGCCGAGGTAGGTGGAGAGGAGACCCTGCTCTCGGCGGCCCGCCGCTGGCTCAGAGAGATACCGGTCGGCCGGGCCCGTGCAGGCGACGTTCTTCTGTTTCGAATGGCACCGGGGTGTCCGGCAAAGCACTGCGCGATCCTGAGCGACGGCGCGATCGATGGGGACGGCGAGCCCCGGATGATCCACGCCTACTGGGGGCGGGCTGTGGTCGAGAGCTGGCTGGGAGTGTGGTGGAGACGTCGGGTCGTCGCGGCGTTCGCCTGGCCAGCGGGCCAACTGAATGAGGAGGCGGGCTGATGGCGCAGGTCATACTGGGCGGCATCGGTGGTGCGATCGCCGGCGGAGTCGGGCGAACGTTCGGTGCCGCACTGGGTGGACTGCTCGACAAGAGCCTTGTCGCCGGTCTGGAGCCCCCGCGTCAGAGGGGCCCCAGACTGGCTACCCTCGCCGTTCAGGGTTCCGCGGAAGGCTCCCCGATGGCCTGTGTGTTCGGTCGCGCGCGTGTGACTGGACAGGTGATCTGGGCCGCCCGCTTTCTGGAAGGCCGCAAGACCACGTCGGGCGGCAAGGGCGGCGCAAGGACCGTGGAATACGACTACTCGCTCAGCTTCGCGGTCGCGCTTTGCGAGGGCCCCGTGGACGGGATCGGCCGCGTCTGGGCAGACGGGCAGCTGGTGGACCTCGCCGGCGTCACGATGCGGCTGCATCGTGGCCTGGAGACGCAGACCACGGATCCGCTGATTGAGGCGGTCGAAGGCACCGCGCCGGCGTATCGCGGAACAGCCTATGTGGTGTTCGAGGATCTGCCGCTGGGACCATACGGAAACCGGCCGCCGCAACTGTCATTCGAAGTCTTCCGCAGGCCGCGCGGGAGTGGGCAACGGCTTGAAGAGATGCTGGAAGGGGTCTGCCTCATACCCGGCGCCGGGGAGTTCGTGCTGGCGACGGACACGGTGATGCGCCGCGAGGGCCTGACCCGGACAACGCCGGAGAACGCGCACACGGGCGGCGGGGGAACCGATCTGTCCGTATCCCTGGATCAACTCCTGATTCAGGTGCCGAACCTGAAGCGGATCAGTCTCGTGATCGGCTGGTTCGGCAGCGACCTGAGAGCGGGGCAGTGCACGATCCGACCGGGCGTCGAGCGGCGCGACAAGTCGACCGAGGCCATGTCGTGGTCGGTCGCCGGACTCGGCCGGGCGGACGCTCACCTCATTTCGCAGAGCGGCGGCGGCCCGGCCTATGGCGGCACGCCGTCGGATGAAAGCGTCCGGCAGGCCGTGGCGGAGTTGAAGGCGCGGGGCCTCGAAGTCACGCTTTATCCCTTTGTGTTCATGGATATCCCCGGGGAAAACGGCCTGCCTGATCCCTATGGTGCCATCGCGCAGCCGGCCTATCCGTGGCGCGGCCGGTTGCGGGGCGAAACCGCGACGGCGGACGGCGATGTTGCGGCCGTCTTCGGCGGTGAGGACGACTGGGGATTGCGACGACTGGCGCTGCACTATGCCGGACTCGCGGCTGAGACCGGGGCGAACGGCCTGCTGATTGGATCGGAGATGCGAGGGCTGACCGGCACCCGCAACGCCGCCGGTGCGTTTCCGGCGGTCGCGGCGTTCCGCTCGCTGGCGACGGCGTGCCGGTCGGTCGTCGGGCCGTCGGTCAGGCTTTCATACGCCGCAGACTGGTCGGAGTATTCAGGCTTGCGGGCTGGGGACGATGTCATATTCCACCTCGATCCGCTGTGGGCCGACCCCGATATCAATTATGTTGGCATCGACTGGTATCCGCCGGCGGCGGACTGGCGCGATGGGGGCGGTGGCGTGGATTCAGCGTCGTTCTCAGGGCCGGACGATCGGACGAACCTGGTATCGCAGATCGCCGGGGGAGAAGGGTTCGACTGGTTCTACGCATCGGACCAGGACCGGGCCGCGCAGGTGCGGAGCCCCATCCTGGACACGGCGCATGGCGAGGACTGGGTCTTCAGGCCCAAGGACCTGAACGGCTGGTGGTCACAAGCCCACCACGACCGACCCGATGGGGTGCGGGCTGCCGTTCCGACGGCTTGGCTTCCGGGCATGAAACCAATCCGGCTGGCTGAGTTCGGATGTCCGGCGGTCGACCGCGGCGGCAATTCGCCGAACCTGTTTCAGGATCCCAAAAGCGCCGAGGGCGGCTTGCCGCCGTTCTCCACGGGCGAGCGGGACGACCGGATGCAGAGACGGCTTCTGGAGGCTGTGATCTCGCACTTCAGCGAGCCCGCGAACAATCCGGAGTCCGGGCTTTACGCCGGACGGATGCTGGAGGCTGCAGACGCCTGGTGCTGGGACGCCCGGCCCTGGCCGGTGTTTCCGGGCCGGTCCGATCTGTGGGCTGACGCGAGCGCCTGGCGGACCGGGCACTGGCTGAACGGGAGGCTCGGCGGTGAGACGCGCGACCTGATCGCCGAAATCCTGAAGCGGGGCGGAGTACCCGAAAGCCGGTTCGAGATCGGGACGCCGGGCGGCGAGGTGCAGGGCTATGTCATCGACAGGCCCATGCGCACCCGGGACGCGCTTGAGCCGCTGCTCGCGGGCCTGGGCATGGTTGCCGCCGAACGCAGAGACCGGATCGTGATCTCCGGCGAGGAAATTGCGGGCCTGACGCTGACTCGCGAGGCCATGGCGCTGCACGGCGATGTTGACCCGGTGGCGGCGGACAGGGCCATGGAGGACGGGCCGGACACCGCGAGGGTCAGGTTCATCGACGCCAATACGGACTATCAGACAGGAGCGGTCGTGGTTCGGGCGGGCGACGGCGGGGGAGGGGTCGACCTCGACCTGCCGGCGGTCTGTTCGCGTTCCGTGGCTGAAACCGCTGCGGCCCGGGCTCTGGAAGCCGGACGCGAGGATCAGCTGACCGTCGCCCTGGGTCCGCTGGAAGCCTTGCGGCTAGAGGCCGGCGACGTGGTTGCGGTGGAGGGTCTGGACCGCGACTGGCGCGTCATGCGCCTGACCACGGACGAAACCCCCAAGGCTGCTCTCGAGCCCGTGACGCTGGTCCGGTTCAGCTCCGATGCAGAGGCCCCGACAGCGACCGAGTCGCCCCACCCCCTCGGCGCGCCGTTCTTCCGGGTCATCGATTTGCCGCCCCTGAGCGGCACCGAGGGCGATACGCGGCCTGTGGCCGTGGTCGCCGCGGAGCCATGGCACCCCATGCGGGTGTTCGCCGGCACCGATGCGACAAGTCTGACAGCACGCGGAGATGTGCAGGTGCCGTCGACGGTTGGGACCTTGGTGGAGGCGGTTTCGCCCGGCGTCCTGAACCGCTGGGATGAGGTCAACGCCCTGACTGTCCGTATCGAGGGCCGCGCACCGGAAAGCCGGTCGGCCACGGCGATTCTCGCGGGTGGCAACACAGTCGCAATCGAGACCGCTGTCGGCTGGGAGGTCGTCCAGTTCCGTTCAGCTGTCTTGGTGGGGGCCGGGCTGTGGCAACTGACTGGCCTGCTGCGCGGGCAACTGGGTTCGGAAGAGGCGATGGAAGCAGGCGCACCCCTCGGCGCGGTCTTGGTCTTCCTCGGCCCGGAGCTTGAGCGGATGACCTCCCCGGCGGACGAGCGCGGCCTGCCGCGGGTGTGGCGGGCGGGTCCCGCCGGAGCGCCGGCCGGCGGTAGCGGCGTCAGCGAGATTTCGTACGCGCCCACCGGTCTGCAAAACCGGCCTTGGCGGCCCGCTCATCTCCGTGCCGCGCCCCGTGTCGACGGAGGCTTCGAGCTGGCCTGGATCGCGCGGGCGCGGATCGGGGGCGACCGGTGGGACGGTGAAGTCGGGAGCGTCGATCCCCTCCGGTTCCTGGTGACGGTGACCGATTCCGGCGTGGTGGTCCGGCAGTTCGAGGTCGAGGGTGAAGCCGCGGCCTACGAGGGAGCCCAAGTCGCCGCCGATTTTTCGGGAAATCTCGCCGCCGCGGAAATCGCCGTGGCGCAATGGGGGGCGGCCTACGGCTGGGGCGTCGGGGCACGCAGAAACCTCGTCTGATTGATCTCTGACAGGTCGATTTTCTCCACGCGGCTTTGCGCTGTGCGGCGAATGCCCTAACTGACGGATCGGACTTGGTGCAGCAGGAGCGAACTCCAACGTGGCGGGCGATCCCTACAAGGAACTGGGCGTTTCGAAGGGCGCGAGCGCGGACGAGATCAAGAAGGCGTTCCGCAAGCTCGCCAAGGAGCTCCATCCTGACAAGAACCCGGGCAACCGCGAGGCCGACGAGCGTTTCAAGCGCGTGACGGCGGCTTTCGATCTGCTGGGTGACGCCGAAAAGCGGGTGAAGTTCGACCGCGGCGAGATCGACGCCGACGGCCGTGAGCAGTTCCGCGGTTTCGGCGGAGGCAGTGCGCGAGGCGGGCCTGGCGGTCATCCTTTCGGTCAGGGTGGCGCTCAGGGTGGCGGTCCGCGCGGCGGCTTCGACAATATCGACCTCGACGAACTGTTCGGCGGAGTGTTCGGCGGAGGTGCCCGGCCCGGAAGTCCCCGGGGCGGCTTTTCCGGAAAGGGCGCTGACGTAAAGGCGACGCTCGAAGTCAGTCTGGAGGATTCGATTTCGGGCGCGACCCGGCGCATCCAGTTCTCCGATGGCAGAACTCTGGACGTGACGATTCCGAAGGGTGCCGCGGACGGACAGACCATCCGCCTGCGAGGGCAGGGCGCGTCGGGAGCTTCGGGCCGGAGCGAGGCTGGCGACGCCCTGATCACGCTCAGGATCGCGGTGCACCCGGTATTCATGCGCGACGGCGCGGACCTGACCATGGACCTGCCGGTGTCCCTGCCGGACGCGGTGCTGGGCGGAAAAGTGCCGGTGCGGACGCCCGAAGGCACGGTCAACATGACCATTCCGGCGGGCTCCAATTCCGGCAAGGTCCTGCGCCTGAAAGGCCGCGGTGCCTTCGTGGGCGGCAAGCGCGGCGACCTTCTGGCCAAGTTGATGATCCTGCTTCCGGATGAGGCCGACGAAGGCCTGACCAAGGTGGCCCAGGCCATGCGCGACAACGGTGCCTACCGACCGTGGCGCGACTGATGGCGGGAAAGCCCAACGCCAAGCCCGAGCGGCCGTGGTTCTCGTCGGGGCCGACGGCCAAGCGGCCGTGCTGGTCTTCGCAGGCGATTCCGCATGACCTGCTCGGTCGGGGCATCCGCGCGCCGGAGGTTGTCGAGCGGTTCGCGCACGGCCTTCGCCAGACCCGTCGGCTGCTCGGGGTCCCGGCCGGTTGGCAGCTGGTCTATGTGCCCGGCTCCGACACGGGAGCGGTCGAGGCGGCGCTGTGGTCGATGCTCGGCGAACGGCCGGTGCAGGTGCTGGCGTTCGAGAATTTCGGCCAGGTCTGGGCGACCGACATCCGCGATCACCTGAAGCTGGAGCCCGAGGTGCTGGAGGCAGTATGGGGCCGTTTCCCCGACGTCTCGAAGGTCGATCCGGCAAAGGACCTGGTCTTCCCGTGGAACGGCACCACTTCGGGCGTCTGCGCCCCGGGTGCGGACTGGATCTCGCCGGAGCGCGAGGGACTGGTGATCTGCGACGCGACCTCCGCCGCCTTCGCCATGCCCCTGCCTTGGGACCGGCTGGATGTGGTGACCTTCAGCTTTCAGAAGGCGCTGGGCGGAGAAGCCGGGCTGGGTGTGGCGGCGCTGTCGCCCAGGTCCATCGAGCGGCTGGACCGCTACGAACCGCCCCGGCCTGTGCCCAAGGTCCTGCGGCTCAGGAACGCCAAGGGGTTCGACCCGACCCTGGCGTCGGGGTCGATGATCAACACCTTCTCGGTGTGGACGATTGAGGACTGGATCGACGCTGTGGAGTGGGGCCTTGCGGCCGGCGGTCTGACGGCGCTGGTCGAGCGGACCCGGGCGAATGCGGCCGCGCTGGACACGTGGGTGAGCCGGACCGGCTGGATCGATTATCTGGCCGAGGACCCGGCCACACGGTCCACGACGTCGGTCTGTCTGAAGTTCGTTGATCCCCGCATCGCGGCCATGACCGAAGACGATCGGCAGGCGCTGGTCAGGCGGATGAAGGCGCTGGTCGAGACCGAGAACGCCGCCTTTGATGTCGAGAGCCACCGCAACGCACCGGCGGGCCTGCGCATCTGGTGTGGCTGCACGGTCGAGACCGCTGACATTCAGGCGCTGACGCCGTGGCTCGAATGGGCGTTCGAGACCGCGCTGGCGGAATAATCCTCAGCCCCGGGACGACACCGCCCGATTCCCCCGTTATAGGCTGCGCCCGCATTCCGAAAATCCCGGTAGCGGAGAAACGTCTTGGCGAACGTCGCGGTGGTCGGCGCCCAGTGGGGTGACGAGGGCAAGGGCAAGATCGTCGACTGGCTGTCGAACCGGGCGGATATGGTCGTCCGCTTCCAGGGCGGTCACAACGCGGGTCATACGCTGGTTGTCGACGGCAAGGTCTACAAGCTGGCCCTGCTGCCGTCGGGCGTGGTGCAGGGCAAGCCGTCGATCATCGGCAACGGCGTCGTGGTCGACCCTTGGCATCTGGTCGGCGAAATTGAGAAGATCGAGGCCCAGGGCATCGCCATCAGCCCCGACGTCCTGATTGTCGCCGACAATGCCTGTCTGATCCTTCCCATCCATCCCGCGCTCGACGTGGCGCGCGAAGCTGCGGCCAGCGCGCCCGGCGCGCGGATCGGCACCACCGGCCGGGGTATAGGCCCGGCCTATGAGGACAAGGTCGGTCGCCGCGCTATCCGCGTCTGCGATCTCGCCAGCGCAGGCGATCTGAAGGTCAAGATCGACCGCCTGCGTGCGCACCACGATCCGCTGCGCGCCGGTCTGGGGCTTGAGCCCATCGATCCGGACGCCCTGCTGATGCAGCTTCTGGAGATCGCCCCCAAGATCCTGCCCTATGTGCAGCCGGCGTGGCGGGTACTGGATCAGGCCAGACGCGCAGGCAAAAGGGTCCTGTTCGAGGGCGCACAGGGTGCCTTCCTTGATGTCGACCACGGCACCTATCCCTATGTGACCAGCTCCAACACCGTCGCCGGTCAGGCCGCGGCCGGCGCGGGAATCGGCCCCAAGGGCGTCGGCTATGTGCTCGGCATCGTGAAGGCCTACACCACCCGTGTCGGCGAGGGCCCGTTCGCCTGCGAACTGAATGACGAGGTCGGCCAGCATCTGGCGACCGTTGGCCGGGAGGTCGGGGTCAACACCGGACGGGCGCGGCGTTGCGGCTGGTTCGACGCCGTGCTGGTGCGGCAGTCGGTGGCCATCAACGGCATCGACGGCATCGCCCTGACCAAGCTGGACGTCCTCGACGGGCTGAAGACGCTGAAGATCTGCACCGGCTATCGGATCGATGGCGAGGTGCTGGACTATCTGCCCTCCAGCCTCAAGGCGCAGGCCGCCGCCGAACCGGTCTTCGAGGAGATGGAGGGTTGGAGCGAAAGCACGGCCTCGGCCCGCAGCTTCCGCGACCTGAACGCCAATGCAGTGAAGTATGTCCGCCGCATCGAGGAATTGATCGGCGCTCCGGTGGCGCTGTTGTCGACCAGCCCCGAGCGTGACGACACCATCCTGATGCACGACCCTTTCCAAGGCTGACCGCGAATAGTTCAGCGTTCAAGGGGCCTTAACCGAACGCGGTTAAGCATGAAGCCTCATCCGGAGGCTGGCGTCTTGTTTGCTGTCGATAGTCGAGTGTTGGCGAGGTTGGCGCCCGTGCTGAAACGGGTGCTGATCGTCGATCCCAATCCGCATTCCGCCCGCCTTCTGCTCGAGATCGTCAAGGGCATGGGCGCGGGCGAGATCGTGGTCGAACCCAGCGAAACCCGCGCCATGCAGACGGCCGCGGCGCTTGAGCCGGGCATCGTCTTCACGGAGCGCAACGGCGACAACCTCGACGGCGAGTCCCTGGCCCGGGCCCTGCGGCGCTCGAATCTCGCCTGCCGCCGCGCGCCGATCATCATGGTCACGGCGGACGCGACGGCCAGCACCATTATCGGTGCCCGCGACAGCGGCGTGCACGAGTTCCTCCGCAAACCCTTCACCAGCGCTGACCTGCTCAAGCGGGTCGAGAACGTCGCGCTCAAGCCCCGCGACTGGGTCGAGGCGGTCGGCTATGTCGGCCCCGACCGACGCCGCTTCAACTCGGGTGAATTCTCGGGTGAACAGAAGCGCCGGGCGGACAAGCCCGCGACCGGCGCGGCGGCGATGGCGGGGGCCAGGGATCAGGCCATGCGCATCCTGGCCGCGGCGCTGGATCAGTTCGACAACGACCCCATGCAGGCCGTGCGGGCGATCCGCGAACAGGCCGCCATCCTCAAATCGCTGGCGATGAAGGCTTCGGACTCGCGTCTGGCCGTAGCGGTCGGCGCGCTTGAAGTCACCCTGGCATCGGGACCTGCGATCAAGGAGACGTTGGCCGCGCCGATCGGTGCGCTGCTGGCCATGGCACCGCCGGAGCCGATGAAAAGGGCGGGTTGAACCCGCCCTGATCAATTTCGGTCAGGCGTCGACGAGGTTTCGCTCTTCCGCCGCCGCCCGCATCGCCTTCTGCAGCTTCTCGAAGGCGCGGACTTCAATCTGGCGCACGCGCTCGCGCGACACGCCGTATTGGCCCGCGAGCTCTTCCAGGGTGACCGGATCGTCCTTGAGCCGGCGCTCGGTCAGGATGTGCTTCTCGCGGTCGGTCAGCTCCTGCATCGCTTCCTCGAGCAGGCCCCGGCGGATCGACTTTTCCTCGTCCTCGGCCAGCTGCGTCTCTTGCGAGACGGCGGTGTCGTCGGCCAGCCAGTCCTGCCACTCGCTCTCGCCGTCGGCGCGCAGAGGCGCGTTCAACGAGGCGTCGCCGCCGAGACGGCGGTTCATGTTGGTGACCTCCTGCTCGGACACGCCCAGCTTGGTGGCGATGGCCGAGAGGTGTTCGGGGTGCAGGTCGCCTTCCTCGAAGGCCGAGATCTGGCTCTTGGCCTTGCGCAGGTTGAAGAACAGCTTCTTCTGCGCGGCGGTGGTGCCCATCTTCACGAGCGACCAGCTGCGCAGGATGTATTCCTGGATGGACGCGCGAATCCACCACATGGCGTAGGTTGCGAGGCGGAATCCCTTGTCGGGATCGAATTTCTTGACGGCCTGCATCAGGCCGACGTTGCCTTCCGAGATCACCTCACCGATCGGCAGGCCGTAGCCGCGATAGCCCATGGCGATCTTGGCCACGAGGCGCAGGTGTGAGGTCACGAGGCGGTGGGCGCTTTCGGCGTCCTGGTGTTCGGTCCAGCGCTTGGCAAGCATGAACTCCTCATCCTTCGCCAGCATCGGAAACTTGCGGATTTCCGTCAGGTATCGCGACAGCCCCTGTTCAGGCGACATAACCGCGAGTGATCTAGCTACAGCCATTTGGTCCCTCCGACCGTGTGAACGAGCGGGTCCTTCGGAGGCGGCCACCCGATGTGCGCCGTCGCCTCACCCCTCAACCGATGAGATAGGACCGGGTTGCCGCCTTTGTCAGAGGCGGATGGTCACAGGAAAGCGTGACCGTTGCCCCGGCGCCACGGCATCGCATGAGTGAGTGGATAGCCGAGAGTAAGTCCTGAATCAAGACTTACTCGGCGACTCTGATCGTTCGGCCGTCTGAGCGGTGCGTCGGGGCGTTCTCCCGATGGTGTTCACAAGGTCGCCAGCAGGCGTTCCAGCACGGTCATGTCCTGCGGTGGCGGCGTCTCGAAGCGCAGGCGCTCGCCCGACACGGGATGGGCAAAGCCGAGGACGGCGGCGTGCAGCCCCTGCCGGGCCAGCCCGGCCTCGGCGATGGCGGCCCGCACGCTGGCCGCGGGGCTGCCCGAGCCATAGACCGGATCGCCGAGAATGGGCGCGCCTTTCGAGGCCATATGCACCCGGATCTGGTGGGTGCGGCCCGTGTGCAGGGTGCAGACCACCCGCGCCGCCATCGGCGCGCCGCCGGCTTTCGCGGGAACGCCGAACACCTGCTGGACGAAATAGTCGGTGATGGCTTCGCGTCCGCCCGACTTCAGCACCGCCATCTTCTTGCGGTCGGAGGATGAGCGGCCGATACGGGTCTCGATCCGCCCTTTCGCTGGGCTGGGCGCGGCCCGGGTCAGGGCGATGTAGCTGCGCTCGATGTCATGGGTCGCGAACAGGGCCGACAGGCCGGCGTGCGCCCGATCCGTCTTGGCCGCGACCATGACTCCCGACGTATCCTTATCCAGGCGGTGAACGATGCCCGGCCGGGCGACCCCGCCGATGCCTGACAGGGAGGCACCGCAGTGCGCCAGCAGCGCATTGACCAGGGTGCCGGTCTCGCATCCGGGTGCCGGATGGGCCGCCATGCCCGCGGGCTTGTCGATGACGATAAGGTCCGCGTCCTCGAACAGGACGGTCAATGGGATCGCCTCGGGCAGGGGCGTCGCGGACACGACCGGCGGCACCAGAATGGCGTAGAGGCCGGGCTGCGCCTTGGCGGACCCGGACGTGGTCGGCTGGCCATCGCGGCTGACGGCTCCCTGGACTAGCAGGGCCTGCAGGCGGGCACGGGACAGGCTCGGGAATATCCCGGCCAGCGCCTTGTCCAGCCGCTCCCCGCCGGTGTCGAGGCGCGCCTCCAGCGCCGCTCCGTCGTCGTCTTCGATCAGGGGTTCGTCGGACACCGCGCGCTCCGCCGCCGGTCCCCCCGGCGGTCATTGATCTAGCACGCCGGAATCCCCCGGGGGCAAGTCGCAAGCTTGGCTGTCATGTCGATATCCGGCATGGTCGACGCGGATGTCCGGGGAGGCGATCGATGAAATATATCATTCTTGCGGGAGCCTGCGTCGGCGCAGCGGTCGCGCTCGGCAGTTGCGCGACCATGAGCGTTGAACAGTGTATGGCGGGCGACTGGTCCGGTCAGGGCTATGTCGACGGCCAGTCCGGCCTGACCATGAGCCGGCTCGATGAACACGCCGAGGCCTGCGCCAAACACGGCGTGACGCCGGACGCCGGGGCCTATGCCGCCGGGCGTCGTCAGGGCCTCGTCTACTATTGCACGCCGGCCAAGGGCTTCGACGTCGGCCGCACGGGCTCGGGCTATGCGGGCGTTTGCCCGTCTGATCTTGAGGCGGACTTCATCTACGCCTACCGCGACGGCCAAGTCGTCCACGACGTCGAACAGGCGCTGGCCAGCGCAATCAGCCGTGTCGACAGCCTGGGCAACCGGCTGGAAGAGCTGGACGACAAGATCACCGCCAAACAGGCCGAGGCCCGTGCGGACGGACTCAACGATGAGCAACGCGCACAGATCCGCAACCGCATTCAGGAAATCCGCCGCGAGCGCGCCGACACCGAACGCGACTGGCGTCGGGCGCAGGACGAAATCGACGACGCCGAGCGCGATGTGCGGGACGTTCGGTACCGGTTCCGGGGAATATACGGCGGCTGGTGAATTCCTGTCGCGGGACGACCAGTCAGTCGATCCGCTGGATAAGACCTGTGGCCGTCAGCCGCCGGATCAGTTCTTCGGCCTGATCATGGCCGAGATCGTCGGGTGTGAAGGGATTGCCAGACAGGGCGCGCTCGATCACCGAACGGGGCGCGCGGCTGAAGGTCAGGTCGCCGCCGGGGGCGATCAAACGCAATCCCCCCTCTTCATCGAGCAGACGCCACAAGGAAGGCCGCGCGCGATAGCGGCGTCCCAGAGGCATCGACGCCCCCTCGACGGCACCGAGAACGTCTGGCTCGCGTGAACGGATGAATTGCTCGGCAAACAGGTCAAGCGCGCCGTCGAGCCGGACCCGGGCCGGCAGGTCGGCGACGAGAGAGCGAAACAGCTCATGCGCCGCCGTCCGGTCGGCCTCGCGGTTGGCGAAACCGGGCGGCAGGCTCTTGCGGAAAGCCGGATCCTCGACGCAGACCTCCGAGATCGCTTCCAGCACCAGATCCGCCCAGGTGCGCACCAGCAGGCCACAGGTGATGTGCAACGACGCCGCATCGCCGGATGTCGAGGCGTCATGCATCAGCCCGCGAGGCACATAGGCGCAGTCGCCCGCCTTCAGAACGAAACTGTGACTGGGTTCGCCGACCGGGTGCCGGCCCGACTCGAAGCGCTCACCGCGATAAGGCGCATCGACCGGCCGATCATAGAGTCGCCAGGTCTTTTCGCCTTCGATCTGAAGAACGAAGACGTCATGGTTGTCGTAGTGGGTATGGAATCCCTGCGAACCTGGTGGTGTAAGGTAGATGTTGGTCTGGACATGGCATGAGAACACCCGTTCCACCGACCGGCAGAAGGCGGCCAGCGCTATGTCCGACTGGTGCAGCTGGTTCAGGATAATCGTGGCACCGCGGCGATAGAGGCGGGTGACGGCAACGCGGTCGATGGCACCGGAGCTCGCTACGAAATCGGAGACGTCCAAAGACCGGGTCGCATCGGCCATGCTCAGCATGCCTTCACGCAGATCCAGTTCGGCGACCTTGCGATCCACCGCCGCGATGGACAGCAAGGCACGGAATCGTTGGGGATCGCCATGATGAACTATGAGGGGTTCACGCTCGAACGCGCCGGCGAGAAACCCTTCCGCGGCCCGTCCGAGAAGCCAACCTAGCGGCGCGTCAAAATGCTCCTGGTCAACGACCGTCACGCCCTGTCAGCGATCATTTGGGGCGCCGACCGCCGCGTCCGTTTCCGCTGGCGTCGGTCGAATCGGAATCGGTAAGGCCGGTGCGGCCACGCCCGTTGCCGCTGGTGTCGCTGGAGTCGGAATCGGTGAGGCCGGTGGTGCCGCGCCCGTTGCCGCTGGTGTCGCTCGAGTCGGAGTCGGTGCGCCCGGTGCGGCCGCGCCCGTTACCGCTGGTGTCGGTCGAGTCGGAATCGGTGAGGCCGGTGCGGCCGCGCCCGTTGCCGCTGGTGTCGCTCGAGTCGGAATCGGTGCGCCCGGTCCGGCCGCGCCCGTTACCGACGGGGTCGGAGGCGGAGCCTGTATCATTGTCGTTGAGGCCGGAAACACCGCGACCGTAGTTGGCCGCGTCACGGCTGTCAGAGTCGGTCCGGCCCGTACGGGACTGGGCCGATGCGTTGCCCGTAACTGCCCCCAGTGCACCGCCCGCGACGACGAATCCGCCCAGGATGCGGGTCAGGAATGAACGGCGATCCGCTCGCTTTTGCTCTGACAAAATCTCGCCCCTCAGCGTGCGATTAGTTCGCAGTAACAACGATATACGAACTCAACATATCACGACGCCACCCGTTGACAAGATGTCGCAGTCTTCGGGCCGAAGCAGGTTCGCCGGACATGGCACCGTCATTCAGTCGCTCGGCTGGCGAGGCCCGGGCGGAGCAGCCGTCTCAGGCTGCCTTCGAGGCCGAGGTGCCGAAATGCGGGTTCAACTCGCCCTTGGCATAGCGCTGGGCCATCTGGGCGGTGGACAGAGGGCGGATCTTCGAGGCCTGACCCTCGCAGCCGAACTGGACGAACCGCTCCTGGCAGAGTTTGCGCATCGCCTCCTTGGCGGGCTTCATCCAGGCGCGGGGATCGAACTCGCCCGGCTTTTCCGCCAGCAGTTTGCGCACCGCGCCGGTCATGGCCATGCGGTTGTCGGTGTCGATGTTGATCTTGCGGACGCCGTGTTTGATGCCGCGCTGGATCTCCTCAACCGGCACGCCCCAAGTCTGGGGCATCTGGCCGCCATAGGCGTTGATGATGTCCTGCAGATCCTGCGGCACGCTCGATGAGCCGTGCATGACCAGATGGGTGTCCGGCAGGCGCCGGTGGATTTCCTCGATCACATTCATGGCCAGAACGTCGCCGTCCGGCCGGCGGCTGAACTTGTAGGCCCCGTGGCTGGTGCCCATGGCGATGGCGAGGGCGTCGACCTGGGTCTCGCGCACGAAATCGACAGCCTGATCCGGGTCGGTCAGCAGCTGGGAATGATCCAGCCTGCCCTCGAAGCCGTGGCCGTCCTCGGCCTCGCCCATGCCGGTTTCAAGAGAGCCGAGCACGCCTAGCTCACCCTCGACCGAGACGCCGCAGGAGTGGGCCATCTGGACCACGCGGCGGGTGACGTCGACGTTGTAGTCGTAGCTGGCGGGGGTCTTGGCGTCCTCTTCCAGCGAGCCGTCCATCATCACCGAGGTGAAGCCGTACTGGATGGCGGTGGCGCAGGTCGCCGGGCCGTTGCCGTGATCCTGGTGCATGCAGACCGGGATGTGCGGATAGAGCTCGGCCAGGGCGTCGATCAGCTTGGCCAGGACGATGTCGTTGGCGTAGTTGCGGGCGCCGCGGCTGGCCTGGATGATGACCGGGGCGTTGACCGCCTCGGCCGCCTCCATGATCGCCAGACCCTGTTCCATATTGTTGATATTGTAGGCCGGCAGGCCGTAGTCGTTCTCGGCCGCGTGGTCGAGCAGCTGTCGCAGCGTGATGCGCGCCATGGGGGTCTCCTGAGCCCGGATATTTTCCGGTGGTCTAGCGGCGGTGAGCCGCGAAGTCACGCCTTGTAACAGGCGCCCGTCAAC
>JBBQOK010000008.1:0-28763 GCA_038330765.1 Caulobacterales bacterium | reverse complement strand
CGGCTGAAATTCACCGTCTGGGTCTGGCGGCGCATATAGGCCTTCCAGGCGTCCGAGCCGGATTCGCGGCCGCCGCCGGTGTCCTTCTCGCCGCCGAAGGCCCCGCCGATCTCGGCACCGGACGGACCGATGTTGACGTTGGCGATGCCGCAGTCCGAGCCCCAGGCGGAGAGGAATTGCTCGGCCTCGCGGACACTGTCAGTGAAGACGCAGGATGACAGGCCCTGGGGCACGGCGTTCTGCATCGCCACAGCCTCGTCAAAGTCGGCCCAGGTCATGACGTAGAGGATGGGGGCGAAGGTCTCGTGCTCGACCACCGCGCTCTGCGTCGGCATGCGGACGATGGCGGGGCGGACGTAGACGCCGTCCCGGTCCAGCCGGTCGCCGCCGACGACGATCTGACCGCCCTGCTCGACAGCGGCCTTGAGGGCGGCGTCGAAGGCGCGGGCCGAGACCGCGTCTATCAGAGGGCCGACCAGCACGCCGTCGTCGCGCGGATCGCCGACGGGCAGGGTTTCATAGGCGGCCTTGAGGCGGGCGACGAGGCTGTCGGCGATGCTGTCATGAACCAGCAGGCGGCGCAGACTGGTGCAGCGCTGGCCGCAGGTGCCGACCGCCGAGAAGGCGATGGCGCGGACGGCCATGTCGAGGTCGGCCGAGGGGGTGACGATCATGGCGTTGTTGCCGCCGAGCTCCAGCAGGGAACGGCCGAGGCGAGCGGCGACGGTCTGGGCCACGGCCCGGCCCATGCGGGTCGAGCCGGTAGCCGAGACCAGCGGGATGCGCGGGTCAGCGGCCAGCCGCTCACCCACATCACGGCCGCCGATGACGACCTGTGACAGGCCTTCCGGCGCGTCTCCGAACCGGGCGAGAGCGCGGTCGAAGATCGTCTGTGTCGCCAGCGCCGTCAGGGGCGTCTTTTCGGACGGCTTCCAGATCACCGGATCGCCGCACACCAGCGCCAGACAGGCGTTCCACGCCCAGACCGCGACCGGGAAGTTGAACGCCGAAATGACCACCACCGGCCCCAGTGGCTGCCACGTCTCGCGCATATGATGGCCGGGGCGCTCGCTGGCGAGCGTCAGGCCGTAAAGCTGGCGCGACAGGCCGACGGCGAAGTCGCAGATGTCGATCATCTCCTGAACCTCGCCCAGTCCCTCGGAGACGATCTTGCCGGCTTCAAGCGTGACCACGCGGGCGAGGTCGTCCTTGGACGCGCGCAGCTCCTCGCCGAGCAGCCGGACCAGTTCGCCGCGGCGCGGGGCCGGTACGCGCTTCCAGGCGTGGAAGGCCACGACCGAGCGGCTGACGACGGCATCGACGACAGCCGGGTCGGCCTGGGCCACAACGACGCCGGCCGAGCCGTCGATCGGGGAGCGGGTGGGGAGGCCGGTCTCGGCGAAGGCGGCTTCAGACACGCCAAGTCGGCGCAGGATGTCACGGCTTTCGGCGGCGGCGGTGGTCATGTAGCGGCTCCGGCAAGGTCGAAGCGGCTTAGCGGGGCCGGGCGCAAAGAGAAAGGCCGCCCCATCGCCGGGGCGGCCTTCCGTAGTTTGACGCAGTTACCAGCGGGCGCGGTAGGCGGTGCGCTGGAGCTGGTACTGGACGCGGTCCAGGCGGCGGTCCAGATCGCGATACTCGGCCCGGCTGAGCCCGTTACGAGCGTAGCGGTATTCGATGTGTCGATACTGGTCCATCTGGCGGGCCAAGGCGCGGGCGTCGTGGCGCTGGACCCCGCCACTCCAGGCGAGGCGGTCGATTTGCTGCGACAGCACCTGGGCGCGATAGTTGAGGTCGCGCGGGGCGTAGCCGTAGCCTCGGGCCGGGCCGTGGCCGTAGGGCTGGCTGTAGCCGGGCGAGCCGAAGCTGAGGGTGACACCGAAGTTCTGGGCCAGCGCCGGGGTCGATACCATGACCGCGGACGCCGCCAGCACTGGAAACAGGGCTTTCCTGATCATGGCGGTCTTCATTGCGTTTTCCTTTCGAGTCCGGGACCATCCCGGCTGATGGACGCATCAAAGCAGGTCGCCCCTGACCCTACGCTGAGGGGTTCGTTGTCCTGCTGTCAGGAACCGCCGGGGGGCCGAGGGGTTCTTTCGCCGAACCCATCATCAGGAGAGCGCCATGAAAGTTCGCGACGTAATGAGCAAGGACGTGCAGGTCGCCCGGCCGGGAGACACCCTGCAGGATGTGGCCTCGCGCATGGCCAGCGGCGACTTCGGCTTCATGCCGGTCGCGGACGGTGACCATCTGATCGGCACCATCACCGACCGTGACATCGCCATTCGCGCCGTGGCGGGCGGTGCCGCCTGCAGCTCGCCCGTGGTGGAATACATCACGCGGGAGCCGCAGACCGCCTATGCCGACGACGACCTGAAGACCGTGCTGGATGCCATGGGATCCAAGCAGATCCGCCGTCTGCCGGTGCTGGACAAGGACAACCGGCTGGTCGGCGTCGTGTCGCTGGGCGACCTGTCGATCCGGGTGAAGGAAAAATACGCCGGCGAGGCGCTGGAAGACATTTCCAGGCCCTGAAACGGGGGTGGGCGTTAAGGTCCGCTTCACCCTTTCGCCAAACCACGTGTTCACCCGCGGCGGGGCATGGTTCCCGTTCATGACGGGAGACGCCCATGGCGCGCGCGCAATTCCAGAAGGGCCAGAAGGTCTGGGTCGAGTGTGTCGGCGCATGGGCCCAGATCGAGAAGGTCCAGCCCGTATGGGCCAAGGGCTTCGAAGAGCCCGTACGGGTCACCTACGACGTCGGGCTGGGTCGGGAATTCCTCGGCCACGAACTGCTGCTGCCGACGGATGACCCGTCCGCCAACGCCGGGGACACCTGGCGGCTGATGCGGGCGCGCAACAAATGGCAGACTGCGGAGGACACGCCGCACCACCCCTACCCCGGCACCTATCCGGTCGTCGTCACCGACCAGGCGGACTGGGGTGGCTGGCGCGTGCCGGGGGCGGAGTATGATCGCGACCCCGAGCAGATCGAATTCCAGGCGCGGATGATCGCGGCCGCCCCGCGCCTGATGGCGCTGGCGGAGCGGATGGTGGCCGCCGTCGACGAGGCACCGGACGACGCCCCGCCCGAGATGCAGATGCTGGCCCGCGACGCCCGGACTCTCGTCAAGACCGTGACCGACGTGCTGGCCGCGCCGGCTGCTGCCGCCGCGCAGACGGTGCCGGCGCGGGCCGCCTGACGCGGATCGGTGGATTGATCGACCGCAGGAGCGACCAGCCCTCGACAGGAATCCGCGACGCAGCCTAGATTCAGCCGTCATCGCCGAATCGTCCGGGAGAGCGCCTTGCGGGGCAATGAGCGCCGCATAACCGCACAAGGAAGGCGCGCTGCGGACCGGCGCAAGGGGCCGCCCGCATGGGTGCGGATCGCCATACTCGCCGTGACCCTGGCCGTCGCCGCCTATGTGCTTCTGTTCGCTCGCGAAATGGCGCGTCCGGGGCAGGAGGCTGACGCCCTGCGCATGGCGGCGGTGGACCGAGAGGCGAGGCTGCTGGCGCTGGAGCTCGAAACCCGCCTGATCCCGGTCGAAGCCGGCGTCCGCGCCGCCCTGGCCCGGCCCGGCGACGGCGCTGAAATGGTGCGGCAGGCCAGGATCGCCGCGCCCGGCCGGGCCTTTGCCGTGATCACCCGAAACGGATCCGTGACCGCCGCCGCGGGGGCCCCGCCATCCGCCTTCATCGCCGCGCCGGGCACACCGCGCCTGGCCGCCGACCGCGCCGCCGTCCTGGTCTCAGGTGTCATGAGCGACGGAAGCCGGCTGGTGGGCCGGGCCTCCCTGCCCTCACTGGAGACGGTCGACGGCGTTGACCTTTGGCTGCTGTCCGACCCCACCACGGTTCTGGCCGGTGGCGCGGGCGGCGCGGCGACGCCGGCGCTCGATCAGGTTCCGGCGGACGGGCGGGGACTGGGTGCGACGCTGACGATGGCGGACGGGGCGGTCCGGCGCACGACGGTGGCGGTGGGCGACACCGGCCTGATCGCGGTCGCATCCACCCCGGTCAGCGTCGGCGCAGGTGCCCTGCTGGATGACGTCTGGGTGCTGACGGCCCCCTTCGTGATCGGCGTGCTGGTCCTGCTGCTGGCGTTGCTGCAGCAGCGGCGGCAGGTCGGTATCAGCCGCGAATGGGCCGCTTCCGAGCGGCGGTTCCGGGGGGCGGTCGAGGCGGCGCGCTGCGGCGTCTGGGACTGGGACCTCGAGACCGGCCAGATCCTGCTCTCGGACTATATGGCCGATCTGATGGGGTTGCCGCACAGCGGCACCGTATCGTCGGAGGTGCTGCTGGAGCGGGTCCACCCACGTTACCGCGAAGCCGTGGCCCATGCGGTGCGGCAGGCCGAGACCTTCGGCGCCTTCGAGGTCAGCTTCCCGGTGCCTGACGCCGAGGGACGCGCCCGCTGGATCGACGCCCGGGGACAGGGGCGGGGCGAGCGCGGAGAACAGGGTTTCACCTCCATTCTCGGCGTGGCGCTGGACACTACCGAGGCGCGGCGAGCCAAGGCCCACGCCCAGGCCGCCGAGAGCCGGCTGCGCGACGGCATCGAGAGCGTTTCGGACGCCTTCGTGCTGTTCGACAAACAGGGCCGGTTGATCCTGTCCAATCAGGCCTTCCAGGACGCGTTCGGCTTCGAGACCGCCGCCTTGCGCAAGGGTGCGCTGAAGACGGATCTGAACCGCATCGCCGCCCTTGCCATCAAGTCCGAGCAGACGGCAGCGGGCGGGCGGGCGGGCGCGCGAGAGGTCGAGCTGCACGACGGGCGCTGGCTGCAACTGGTCGAACGGTTCACCTCGGACGGCGGCTCGGTGGTCTCGGCGGCGGACATCACGGCGATCAAGCAGAAGGAGGCCGAGCGCCAGCGCGCGACCGAAAGCCTGCACACGACGATCACCGAACTGGAGGACCGCGAGGAGAAGCTATCCCTGCTGGCCCGGAAGTATGAGATCGCCATGACCCGGGCCGAGGCGGCGAACCAGGCCAAGTCCGAATTCCTCGCCAATATGAGCCACGAGCTGCGCACGCCGTTGAACGCCATCAACGGCTTCTCGGAGATCATGGCGGGTGAGATGTTCGGGGCTCTGGGCGACCCGCGCTACAAGGGATACGCTGGCGACATCCTGAAGTCAGGGCAGCATTTGCTTAGCCTGATCAACGACATTCTCGACATGGCCAAGATCGAGGCCGGCAAGTTGACGCTGCACTATGAAGCCGTGTCGCTGAAGGAGATCGTCGAGGACGCGGCGCGGCTGATGCGGGGCCGGGTCGAGGAGGCCGGACTGAAGCTGCTGGTCGACGCGCCCCAGCTGCCGACCATCGAGGCCGACCACCGCGGCCTGAAGCAGGTGGTGCTGAACCTGTTGTCGAACGCCGTGAAGTTCACGCCCGAGGGCGGTGACATCGTCGTGGCCCTGTCACGGGAAGACGACGACCGGGTTCGGGTCGCCGTGACCGACACAGGCATCGGCATCGCCGGGGAAGACCTGGCGCGGCTGGCGCGGCCGTTCGAGCAGGTTGAGGGCCAGCACTCCAAGACCACCCAGGGCACGGGCTTGGGGTTGGCGCTGACCAAGGCCCTGATCGAGATGCACGGTGGCGATCTGCTGCTGGAAAGCGAACCCGGAAGGGGCACGACGGTCAGCTTCACCCTGCCGATCCGCAAGCCGGGTCAGGCCGGCCAGGATCAGGCCGGTCAGGATCAGGCGCAGGCGGCCTGACGTCGCTCAGTAAGCCTTGGCCGGGATCGCGTTCCGGCCGCTCTTGTCGGCGTGACGGTCACGGACGACGATCCGTCCCCGGCGGGTGAGGATTTCTGACAGCGCCGCCCGGTCGTCGGGTTCCAGCGTCTCCAGCAGGGCGACAGCGTCGGCCTCCAGCCGGGCGCGACCGCGCAGCTCGGCGACGCGCGACTGATCCAGCAGTATAGACACCCGCGCGGGATCGAAGTCGGCGGAGCGAGCCAGCGTGATGGCCTCGCGGCGCTTCAGGCGGGTCTGTTCGAAGTCGGGCCTGGCGGCCAGGGCGGAGGCGCGCAGCGTGTCGTGGACGCGGTCGCGGACCTCGGGGTCCAACCCTTCCACGACCGCCATCAGCGAGTGGTTCCGGGGCGCACGATGCTGGGCGTCAATCCGTTGCTCGACGTTGGCGCGCCCGACCAGAAGCGTCGCCCCGGCCGCCAACGCGAACAGGTTCAACGCCACCGAGGCAGCCAGGGCGACCTTCAGTGTTCTTGCGTTCACCCGAGCACCTCCATGTCATCCACGCCCAGCAGCGAGGCCTGATAGAGCACGGCATCGGCCTGGGCGTCGGCCGTGACGTAGCTGGTCATGATCACGCCCGCCACCACGCCGGCGCAGGCCGCCGCCGCCCAGCCAGCCCCGAAGGCCAGCGACAGGCGGTCGATCCAAAGCCGGCCCGTGCGACCGGCGTTGGTCCCGGCAGCGGTTGCGGCGGCCAGCACCCGGTCGCGCAGGGCGGCCGACACCTGCGGCGTCCGCGAGCGATGCAGCAGGGCGTCGATCGCGTCAGCCTCAAGCAGCGCCGGACCGGACGCGTCGGGATGCGCCGCCGCCCAGACCTCGGCCGCCGCGCGTTCATCCTCGGGCCAGCGACGCCGGTCGGCCCCATAGGCCGTGGTCAGGGCGAGGAAACGTTCCGCCGTCATTACCTTCATGCTCCTTCAGCACCGGGCCGGTGTCCGGCCAGCGCCTGTCTCAATGCCCGCCGTCCACGCGACAGCAGGCTCTCCAGGGCCTCGATGCTGATCTGCATCAGCTCCGCCGCCTCGATGTTCGACAATTCCTGATAGTGGCACAGAACGATGGCCTCGCGCTGCCGGACAGGCAGGCGGGCCAGCGCCCCGTTGACCGCCGCCCCGATGTCGGCGGCGATCAGGCCCTGGTCCGGGGCCGGACCCTCGTCGGGGCGTTCCGGCGGGGTGTCGGTCAGAACCTCGCGGCGCCGACGTAGCCGGTCGTAGCAGAGGTTCAGCGCCACCCGGTGCAGCCAGGTGTCGAACTTGGCCCGACCGGGGACCCAGCGCGGGGCCTGACGCCAGGCCCGCACAAGCGCCTCCTGTGCGACATCCTCGGCCTCGACGGCGTCGCCGAGCATGCGCTGGGCGAGCGCCAGCATGCGCGGCAGCTTGCGCGCGACCATGGCCTGAATGGCCGCGGGGTCTCCATGACCCACGCGGCGCACCAGATCCTCATCGGGGTCGGCGAAGGTCGCCATCCGGCCTCTTGCGAACGTTGCTGCAAGGCCGGTGTGGTCGAGGACCGCCGCGCCCGTCATATGCTTACTCCGAAGCGGGTGCCTGAGGCGACGTCTGTTGCGCATGGTGAGCAGCGCGACGCTGGGCCATCCGCTCATGGCGTTGTTCACGCATGGCCGCACGACCGGCCTGACGCTCGGCCGCGACGACATAGCCGTCGCTGTCCGCGTCGAGGCGGGCGAAGGCGGTCTCGGCGCGGGTCTGGGCCTCAGCGATCACCACCGGGCCGCGGGCCTCTGCCCGGCGCTCATGGCGGGCACCGTGCATGGGCGCGCGGTGGGCACGGCGCGGGCCGCGCTCGGCGCGGGCGTCAGCACGGTGCTCACGCGACGCGTCGAACTCGGACTTGCTGATCGCGCCGTCATCATCGGCGTCGAGCCGGTCGAAGCGGTGGTCGCCGCGCTCGGCCATGCGGGCCTGGGCCGCGCCGCGCATCTCATCGCGGGTGACCGAGCCGTCACGGTCGGCGTCGGCGGCGGTCAGGCGCTGAACGCGGCCATCGACGAACTCCGCCCGGCTGAGGCGGCTGTCGCCATCGGTGTCAGCACGCATGGCGCGGGCCTGACCGCGCTCCGGTGCCGATTGTGCGGCCGCGAGGCCAGCGGCGGCGAAGGTCAGAACGGCCAGGCTGGCGGCCAAAAGGGGCGTTTTCATCTCAATTTCTCCGTGGCCGCCTGACGCGGCCGTATTTCCCTGTCTGGAGGATGAAACGCCGCCCGGCTCAGTCTCCGTCGCTGACCGGCGGCAGGAGGGCCTCAAACGCGGCGCGGGCAGCCTTGCGGGTCGCGGCCAGGCGGGCCTTCAGGGCCTCGAAACTGTCGAAACCCGCCGCCTGCGCGAGCCGGGCCTGGAAGCCGTCTGGCTCGTCCTCGGGATTGGGCCGGTCATCGAAGGCGGCGCCCAGGACCTGGCTGAGGGCCTGCTGCAGGCGCCAGGCCTCGGCCAGCGGAGGATCGTCCGCCAGAGCTTCAAGGGTGGACACGGTCAGGGCCTCGCCGGCGGCGGCTCGTCTGAGCTGGCGGACCTGGGCCACAAACTCGGCGTCCACCTGACCGCCGGGCGCGAGCTTGAGGTCCCAGTCGCCCTGCCCCGGCCTTTCGCGAGCCATCAGGTCGCGCATCCGTCGGGCGTCCGCGGCCACATCCACGCCGGGCCGGGGACGGCGGAGGATGGTCTCAAGCGCCGCCTCGGCGCGGGCACCGAAGGCCGGATCGTCGGTCCAGACCACACGGGCGCGGGTCAGGGCCATGAACTCCCAGGTATCGGCCTCTTCGGCGTAATAATCCTGAACCGCTGCCAGCCGCAGGGAGACCGGTCCCTTGGCGGCGCCGGGGCGCAGCCGCATATCGACCTCATAGAGCCCACCCTCGGCGGTATGGGCCGACAGAGCCGCGATCAACCGCTGGGTGAAGCGGGAGTAGAAGACCCCCGCCGCCCATCCCTTGCCGTCCGACACGACCTCGGGGGGGGCGTCATAGACCGTCATCAGGTCGAGGTCCGAGGTCGCGGTCATTTCCCGCGAGCCGGCCTTGCCCAGCGCCACCACGGCGACAAATCCGCCGGGCAGCGCCCCGCCCTGCCGGATGGTCTCGGCCATGGCGGCGGGCGCGAGCGCCCCGAGACAGGCGTCGGCCAGAGTGGTGTGGGCGCGGCCGGCGGCCTCTGGCCCGGCCCGGCCGGAGAGGGTCTGGACGCCGATGCGGAACATCTGTTCGCGGTGGGCGCGGCGGACGACGTTCATCGCCGTCTCGAAATCGGGCGCGGAAGCCGTCTCGGCCGACACCTGCTCGGCCACGCCGGTGTCCTCCTCGATCCCACGGGCGAAGCGGGCGTCCAGCATGCTGTCGAGCGCGGCCGGATAGCGGCCAAGCGTCCGGGCCAGTCGGGGGGCGAACGCCATGACGCCGACCACCAGATCAAACAGCTTCGGCTGGGCGAGGAACAGGGCCTGGACCTGGACCCCGCCACTGAGGCCCGAGAAGAAGACGGCGAAGCGGCGGAAGGCGGCGTCGGCGGCACCGGTGTCGGCGAGGGCCGTCAGCAGCCGGGGCGCGAGCCGGGTGAAGAGCTCGCGTCCGCGCGCCGAGCGAGTCGCCGGAATACGGCCATGGTGCCAGCTGCGGATCGAATCCGCGACGCCACCCGGCTCTGAAAAGCCCATACGAGCGAGGGTTTCCAGCGTCTCCGGATCGTTCTCCACCCCCGTGAAGACAAGGGAGCCGTAGGGGGACGACAGCTCCTCGCCGCCCTCGAACAGTTCGCCGTAGCGGCGATTGACGCCGACCAGCAGCGCCTCGACCCGGGCATCGAAGACGGCCAGATCGGCGTCCCCGGCAAGCGCCGCGACCCGCGCGCGCCCTGCGGGTTCGACGGGAAGGTTGTGGGTCTGTTCGTCGTCGATCATCTGGACGCGGTGTTCGAGGCCTCGCAGCTCGATATAGGCCGCCGTCAGTTCGGCGCAGGCCTCGGCTCCGACATGGCCGGCGTCGCGCAGGGCGGCGAGGGCCGCGACGGTGCGCGGCATGCGCAGGCCGGGGTCGCGGCCGCCGAGGATCAGTTGCTGGGTCTGGGCGAAGAATTCGATCTCTCGGATGCCGCCCCGGCCGAGCTTCAGATTGGCGCCCGCCGCATCCAGCCCCTCGCCCGTCTTGTGGACGTGGATCTGGCGCTTGATCGACTGGATGTCGAGAATGGCCGGGAAGTCGAGGCTGCGACGCCAGATGAAGGGCCGCAGCGCCTTCAGGAAGGCGCGCCCGGCCTCGATGTCTCCCAGCACGGGGCGGGCCTTGATGAAGGCGGCGCGTTCCCAGTTCTGACCGACGCTTTCGTAATAGGCCAGGGCCGTCGGGGCCGCGACGACGGGCGGGGTCGAGGACGGATCGGGTCGCAGCCGCAGGTCGAAGCGGAAGACGTAGCCGTCGCCGGTCCGCTCCTGCATCAGGGTGGCGAGTGCATGCGCCAGCCGGTCGACGAAGCGCTGCGGCTCCACGCTATCGTCCAGCGACGGGATCAGGGCGTCCGGCTCCCAGAACAGGCTGACGTCGATGTCCGAGGAATAGTTGAGCTCGAAGGCGCCGTGTTTGCCCATGGCGAGGCCGAACAGGCCGGGGACGGGACCGCGCGGATCGTCGACCGCGCTGAGCAGTTTGCCGCGCTCGCGCTGGTCATGGGCCACGGCGCGCAAGGCGGCGCGGACGGAGGCGTCGGCGAAGCGGCTGAGCGCGCTGGTGACCTGATCGAGGTCCCAAACGCCGCCGAGATCGGCGAGGGCCGTCAGCAGATGGAGTTGGCCCTTCAGCCTTCGCAACGGGGCGCGGACCTCATCGGCACCGCCGTCGAGGGCCTCGGTGGCGGCGAGGACGGCGGCCAGCCGATCGTCGGGTGCCTGCTCAAGGCTGGCGCGGAGCTGGTCCGGCCAACGGCGGGCGAGGCCGACAAGATAGGGGGACGCCGCGAACACGGGCGCGAGGGCCGGCCATGCTGCGTCGAGGGTTGCCGCCCAGCCGCCCTCCTCCGCCGGCCCGGTCAGCCGTTCGAGGGCGCGGGCGGCGGCTTCATCATCGACGACCGGGCCGCACGGGGTCAGCCGCCGGGTCAGGCCCTCGCTCACGCCTGTTCCGCCGCCGGCACCACCAGCGCGACCCGCAGCCCGGGGCCGAAACCGCCGTAGACGCCTGGACCTTCATCGAGCTGGACGCGGCCGCCATGGGCCTCAAGTACCGCGCCGACCAGCGACAGACCGAGGCCGGAGCCGGGCTCGGTTCGGCTGTTGTCGAGGCGGACGAACCGCTGGATGACCCGGTCGCGGTCCTTCTCGGGCACGCCCGGGCCGGTGTCGGTGACCGAGAACTCGATCTCGCCGGAGCTTCGGCGACGGGCGCGCAGCATCACGGCACCGCCAACAGGTGTGTACTTGATGGCGTTGTCGATGACGTTGGCCAACGCCTGGGCGAGGAAGGGCTGGTTGGCCTCGACCATCAGGCCGCGCTCGATCTCGGCCGAGAACTCCAGCCCCTTGTCCTCGGACGCCGGTTCATAGAGCTCGGCCATGTCAGCGGCGAGATCGGCGGCGTCGAAGAGCTGGGGGTCCGGCGTGCGGCCGGCGGCGGCCTGAAGCCGGGCGATGGCCAGAACGGTGTTAAAGGTCTTCAGCAGATTGTCCGCCTCGTCGAGCGCCAACTGCAGGGCGTCGACGCCGTTGATCTTGCCGGCCTCTGCGTCGATCAGGGAGACCTCCAGCTTGGCCCGCATCCGGGTCAGGGGCGAGCGCAGGTCGTGGGCGATGGCGTCGCCCGCGTGGCGGATTGAGGCCATCGACCCCTCCAGCCGATCAAGCATGGTGTTCAGGCCGGCGCCCAGCTCGTCCAGTTCATCGCCCGAGTTGCGCACCGGGGCGCGGGCTTTGAGGTCGCCTTCCTGCACGGCGGTGACGACCCGGTTCAGCCGGGCCATCGAGCGTTCGAGGTTGCGGCTGACCAGCACGCCGCCGCCAAGACCGAGCAGCAGGACGATACCCATGGCACCCCACAGGGCCTGGGTCAGACGTGCCAGATAGGCCTCAGTGTCACCCAGCGAACGACCGACGAACAACATGTCGCCGCCGGACAGCCGGACCTGGACGCCGCGCACCTGAGGGCGGGTGACCCGGCCCTCGGGGTCGGTGTCGGTGAAGGGGAAGGTGATCCACTGCCGCTCGCCCTCCATCCGCTCGATCGGCGAGATGCTGAGGCTGCCGGTGACGCGGGCACCATCGGGGGTCATCAGCAGATAGACGAAGGCGCTGCGGCTCAGGGAACGGTCGATCAGGGCGCGGTTCAGGGCGTCGAACCCGCGCGCGTCATAGATTCCGCTCAGCACCTGCATCTCGCCGCGCACCTCGCGCTCGGCGTTGACCCGGGCCTCGGCGGCGGAAGCGAAATAGACATAGGCCAGGATGGCGCTGGCCGCCGCCGCGAACAGCGCCAGGAAGAGCAGCGTAAGCCGGAAGGGCGTGCGGCGAAGGAGGGAGGGGAGTTTCACGGGCTGAGGTCAGGGCTCCAGCCGATACCCCGCCCCGCGCACCGTCTGCAGCATGGCATGGTCGAAGCCCTTGTCGATCTTGGCGCGCAGGCGGCTGATATGGACGTCGATGACGTTGGTCTGGGGATCGAAATGGTATTCCCAGACCTTCTCGAGCAGCATGGTGCGGGTCACCGACTGTCCGGCGTGGCGCATCAGGAACTCCAGCAGCTGGAACTCGCGCGGCTGGAGATCGATCTCCTGGCCCGTGCGGTGCACGGTGCGGGCGATCAGGTTCATCTCAAGGTCGCCGACCTTGAGCATGGTGGCGATCGAGCCCGTCTCGCGACGCCGCGCCAGCGCCTCGACGCGGGCGATCAGCTCGGCGAAGGCATAGGGTTTGACCAGATAGTCGTCGCCGCCGGCCTTCAGGCCCATGACGCGGTCCTCGACCTCGCCCATGGCGGACAGGAACAGCACCGGTGTCTGGTCGCCGTCCTTGCGCACGGTCTCGACCATGCCGATGCCGTCGAGACGGGGCATCATGCGGTCGACGACATAGACGTCATAGCCGCCCTTCTGGGCCTCCAGCAGGCCGAAGGCACCGTCGACGGCGTGGGTCGGCTCGTGCCCGGCCTCGGTCAGCCCGCGGACCATGGCGGTCGCAGCCTCGGCGTCGTCCTCGACCACCAGAATACGCATGGAATCAGCCCCTCGAACGTGAATCGCCGCCGATGTTAGCGCATCGGCGGCGATGGGGGCAGTTAAGGAGTGTTCACGTCCGCGGCTTCATTGCGCGGCAGCCAGCGGCAGCACCACTGATGCATTGCCCTGGGGCGTGCGGACCAGCAGCAGGACGCCAGGACGGCCCGCGGTGCGAACCGCGTCGACCTGTACCTGGAGGTCCTGCGCGGTGCTGACCGGACGCCCGTTGGCCTGAACGATAACCAGTCCGGGCTGGAACTGCAGGCGCGCGGCCCGAGAACCGGGGGTGACGCGGGTGATGACGAGACCATTGACCCGTTCCGGCACGTTGTAGCGCTCGCGCAGGGCGGCGGTCATCGGCGTGACGGTCAGACCCTCAACCGCGACGCCGACCACGGCGGCGGGCCGGTCAGGCGCGGCGCCTTCCTCGTCCTCGGACGACACGCCGGGCGCGCGGAGATCGGCCGGACGGGTGCCGGCGCGGACGTTGACGGTCTGGCGGCGGCCCTCGCGGATAATCTCGAGCCTCAGGTTCGATCCCGGCTCGGCCGCTCCGACCAGCCGTGTCAGCTCGCTGGAGGTTTCCGTGTTCTGGCCGTTGAGGCTGACGACGATGTCGCCCTCCCGCAACCCGGCCTTCTCGGCGGGTGCGCCGGGAGTGACGCTGTTGATGAGCGCGGCCTCCAGAGTCTCTGCCAGGCCCAGAGCCTCCCGTTGGTTCGGGGCGAGCGTGCCGATCTCGGCACCCAGATAGCCGCGCCGGATCTGCTCACCGCGCATCAGGCGCTGGGTGATCGGTTTGGCGATCGAGGCGGGAATGGCGAAGCCGATGCCGATGGAGCCGCCGGTTTCGGAGAAGATCGCCGTGTTCACGCCGATGACCCGGCCATAGATGTCGAAGGTCGGTCCGCCCGAATTGCCGCGGTTGATGGCGGCGTCGATCTGCAGATAGTCGGTGTAGGGCGTCAAATTGTCGATGTCGCCGCGCCCCTGTCCCGAGACGATGCCGGCCGTGGCCGTGCCACCCAGCCCGAACGGGTTGCCGACGGCGATGACCCAGTCCCCGACGCGGGGCAGGGCCTCCTCCTCGAAGGTCACGAACGGAAAGTCGCGGCCCTCGACCTTGATGACCGCCAGATCGGTGTCCGGGTCGCGGCCGACCACGCGGGCCGTAAGTTCGCGGGAATCCGCAAGCTTGACCTTGATCTCGATCGCGTCTGCGACGACGTGGTTGTTGGTGACGATGTAGCCGTCGGCCGAGATGAAGAAACCGGAGCCGGCGCCCTGTCCGGTGATTCCCTCATCCTCTTCGCCCGCTTCGGGCTGGGGCACGGGGACCGGGAACGGAATGCCGGGAAGCTGAATCATGCCGCCGCTAGGCCGTTCGACGCGGGTCTTCACCTCGATCTGCACCACGGCGGGGGCGACCTGCTGGAAGATGTCGGCGAAGCTGAGTGGCGCGCCCTGAGGCGGGGCGAAGGCGAGGCCCGCGCCGCCGGCATTGGGGGCGATCCGGCCCGAGACGCCGGCGACGGGACCCGCGTTCGCGGTCGGCCAGTCAATGACGCCGCCGGCGGTCGCACCGGCCGCCAGAACCAGGCCGAACGTGGCCCCCAGCATGAATTCCTTACGCTTCATCATCGGGTTTCGTACGATCCTTTCGTCGGGCGCGGACGCCCGTTCAGTTCGTCAATATAGGTCGCCGCCTCCTCCCGCCAACGTCTCGCGGCAAGGATAGGTCCGTCGGGACGTCAGTCGTCGGTCGGCTTTGCGTCAGGATCACGGCGAAGCTGGGCCTCCGCGACAATATCCGCCAGCCGCGCCTCTTCCTCAGCCGAAAGCGGCTCCGCCTCGGCCCTGCGCCGGCGGGAGAGGAACAGAATCGTCGCCACCACGCCCGCGATGAGCGCGAACGGCCCGAACCAGAGCAACCAGGTTCCGGCGCGGACCGGCGGCTTGAACAGGACGAAATCGCCGTAGCGCCGGACCAGGCCGTCGCGGATTTCCCTGTCGGTGCGACCCGCCGCGATCTGCTCGCGCACCATTCCGCGCATGTCGGCGGCGATTCCCGCCGGGCTGTCGGCGATGGCCTCGTGCTGGCAGACGACGCAGCGGATATCGTCGAACAGCGCCTGCGCCCGCGCTTCCTGCGTGGCGTCGGGCAAGGGCCGGTCAGGCGCGGGAGCCGGTTCGGCGGCCATCAGGCCAAGCGCGACGACGGCGATCAGCAGCGCGCGCCTCATGGCTGCGGCTTCCGCTTGCCGACCCCGAGACGCAGGCGGCGGTCCATCAGCGACAGCAGGCCGCCCAACGCCATGATGGCGGGACCGAGGAAGATCAGCCGCGCCCAGGGATTCCACCACACGCGCACATTCCACGCCGGCTGGCCGGACGCGTTCCGGCCCCGCTCGCCCAACACCACATAGACGTCGTCCAGCCCGCGGAAATCGAGACCGACCTCGGTGGTGGTCTGGCCGCCCGCGGGGAAGAAGCGGCGCTCGGCCGTGATTTCGCGCGGCGCCGCGCCGGAATGGGTGGTGACGGTCAGCCTGCCCTGTTCGGCCAGATAGTTCGGGCCCTCGACGATCCGGACGTCGTCAAGGCGCACCACCCAGGCCCCTGCCTGGACCGTCTCTCCGAGGGCGACGGGACGGGCCGCCTCGACGCGGTAGCCGGTCTCGACCACCGCCCCCAGGACGAAGACGCCCAGTCCGGCGTGGGCCAGGGTCGTACCCCATGCGCCGAGCGGCAAGCCCCGGGCGCGGCGCAGGCTCTCGCCTGCGGAGACGCGGAACAGGCGGATGCGCGCGGCCGTCTCGGCCAGCGCCCCAAGGATCAGCCAGGCACCGAGGCCGACGCCCGCCGCCGACAGCGCCTTGCGCGGTTCGAACAGCATCCAGCCGACGAGGGCGAGAACGATCGCCAGCCCGGCGGCGAGGGCCAGCCGCTGGCCGACGCCCTTCAGGTCGCCGCGCTTCCACGCCAGCAGTGGGCCGGCCGGCAGGATCAGGAAGGCGACCGACATCAGCGGCACGAAGGTCAGGGCGAAATAGGGCGGGCCAACGGATATGGTCGAACCGTTCACCGCCTCAAGGATCAGCGGATAGAGGGTGCCGAGCAGGACGGTGGCGCAGGCGGCGGTCAGGAACAGGTTGTTGAGCACCAGCGCCCCCTCGCGGCTGACCGGGGCGAACATCCCGCCGCCCTTCAGCTGAGGCGCGCGCCAGGCGAAGAGAGCGAAAGCCAGTCCCGCCGTGCCACCGAGGATGGCCAGCAGCATCATGCCGCGCTGGGGATCGACGGCGAAGGCGTGGACACTGGTCAGGACGCCGGAGCGGACCAGGAAGGCGCCCAGCATGGAGAAGGTGAAGGCCAGCAGGGCCAAGAAGGTGGTCCAGCCCGCCAGCGCCCCGCGCCGCTCGGTGACCACGGCGCTGTGCAGCAGGGCCGCGCCGACCAGCCACGGCATGAAGCTGGCATTCTCGACCGGATCCCAGAACCACCAGCCGCCCCAGCCCAGTTCGTAATAGGCCCAGAAGGCGCCGAGGGTGATGCCGACGGTCAGAAAGGCCCAGCTGGCCAGGGCCCATGGTCGGACCCAGCGGCCCCAGGCCGGCCAGAAGCTGGAGTTGGCCCGCCCCTCGATCAGGGCGGCCACGGCCAGTGAGAAACAGACCGAAAAGCCGACGTAGCCCGCGTAGAGCAGCGGCGGGTGGAAGGCGAGCGCCGGGTCCTGCAGCAACGGGTTCAGCGATGCGCCCTGGAACGGGGCGGGATTCAGCCGCGCGAACGGGTTGGAGGTGAAGAGGGCGAAGGCGAGGAACAGGACCCCGAGCAAACCCTGCGTCGCCACCGCCGATGTCTTGAGACCGAAGGGCAGGTCGCGGGCGCGGGCCAGGGCGGCACCGAAGCCGGTCAGGACCAGACACCACAGCACCAGCGAGCCTTCGTGGCTGCCCCAGGCCCCGGCCACCTTGTAGAGCATCGGCTTGTCGGTGTGGCTGTTGGCCGCGACGTTGGCGACCGAGAAGTCCGACACGGTGAAGGCGAAGATCAGGGCGGCGAAGGCGACCGCGACGGCCCCGGCTCCAGCGATGGCGGCCCCCTCCGCGGCACCGGCCAGAACCGGGCTGCGGCGCAGGCGTCCGGCGACGGCCATGCCGGTCTGCAGGGCCGCCAGCGCGAGGGCGAGGATGAGGGCAAAAGCACCGAGTTCGACGATCACGGCGTGGCCTGCGCGCGATCGTCAGGACGCCACTCGCCCTTGGCCTTCAGCCGCTCGGCGACCTCACGCGGCATATAGTTCTCATCGTGCTTGGCCAGAACCTGGGTAGCGCGGAAGCTCCGGTCCGCCTGGAAGGCACCCTGGGCCACAATCCCCTGCCCTTCCCGGAACAGGTCCGGCAGGTCACCCCGATAGACAACGCGGGTCGAGGCGACATTGTCGGTGACCATGAAGGCGATCTCGCCTTGGCTGTCACGGACGACGCTGCCGGTCTCGACCAGTCCGCCCAGGCGCACCACCCGGCCGGCCGGGGCCGTGTCGGCCGTGGCCTCGGAGGGCGAGAAGAAGAAGGTGACGCTGTCGCGCATCGCATACAGCGATAGGCCGACGGCGAGGGCCAGGACGGGTGCGACTGCGACAAACACCCACAGACGGCGGCGGGCCTTGGGAGATTTTGGCAACCAGCTCATTCGCCGCCTCCGGGCATCCGCGCGATCAAATCGGCCCGACGCGGGTCGGCGGGGTCCAGCGTGGCGATCAGCGGTGTCCACATCGCGCGCACATTCGCCGTCTCGCCGCGGGCCAGGGCGGCCTCGCCGAGGAAGTAGCGGGCACCCAGCTGACCGGGATCGCGCTTCAGGGCCTCGCGGAACGCCGCCTCGGCGTCGCCGTCGATTTCGCCGCTGTTCATCGACACCAGGCTCTCGCCCAGATGCGCCCAGGTGGCGGCAACTTCAGGCTCAAGGGCCAGAGCCCTGCGAAGAGCCGAGACGGCACCGGCCGGGTCGCCAGCGATGAACCGGGCCGTACCCAGCTGACGCAGGGCTTCTGCATTGTCGGGCTGCTCCTCGACGACCCGAGCGATCACAGCGGCGAGCTGCGGCGCCGCGAGAGTCTCGGCCGGAGCGACGGTCCATTCGTCGACGCGGCGCTCCCACGACTGGTCCGGCAGGCCCGGGGACCCGACAACGGCATAGAGGCCAAGCCCGGCGGCGGCCGTAGCGGCAAGCCCGCCCAGCACCCAGAAACGGTCCTGCGACCCGGCGGCGACCGGAGCGGCGTCGCGCACGGCAGAGAGGATGCGGCGGCCAGCTTCGGCGCGTGCAGCGGTCCAGGCGGCATCGTCGAGCAGGCCGCGCGCCTTGAGGCGGTCCAGTTCCGCGAGTTCGGCGGCGGAGGCGGCGGCGGTCACCGCCTCGCTGGCGTCCTCCCCACGGCGAGCTCCGGCCAGCACGAGCAGGCCTGCGAGCGCCGCGAGCAACGCGGTCATGATCCAGAACATCGTCATCGCCGCGCGATGTAGCCGATCAGGCGGCCCGCGACGAGGGCTTGACCCCTGCCTTTGCCGCCCCGGCGACCGCGGCTCTCCGACGCACCGTCCGGGCTGCGTCGCGGGCGTCGATCAAGTCGAGACACCGCGCGGCCAGCTCGACCAGCCGCAGAGCGTTGACCTCGTCCGGTGCCTCGCCGTCGTTGACCTCATGCAGCACCTGGTCGGCGTAGTCGGTCAGACGGTCGGTCAGGGCCTCGACCAGCTTCTTGCGGTCCGCCTCCGCGCCGAAGATTGAGGCGGCGCTGCGAACCGCGCCGACCAGCTTCAAAAGATGCCGCACGGCCTGCACGCTCTCCCCGTGAACCGGGGCACTCAGCAGCGGTGCCTTGCGTGTCATCCGCCCGGCGATCCTAACCCGTTCCAGCGGCAGGGCCTTGTCGACGGCCCGGTCGGCGGCGCGGAGGAAGGCCGAGAGCTGGCCGGCGATGCTGACCCGGGCGTCACGCACCGACTTGCCCCAGGCGCTGAGCGGATTGAGCGTCAGGGTGACGTCCAGTTCGTTCAGGACGTTGGCGCACCAGGTCAGGTCCTCGATGACGGGATCGACCGCCGCCAGGTCCGATCCCGGCCGGAAGGCGGCGATGTGGGCCACACGGACGTCGATGCCGGCGATGAGACGCTCGACGAAGCCCGAAAGTTCGGAGGCGCTGAGGAAGCCCTCGCGACCGGCCGAGCATGAGCTCTGGGTGATCACCCGAAGAATCAGAACCGCGTCGTCGAGGTGGGAGAAAAGCATCTCCAACACCCGCTGGGCACCGTCCTGATGCACATGGGCGCAATCCTTGAGCAGGATGCGAAGTTCAGCGATCTGGTCGTCGTCGGGGCGTTTCAGCCATATCTCCAGAGACGGCAGGCCACGGCGAGCCAGATGGGCCAGGTCGAGGCAGGCGGCGAGGTCGGTCAGACCCTGCTCGCGCCGCTCGGGATCGACGCCGGGCGGCCAGATCATATCCGGGCGATCCCGCACCGCGGCGGCAGCGGCCAGACAGATGCGGTTGGAGACGGCGACTGCGTCCGGACCCTCGTCGTCGAGTCGGGGCAGCAGAGCGGGTTCTCGCTCGGCGGCCGCCTTCCAGAGGCGCGGCAGAACGGTGGCGGGAAAAGTCATGGCCTCAATGCCGTCAGCGCGCGACCTGAACATCGGGACCAGGGGGGCCATCACGGCGCGCCGCCGTGCACGATCGGTCGTTTCCGCGGACAGCATCGTGGCCAGTTCCAGCGCGCGCGGGCCCTGCAGGGCGACGGCGACGGACGACAACTTTCCGAGCATGCCATCGGGGGCCTGCTCGATCAGAGCGGCCAACGCAACGCGATGGGCGACGGACAGCCCGGACATTCAATACCTCGTGGCCGCTTGCTCCCAGAAAGCGATGCTGGGCCAACAAGGTTAACATCTGCTGTCTGACGGAACCTCAAGCCTCGGCGGCGGGCAGTTCGAGCACGGCTTTCAGGCCGCCCAGCTCACTGTCCGACAGCGATATGCGCCCACCGTAGGCCCGGGTCAGTTCGACCACGATCGAGAGGCCAAGACCCGATCCCGGCGTGGTTTCATCCATCCGGGCCCCGCGCAGGAGGGCGGCCTCGCGCTGGTCTTCGGGCAGACCGGCTCCGTCATCCTCAACGACAACGACCATCTGGCCCAGGCCGGTGGGGCCGGCCGAGACCCGGACGCGCCGCTTCGCCCATTTGCAGGCGTTCTCCATCAGGTTCCCGAGCAACTCCTGAAGGTCCTGCCGCTCGCCGCGGAAGCTGAGGTCATCGGGCGCTCGCCAGTCGATCTCGACGCCCTTCTCCTCGAACACCCGCTCAAGCATGATCGCCAGTTCGTCCAGCACCTCGGGCATGGGCGTGCGCTCGCCCAGCATCTGGGCGCGGGCGGCGGCACGGGCGCGGCGCAGGTGATGATCGACCTGGGCCTTCATCACCTCGGTCTGTTTGCGCACCATGTCCGGCAGCGCCCCCTTCTGCGAGCCGGCCTCGGCGAGCATCACCGACAGGGGCGTTTTCAGCGCATGGGCCAGGTTGCCGACATGGGTCCGCTGGCGCTCGACGGTCTCCTGATTGTGGTCGAGCAACCGGTTAACCTGCTCCGCGAGGGGCTGGATCTCCAGCGGATAACTGCGAGCGATGCGTGCGGCCTTGCCCTTGCGGACATCGGCGATCTCGTTGCGCAGGCTGAACAGCGGGCGCAGTCCGATCTGGACCTGAAGGAAGACGGCGATGACCAGGCCGAGGCCGAGGATCATCAGCGCCGTCCAGGTGAAGGTCGCGAACTGCTGGGTGTCGTTCTCGATATTGGTCCGGTCGATGGCCGCCATGAACACCAGCGGCTCACTGCCGCCCGGCAAGGATTTCAAGCTGGCGGCGACGCGGAGCGGCTGCCGCAGCGGGGGACGCAGAAAGCCGGGGTCATTAAAGCTGATCGTGGTGCCGGAAGCCGCCCTCAGCCGATCCGCAAGGCCGCGCGGCACGGCCAGTTCCTCTCCCGCCAGCGAAGGCGAGCCAGCGATGAAGCGCATGCCCCCTGCACCGTCCAGCTCGGCCACCGCCCAGTATTTTCCGGACAGGGCGCGATCCGTCTGGGCGTCGCGGATCTCGGCCACGACGATGCCTTCCGGCCCGGCATTTGTCGCGATCACCACCTCATCGATGGTGTCGGCCAGCATATTGCCCAGCCGTCTGAGGGCGGACTCCTGATACTGGCTGGTCAAGGCCCAGCCGGTGAGCATCAGGGCGAGGACGATCCAGGCGGACGCCAGCCAGATCAGACGGCGGGTCAGGCTGCGGCCAGGCCGCCCGAACCAGCGACCCCAGGACCTGTCGTCGGCCGGAGCCAGTTCCCCCCCCGCCCCTGTGGTCACGCCCCTTCGGGCTCCCCCGCCAATGGCGTCAGACGATAGCCCAGACCCCGCACCGTCTCGATGCGGTCTGACCCGATCTTCTTGCGCAGGCGGCCGACAAACACCTCGATGGTGTTGGAGTCGCGGTCGAAATCCTGATCGTAGAGGTGCTCGACCAGCTCCGTCCGGCTGATCACCCGGCCCTGATGCATCATCAGATAGTGCAGCAGCCGGTATTCCAGCGAGGTCAGGCGCAGCGGCTCGCCGTTGACGGTGGCGCGGGCGGCGCGGGGGTCAAGGCGCAGGCCGCCGCATGAGAGGGTCGCGGAGGCGATGCCGGCCGAGCGCCGCAGCAGGGCGCGCAGCCGGGCCAGGAGCTCCTCGGTGTGGAAGGGCTTGGTCAAATAGTCGTCGGCTCCGGCGTCGAAGCCCGACACCTTGTCGGACCAGGCTCCGCGCGCGGTCAGGATCAAGACCGGCGTGGTCTTGCCGTCCCGGCGCCAGCGCTCCAGCACAGAGACGCCGTCAATCTTGGGCAGGCCGAGATCGAGCACGACCACGTCATAGGGTTCGGTGTCGCCGAGGAAATGCGCCTCCTCGCCGTCGGACGCGTGGTCCACCGCATAGCCGGCGTCCGAGAGCGCGCCCTTGAGCTGGCGCGACAGGTCGACGTCGTCTTCGACAAGCAGCACACGCATTTAGCGTTCTCCGATCACCCGGCCGGTCCGACCATCCACCATGATGTCCGCAACGCGCCCGCCAGGATACTCCCAGCGGACCACAATCGTGTCGCCGCGGTCGCTGGCACCCAGGAAACGTCCGGGCCGGCCCGCGGAGGCGCGCTGGACCGCGGCACCCACACTGACGCGAGGCCGCTCGTCCGACTGCTCACGCCTCGGCCGTTCGCGATCCTGTTCGGCGCGATCGCTGCGATCGCCACGATCCTGCGCCGCCGCGGACAGGGGCGCTGCGGCGAGCAGGGCGGCGAGGATGTAGGCAGGCATCCGGTTCATGGCAGACGGTCTAGGCCCGAGGCTCTGAACGACGGCTGAACGGCGCGTGTAGTCATGTTTCACCGATCTGGCCCGCCCCTTTGGATCAATAGCACGCGTGCGAGGAGTGGGATGGAAGCGTTGTAATCGACATGAACGCCGCCTGACGCAAGCCGTTCAGATGGGGCTCAGCCGGCGAATGGTTTTCTCCACATCAACGCAGCCGCCCCGGTCTGCGTCGAACGCGAAGGATAAAGACCATGATGAAGAAGGCCCTCATCCCCATCCTGGCCCTCGCCGCGGCGTCCGTCGCGGTCCCGGCCGCGGCCCAGAACTATCGCCACGATCGCGGCGACCGGTACGAGCAGAACGATCGCCACGATCGCGGCGACCGGCACGAGCAGAACCGGGGCGGCTGGCAGTCGATCAGCCAGCGCAAATATCAGCTGGATCGCCGCATCGACGTCGGCCAGCGCAACGGCTCGCTGAGCCGCCGTGAAGCGTCCCGGCTGATGTCGGAGCTGAACAGCCTGGTCCGTCTGGAGCGGAGCTATCTGCGCGGCGGCCTGACCCGCTGGGAGCGCAGCGACCTCGACCGTCGCTATGACCGCCTGGCCATGCAGATCCGGTCGGAGCGCCGTGACCGCGATAACCGTCGTCACTAGGGCCTGACCTTTCCTCCCCGTGAGGTCAGAGGGGTACCGTCCGAAAGGGCGGTGCCCCTTCCCTATGGCGCGATGCGCAGGCGGCTCTCGATCACCGTGACGGCTCGCCCGCGCAGCAGCACGCGATCGCCCCGGACTTCCGTCCCGATATCGCCGCCGCGTCCGGGGAACACCTGCCTGAACCGCACATCGGGACGGCCCAGTCTGTCGGCATAGAGCGGGCCGAGGATACAGTGGGCGGAGCCGGTGGCCGGGTCCTCGTCCACCCCGCAGCCCGGCGCGAAGAAGCGATCGACCACGTCGACATCGTCGCCGGCGTCGGCCGGAGCGCAGACGATCACCTCACCCGGTTCACCCGCCTCGCCCTGAAGGCTTCGGAGCGCGCGAATGTCGGGTTCCAGCGAACGGACAGCCTCCGCGGAGGCGAGCACAGCGACCAGATAGCGGCCAGCCCAGACCTCAACCGGTTCGACACCGAGCGCCTCGGCCAGACCTGGCACCGACCCTGTGCGGCGCGGCGGATCGGCCGGGAAATCCATCTCGTAGCCGTCGCCCGCACGCCGGACTCTCAGCGGGCCGGAACGGGTGTCGAAGGTCAGGGTCGCCGCGTCCGAGCCGAGCTCAGCGATCAGCACATGGGCCGATCCCAGGGTCGCGTGGCCGCACAGATCCACCTCGCGGCCCGGCGTGAACCAGCGAAGGCCGAACCGGTCAGGATCGCTCGTATGCAGCAGGAAGGCCGTTTCGGCCTGGTTGTTCTCTTTCGCCAGGGCCTGCATCCAGCCCGCATCGGGCCAGACGTCGAAAGGCTCGACCACGCAGGCGGGGTTGCCCCGGAACGGGCCGGAGGCGAAGGCGTCTACGGTCCACTGGCGCATGGCGAGGGTCGGTTGCGGCATCTATCCCCGGCTTTCCGTTTTGAGCACCCGAAGTTCGGGCCAGCGGCTGAGTGCGTTCTCGGCCGCACGGCTCCAGCCCCTGGCGAGCGGACGGTCGGGATTTGGGCGCAGGATCATGCCGAACACGTCATCCAGCCCGAACGGTGAGGCCACGCTGATGCGGTCATCGGGCTCCAGCCGGACGCCGACCGCGAAGGCCGGGGCGACGAAGCGGCCCAAGGCTTCATCCGTGCCGGTCAGGGCCGCATAGGGTTCGCCAAACTTGCCTTCGAACCACAGGTGCACACGGGCCTGATTGCGGACCTCGACGAGGTCGCAGAAGGGCGGGTCGAACGCGGCGGCGACACGCTGGATGACTCCGTCCTCGGCGTCCCAGCTGACGTCCGGGTCGAAATAGCCGATGTCGTAGTCCCGAACGCCATAGCCCGCCGGCCTTGCTGTCAGGGCGTTCCAGACGCTCTGGTAGACGGCACCGGAGAATATCCGCCAGTCGGCAAGCCCGAGACCGCGCATCGTCCTCAGAACGTGCATCAGGCCGGCATCGGCGCGGACGATGTCGGTGAGACGGGTTTCCAGATCACTCACTTCGCGTCCCTCAGGGGCCAACCGTGGTCGAGCGGGCCGTGCCCCTTCCCCAGCCCCGGTGCCCGGCGGATGGCTTCGGCGACATAGGCCCAGGCCTCGGCCACCGCCACCTCCATCGGGCGGCCATTCGCCAGTCCGGCCGCGCAGGCGCTGGCGAGGGTGCAGCCGGTGCCGTGGGTGTGGCGGGTGTCGACGCGGGGACCTTCCAGCAGGGTCTCGCCGGTGGCCGTCAGCAGCAGGTCGATCACCGTGCCGCCCGTCACGTGGCCGCCCTTCATCAGCACGGCGCCGGCGCCCATGGCCAGCAGCGCCTCGCCGGCCCGGCGCTGGCCGTCGAGGTCGGCGACGGCGATCCCGGTCAGGGCTTCGGCTTCAGGGGCATTGGGGGTCAGCAGGGCCGCCCGCGGAATCATCAGCGACCGCACCGCCTGCACCGCCTCGTCGGGGAGCAGGGACGCGCCGCCCTTGGCCACCATGACCGGGTCAACGACCGCCGGCGCACGGGAGCTGTCGAGGATGGCCGCCACGCGCTCGACTACGTCGGTCGCGCCGAGCATGCCAGTCTTGATCGCGTCGGCACCGATGTCGTCCAGCACGGCGCGCGCCTGGGCCTCGATCAGGTCGAGCGGCAGCGGATGGACGCCGTGAACGCCGAGCGTGTTCTGCACCGTGATCGCCGTGATGGCGGTGGCGGCGTAACCGCCCATGGCGGTGACGGCCTTGATGTCTGCCTGGATCCCCGCCCCGCCGCCAGAGTCGGAACCGGCGATGATCAGCACTCTTCCCGGGGCGGAGGTCATGGCGAGGGGATGGCCAATCGCGCGCGAAACGGCAACCGGTTTATGCATCCCGGGCGAGGTCCGCACGGCGATCCTGGACGACGGCTGCGGCACTCTGATCATGCCCGGTCAGAGGATCGCCGAGGCGACGGCGGCCTGCACGGCGAGGGCCTGGACCGTCTCGCGGACGTCGTGGACGCGAAGGATGGAGGCGCCGTTTCGGGCCGCCTCGAGCGCGAGGGCGAGGGAGCCGCCGAGGCGGTCGGCCGGGTCTGTGGCGGAAGGGTCGATCGACTGGATGGTCCGCTTGCGGCTGGCTCCGTAGAGCACCGGGAAGCCGGTCGTGGTCAGGCGCTCGAGATGGGCGGTCAGGGCCAGATTGTGGGCGGCGGTCTTGCCGAAGCCGATGCCGGGGTCGAGCCATATCCGCTCGCGCGCCACGCCCGCCGCCATGGCGACTTCGGCACGGGCGGTCAGCCAGTTCGCGACCTCGGCGACCACGTCGTCGTAGTGCGGCGCGGTCTGCATGGTGCGGGGTTCGCCGTTCATGTGCATCAGGATCAGGTCGCAGCCGAGTTCAGCGGCCACGGCCGGGGCGTCCGGCGCGAAGGTCAGGGCCGCCACGTCGTTCCACATCGTGGCGCCGGCGGCCACGGCGGCGCGGGCGACGGCGGGCTTCATGGAGTCGATGCTGATCGGGCCGGGCCAGCGGGCGCGCAGGCCGTCGATGACCGGGATGGTGCGGGCGATCTCGTCGGCCTCGGCAACCGGGTCGGCGCCGGGCCGGGTGCTTTCGCCGCCGATGTCGAGGATGTCGGCCCCCTGCTCGATCAGACGCAGGCCGTGAGCCACGGCGGCCTCGACCGTCGCCAGCCGGCCGCCGTCCGAAAAACTGTCCGGCGTGACGTTGACGATGCCCATGACCCGCAGGCGGGCCATCAGTCCTTGCCTCCGATCAGGGCGCCGATGGCCTCGAGATAGGTGCCGAAGGCCTGACGGCCGGACCGGGTGATCGAGACGCGGGTCAGGGGCTTGTTGTTGACGAAGCTCTTGTCGATGGCGACGTAGCCCGCGTCCTCCAGCTTCTTGAGGTGAACCGAAAGATTGCCCTGGGTGGCCTCGAGGACGGTCTTGAGCTCGGTGAAGTCGGCGGCGTCGACATCGGCCAGATAGACCATGATCCCCAGCCGCATACGGCCGTGGATGACGTCATCGATCCGTCCGAGATCGGCCAGCCCCATGTCTCAGGCCGCCTTCGACCCGGCCCGGGCGTCGCGGAACATGACCCAGCCCGGAAGGGCGAACAGGGCGAACAGGGCGACGGTGCAGACACCGAGATACCAGACCGGTTCGCGCACCAGCAGGCCGAGCGCCACGGCCGTGGCCCAGCCGCCGAGCGCGGTGGCCAGCATCCAGCCCTTCCGCTTGAGCGTCCAGGCCATATACCAGGCGGCGGCCTGGAGAGCGAAGACGATGGCGGCATAGTAGAGCCAGATGGCGAAGTCCTGATCGCGGACGGCACCGACGCCGAAGACGATGATGACGGCGGTGTTGGCCATGCCGGTGGCGCTGAAGGCCGCGTTGAGGCTGCGATTGGCGAGGCTCCCGCGGTTGCCCATGCCGTCCTTGCGGTCCTTGAGGATGGCCCAGGTCAGCACCGACAGGAAGCTGACGCTGATCAGGATGACGAAGGCCAGATTGGCCAGATCGGGCCAGCGGATCAGCCCCGTCACCTGCCCGACGTGGAACAGGCACTGGAGGCCGTAGAGCAACCCGCCGGCCAGATAGCAGATTGCCAGGGTCACCGACGGCCGCCCGCCGCCCTCGACGATCGAGCGCATGAAGGCGAGGTCGTCCTGGGGGGAATGCGGGCGGGGTTTGGCGGGCATGGGGGCGATTCTCCGGAACCGGCTCGTCCAGATGGGGTGAACGAGCCGGTCTGGCTTGGCAAGCTATTCGGCGGGCGACAGCGCGGGCTGGCGGGGCCGACGCCACGGGATGCGGCGGCCGTTGAGGAAGCGGCCCACGAAGGTGTGGCGGACCAGAAGTTCGTAGCTGAGCAGGCTGACGGACATGACACCGACGACCACGCCGCCCAGCTTGCCCCACCACGGCAGGGAGGCGTCCAGCATCAGGACCTGGCCGACCATGACCAGCGGCAGGTGGACGATGTAGACCCAGTAGGAGGCATCGGCGAGATAGCGGCGAACGGCGCTGTAGCCCGACAGCAAGCGCAGCGAGAGCGCGGTGGCCGCGAAGGTCGAGGCGAAGACGGCGAAGGCGTAGAGGGCGGCCGTCGCGGCCCTGGCCGACGGATCGGTCAGGGGCTCGAGCATCGGGACCACGCCGCCCGAGAGATACAGGGCCCCGGCACCGGAACCGGCTGCCGCGACCAGGAAGACGGGCCAGAGGCGTTCGATGCGGACCAGCAGATCCCGGCGGCGGTCGAGCAGCACGCCGAGACCGAAGGCAGAGCCGAAGGCGATCACGGCGGCCGGGTTGGGGACGAAGCCCTTATCCGGCGTGGGGATGCCGAAGAAGGCGATCCAGTCCGGCGTGAGCCACAGGGCGATGGCCAGGGGCGCGGCCATGACGGCGGGCGTCCACGGACCGATGAGGGCACCGGTGAGCCGGTCGAACAACCGTCCGACCACGCCGTTCCGGTCCAGAGCGGCGAAGGGCGCGCGGAGCAGCAGGAAGGCGGCGTAGAAGAGCAGCAGCACCCAGAGGAACCAGAGGTGCAGCAGGGGGAAGGTTTCGAGCGTCATCGGCGGCGGCGGCGGTCCGTCGGTCGGGATGACCCCGCCGTTGTCGAGGGCCGCCTTCCAGACGATCACCGCGATGACGGCCGGAAAGACCACCCACCAGAGGCCGAACAGCGGATTGGCGATGCGCATCAACCGGTCCTTGATGAAGCCCCAGGTCCCGCGGCGACCCAGCATCATGTGGGCGAACAGGCCGGCGATCAGGAAGAAGGTCGTCATCCGGAACAGATGGATGGCGAAGAAGATCACCGACGCCGCCGGCGAGGTCTGGTCGTCCGGAAAGAGCCAGATCGGGATCGGCAGGTAGCTCATCGAGGCGTGCAGGACGACGCCGAGCAACAGGGCGCCGCCGCGCAGGGCGTCGAGTCCGTGAAGGCGGTCCGGCCGGTGGATTTCAGATGACGACATGACGCCCTCCCCCTGGTTGAGAACGCCGGTTTACGTCAGACTTGTTTAAGATGCAAACTTGTTTTTGAGTTGAGATGACAAGAAGGGGGCACGGCGGATCGTCTTTCGGCGCGGACGCGGCGAAAGGTGGGGAGGGAGCGGGGCGACCGGGCCTCGCCCGGTGCTGTTTGTAGTGTTTACCGTTTCGACGAGACAGACCGCCCCGCGTGGTCGTTATCCACTCGCCCCACCGGCTGGCGGCCCTTATCGGGCCTCACCGGCGTCCCGGCTCCCCCGTT
>JBBQOK010000007.1:0-30002 GCA_038330765.1 Caulobacterales bacterium | reverse complement strand
TTCGTCGGCGGTTTTCTTGCCCACCGGAACGACCACCGGCAGGGCCATGCAGCGTTCGCCGGCCGAACCATAGGCGGCACCCGACAGGTCCTTGATCACCTGGTCCATGTCGGCGTCGGGCAGGACGATGCCGTGGTTCTTGGCCCCGCCCATGGCCTGGACCCGCTTATGGTTGGCCGCGCCGGTCTGATAGACATAGTGGGCGATGTCGGACGAGCCGACGAAGCTGACGGCATGGACCAGCGGATGGGTCAGGATGGCGTCGACCGCCACCTTGTCACCGTGGACCACGTTCAGAACCCCGGCGGGGGCCCCCGCCTCCATCATCAGCTCGGCCAGACGGACGGGCACGGACGGATCGCGCTCCGAAGGCTTGAGGATGAAGGTGTTTCCGACGGCGATGGCCACGCCGAACATCCACATCGGGATCATGGCCGGGAAGTTGAACGGGGTGATGCCCGCGACGACGCCCAGCGGCTGGCGCATCGAATAGACGTCGATGCCGGGGCCCGCGCCGTGCGTGTATTCGCCCTTGAGCACATGGGGGATGCCGCAGGCGAATTCGATCACTTCCAGACCGCGCTGGATGTCGCCTTTGGAGTCGGCGACGACCTTGCCGTGCTCGGCGCTGAGCAGTTCGGCCAGCTCGTTCATATTGGCCTCAACCAGGCGCTTGAACTCGAACATCACCCGCGCGCGGCGCTGGGGGTTGGTCGAGGACCAGCCGTCGAAGGCGGTCTGCGCGGCCTGGACGGCACGCTCCATATCGGCGACCGAGGCCAGCTGCACACGCGCCTGAACCTCGCCGGTGTTCGGATCGAACACGTCGGAGAACCGGCCCGAAGTGCCCGTGAAGGACGCGCCGTCGATGAAGTGGTTGATCTCACGCATGGTCTGGCGATTCCCTGGACAAAAGGCTTGTTCTTGTGGGCGGCGGTTTAGCCCGCCCATCCCGGCGGCGCCAGTGGTCGACAGGCTCACACCGCGGCGTCAAACAGGGCGTCGCGGGCCACGTCGGCCTGCAGCATGGGGAAGAAGTGCGTACCGCCGTGCACCGTCTCGACGGTGACGTGGGGCAGGCCCCGGGGCGTCCCGGACAGATGGCAGGTCGATCCCGCCTCACCCTTCAGGATGCGGACCGGGCGGTCCAGACGCTTCAGCGCCCGCCACGGGTCGTGGCTCTGGGCGGCGTAGTTCGACGCCTCCCACTCCGGCGGGCAGGCCAGCGTCAGCCCCTCCCCGGTCTCCACCAGCCCTTCGGCCAGATAGTCAGCCAGCATCATCTCGGGCCAGCCCCGGAAGGCACCTCGCCCCGTATAGGCGGCCATGGCCTGTTCGCGGCTGTCGAAGACAGCACGGCGGCGGCGGGCGTTCCTGACCAGCGGAATGCGCGACGCAATCCGGTCCAGCAGCGGCAGTTTGAAGGCCAATACTGTCAGCCGGCTCCAGATCACCGGATCGAGCAGCAGCAGCCGTGAGACACGGTCCGGCCGCTCGGCCGCAGCCAGCAACGCCGAGGTGCCGCCCATCGAATGTCCGGCCAGGACCACCGGCGGTCCGTCCAGCGTATCCAGCAGGGCGACCAGATCGTCGCGGTGATCGGCCCAGCTGCGCCGTCCTCTGGGGTCGGCCGGCAGGTTGGTTCCACCATGGCCGCGCAGGTCGGGCGCCCAGATCCGCAGGCTTCCAGACAGGGGGGCCAGCAGGGTGCGGTAGGTCAGGGCATTAAAGCCGTTGGCGTGGACGAAGATCAGATCGACGGGCCGGTTCGCGTCGCCGAAATCCAGCACGGACATCTGGCCCGAGCCCCACCGGTTCGACACCGGCACGGTCAGGCGACGGGGCGGGGAGAGCCGGATCGCGTCCATGGGGGGCAGATAGGTGCTGACGTCCCATCGCGCCAGCCGAACCTGAAATCAGGCGGCGACGGCACAGGCCGAACAGCGTCCGTGCGCCTCGATGGTCGTCCGGTCGATGGTGTAGCCCGCGGCGTCTGCGGCCCGGCCCAGATCGCCGGCGACGGGCGAGGACACCTCCTGCGTCGCCCCGCAACAGTCGCAGATCAGGAAGGCGGCGGCATGATCCCGCCCCTCCGATGTGCAGGCCACATAGGCGCTGATCGAGGCGATGCGGTGCGCCAGCCCCTTGCGCTCCAGAAATTCGAGCGCGCGGTAGACCGTCGGCGGCTTGGCCGGTTGCCCGTCGTCGCCGAACCGGGCGATCAGGTCATAGGCCTTCATCGGCTCACCGGCGGCCAGCAGCAACGACAGCACCCGCTGCCGCGCCGGGGTCATGCGCTCACCCTCCGCGGTCAGCCGCGCGGCGACCGCGGACAGGGCGCGCTCGACTTCGACCTCGCCGGGCGGGCCGGCGTCGTGATGGTGATGGCAGTTATCGCCCATGCTCCAGAGCTAATGGTTCGAGTGCCGTCCCGCAACGGCGGGCTTGACCCCGTGTGATGTTATCTCATAACAGATACATTCCTGACGTGAGGCCGCCCATGATCTCCTATCGTTCCCTTCTTCTCGCCGCCGCCGGCTGGTCCGCCTTCACCGGGGTCGCGGTCGCCCAGACGGCCCCGCGGGGCAGCACCGCCCAGGTGGATGACGTCATCATCACCGGCTCGCCCTTCGGCGTCACCGACCGAGCCAGTCTGCTGGCCGTCGATGTGCTGGACGAGGAGGATCTGGCCGTCGCCCCGGCCGCGACCCTGGGGGATCTCGTCAACGGCCTGCCCGGCGTGCGGAGCACCAATTTCGCGCCCGGTGCCAGCCGGCCGGTGATCCGTGGTCTGTCGGGGCCCCGCGTCCAGGTCCTGACCAACGGCCTCGGCATGATCGACGCCAGTTCGGTGTCGCCCGACCACCAGGTCGCGGTCGACCCGGCCGAGGCCCAGCGCATCGAGATCGTTCGCGGCCCCTCCACCCTCGTCTTCGGCGGATCGGCCATCGGCGGCGTGGTCAACATTATCGACGACCGGATCGCAACCGCCCCGGCCGAGGACGGCGTCGACGGCCATCTGTCGGCCCAGTATTCCACCGTCGATCAGGGCTCCAGCTTCGGTGCCCGGCTGAAAGCCAACGCCGGCCCGCTGGTCTTCAGCATCGACGGCTTTACCCGTGAGGCTTCCGACTATGAGGTTCCGGTCTTCCCGGAATCACAACGACTCCTTGACGAGGAGGGCGAGGTCGCCGGCGACGAGCGCACCGTCGAACAGACCTTTGTCCAGCTGGACCAGTACGGCGCGGGCCTTAGCTGGATCGGATCACGCGGCTACATCGGTGCCTCGGTCAAACACGTCGACACCACCTATGGCGTGCCCGGCCATGCGCACGAACCCGATCCGCTCGATCCCGACGCGGAGGAGGAGCGCGTCTCCATCGGCCTCGAGCAGACCCGCTACGACCTGCGCGGAGAGCTGACCTTCGCCGCCGGGCCATTCAGCGCCGCCCGTCTGTCCGGCGGCTGGGCCGACTACGCCCACACCGAGTTCGAGGGCGACGAGGTTGGGACACAGTTCTTCTCCGAAGGCACCGAGGGGCGGTTTGAACTGATCCAGCGCGAACGCGACGGCTGGCAGGGCGTGGTCGGCGTCCAGCTTCTGGACCGCACCTTCGACGCCGTCGGCGACGAGGCCTATGTGCCGCGCACCGACATCACCGAACAGGGCGTCTACACGGTCCAGCGGTTCGACCGCGGCGGCCTGGGCTTCGAAGGCGGCCTCCGGTTCGACAACCGCTCGCTGGAAAGCGCGACCGCAGAGCGTGACTTCTCCAACCTGTCCGCCTCGGCCGGCGTCTTCGTCCGCCCGTCCGCCCCCCTCTTCCTGGGTCTCAGCATCGCCCGCAACGAGCGCGCACCCAGCGAGGTCGAACTGTTCGCAGAGGGGGCCCACGTCGCCACCGGAGCCTTTGAGGTCGGCGACGTCGACCTCGACTCCGAAGTTGCCACATCCGTCGAGGCGACCCTGCATTTCGCCAAGGGCCCGTTCGAAGCCGACCTCCACGCCTATGCCGCAAGCTACGACGGTTTCATCGACCTGCGTCCCACCGGCGTCGACGACGTCGATTCCGGCCTGCCGATCTTCGAATACATCCAGACCGACGCCGACTTCCGGGGCTTCGAGGCGGAGGCCGAATACCGTCTTTGGGAGAGCGGCGACCGCAATCTGACCCTCAGCGGTGCCGCAGACTGGGTGCGCGCGAGTACCGACCTGGGACCCGCGGCACGCATTCCGCCGTGGTCGGTCACGGCCGGGCTCGACTGGACCTCAAGGCGGTTCGACGTCGGGCTGGACGTCCGTCACGTCGGCGAACAGGCCCGCACCGCGGTCTTCGAGCGCCCGACCGACAGCTACACCCTGGTCAGCCTGAAGGGTGCCGTCCGGCCGTTCGCCGACCGCAACCTCACAGTCTTTGCCGAAGCCTCGAACCTGACCGATGCGGAGGCCCGCGAACACGCCAGCTTCCAGAAGGATATCGCGCCCCTGCCCGGACGCAGCTTGCGCGCGGGGGTGACCTATCGGTTTTGACCGGATGGCGGAAACCGCCGCGTTTGCCGCCCGCCGTCGTCTGGGCTAGAAGCGCCGTTCCCTCAATTCCAGAGCTCGTTCAGCGTCCATGACCGACACCATTGCCAACGCCAGCCCGCTCTCGGGCACCGTCCTCTTCTACGGCAAGCCCGAGCCGCTCTCGGTCGAGGCCCACAGCGCGCTGGGTGTCGATCCGGTCACCAAACCGTATGCCTTCGCGGGTGCCAGCAACATCGTGCCGCTGACGGTCACCGAGTTCGCACCGGCCGCCCTGACTTATCCGGTGATCTTCGTCGGCGAGGCCAAACAGCCGGTCGCCGTCATGGCCCTGCGTCCGGGCGAGAACCTGTTCGTCAACGCTGAGGGCGAGTTCCGCCCCGACGCCTACATCCCGGCCTATATCCGCCGCTATCCGTTCGTCTTCGCCAATGACGAAGTCCAGAAGCGCCTGATCCTGTGCCTGGACCGCGACGCGCCCTTCATCAAGGAAGGCGGCGCGACCCCGCTGTTCATCGACGGCCAGCCGTCGCCCTACGTCCAGCAGGCGATGGAGTTCTGCAACAATTTCGAGCAGGAGCGCCAGCGCACCGAGGCCTTCGTCAAACTGCTGAACGACCTCGACCTGCTCGAGACCCGCGAAGCGGTCTTCACCCCGCGCAACCCGGACGGCACGGCCGCCGAGCCGCAAAAGATCGCCGAGTATTTCGCGGTCTCGGAAGAGAAGCTGAAGGCCCTTCCGGCCGACAAACTGGTCGAACTGCGTGACAACGGCGCTCTGGGCCAGATCTACGCCCACCTGGTGTCGCTGCTGGGCTGGGACCGCCTGATCGCCATGGCCATCCAGCAGGCCGCCGCCAACCAGCCGACCGCCGGCAACGCCTGATAGGGCTCAAGTCGCCCGAAGGGGCGATAGCCTGACTAAAAGCGATCAGCCCCGTCCGGTTCGCCGGGCGGGGCTTTTCATTGCCGTCAGCGCCGCGCCAGCAGGGCGCGGGTCAGGCAGGAGAAGATCAGCCGTCCGGCTTCGTCCAGCAGGTCGTGCTGGGCGATGACGATGCCCTTCTCGTCGCCGACGGGGTCTTTGCCCATCACCGTCATCCGTCCGCGCATCAGTTCGCCCGCGGGCGGGTTGCGCATGAAGCGCAGGCCATCGACCGCCAGCACCTTGGACTGGGCCCAGCTCGAAACCTTGTCCGCGAACAACCGGCTCCAAAGGGCATAGACCATGGCGTCGGGCGCGCCGTAGGAGACGTCCCAGCCGGGCGAGAACCGCTCGACGAAGACGTCCATGGCCGCCGGATCCACCATACAGGCGCCCAGAGACACGACCTCGCCCACGGCCAGATCCTCGAAATGGACGTGAAGCGGTTCGCTCATGCGGGCATCCTCAGCCTGCGGGTTCTTCGGAGACCCGCACCAGAAGCTTGCCGTCGTGATCGCCGGTGAACAAGCGGTTCAGGGAATCCAGCGCGTTTTCCAGCCCGTCGTCGACGTGGACCTTCCACTTGACGGTCCCGTCCTGCAGCCACGGCCCCATTTCGGCGACCATCTCGCGGGCGCGGGGGGCGTAGTCCAGCACCAGGAATCCCTGAACGGTCAGCCGGTGGGTAATGATGCGCGAGAAGTTCGGCGACGGGGGCATCTTGGTCGCGTTGTAGGCCGAGATCAGGCCGCACACCGCCATGCGCCCGTGGGCCTTCAGGCGGTTGAACACGGCGATCATGATGTCGCCGCCGACATTTTCAAAATTAAGATCGACGCCGTCCGGAGCCAGACGGTCCAGCGCCTCGCCCACGTCCTCGTTCTTGTAGTCGATGGCCGCGTCGAACCCGAGTTCCTCCGTCAGCCAGCGGCATTTCTCCGGTCCGCCGGCGATGCCGATGACCCGCGCGCCCCGCGCCCTGGCCACCTGACCGGCGATCGAGCCCACGGCCCCCGCGGCGGCCGAGATCACAATCGTCTCGCCGGCCTGCGGCTTCAGCACATCGGTGATCCCGAAATAGGCGGTCATCCCCGTCATGCCCAGCACGGACAGGTTCGCCGTCAGCGGCAGGCCCGGGGCCCGGTGCACCTGGCGCAGCTCCATCTCCGGGACCACCGCATAGTGAGCCCAGCCGCCGGACAGCGGGGTGACGATGTCGCCGACGCGGAACCGGTTCGACCGGCTTTCCTCGACCACGCCCAGGGTCAGGCCGCGCATCACGCCGCCGATCGGCACCGGGGGAAGATAGCCTTCGGCGTCGTTCATCCAGGTACGGTTGGTGGGGTCCAGTGACAGATAGATCGTGCGGACCAGAACCTCGGACTCGTTGAGGGCGGGGACCGGCGACTCGACCAGCTCCAGGTCTCCGGGTTGAATCAGACCCCGGGGCCGCTGGCGCAGCACCCACTGACGATTGACGCGAGCCATGGACATCTCCGCAGGTTTTCTTTGTGGACGCGCATCATGCCGAGGCAGCGAGGACTGTCCAGCCGCGGACAAAGAAAAAGGCGGACCACTGGGGTCCGCCTGAAGTGGCATCATCAAGAATGAGGCGCGGAGGCGACAGACTGGCTTGCGCCAGTCCTAAGTCGGGGGGGCGTCGCCGCCTCCGCAGACCCATAACGGCGGCTCTCACCTCTGGTTCCGGCCCTGGCGAAGTTTTTTCGCCTGCGGGGTGCACCTCGGAACGGCTACGCTGGCGAGCGCGTTTATCCGGTATTCCACAATCGCCGTCCGGAGGCCCGCCATGACCCAAGAATCGCCCCACGACAAGGCCGCCGACGCGGTCCACGAAGGCCGCCCGGTGGAGGCGCAATATGTCCGCGGCGGCCGCGGCGGGGTCCGCATCCTGACCCTGCTGATCATATCCCTGGCGGCGGTCGCCATCCTGTTGCTGGGCATGTGGTTCGTCAGCCAGGGCGGCTTCGCCAACACCAACGCCAACAATGGCGAACAGGCCGTCGACGCCGCCGCCTTCCAGACCCCGCCGGTCGCCCCCCCGGCGGCCGACGCTCCGACCACCGCGACAGGCCAGCCCACGGCCCCCGCGACCGTCGACGCCCCCAACGTCAACGCCCCGGTTCAGTAGGCCGACAGCAAAAGGCCCCGGTCTCGCGACCGGGGCCTTTCACGTCGTTCGGGGAGAGTCTCAGGCCGCTTCGCGTTGACGCGACGGATGGAAGAACAGGGCCTGGCTGATCGCCGCCTTCACCGTCTCCGGCTGGAAGGGCTTGGTGATCAGGAACGTCGGCTCGGGCCGCTCGCCGGTCAGCAGGCGCTCCGGGAAGGCGGTGATGAAGATCACCGGCACGTCGATCCGCTTCAGGATATCCTTGACCGCATCGATACCCGACGAACCGTCGGCCAGCTGGATGTCGGCGAGAACCAGACCCGGGCGATGACGGGCGACGGCGTCGACGGCTTCGTCGTGGGTGGTGGCGGTGCCGGTGACCCGGTGGCCCAGTTCCTTCACCAGGCTTTCGATGTCGGCCGAAATGATGGCCTCGTCCTCGATGATCAGCACATCGGTGGCCAGTTCGGCGTCGATGTCGGACTGGGCCTCGGCGATCAGCCGCTCGACGTCCATGGCGTCGGCGTCGAGAATCTGTGCGGCTTCGGACGGGGTGAACCCCTCCAGAGCGGTGAGCAGGAAGGCCTGGCGCGAGCGCGGGGCAATCTGCATCAAGCGGCGCGAGGCGTCGTCGCGCCCCTCCATGCCGCTCTTGTCCTCCAGCTGGGCCCCGGTCGAGGACCAGATGGCGTGGAACACATGATAGAGTGCAACCCGCGGGGTCATCTCGGCCGGCAGCTGACGCTCGCCGGCGGCCAGGGCCTCAAGAGCCACCCGGACGTAGTTGTCGCCGGTGGTCTGGTCCCCGGTCAACGCACGGGCGTAACGGCGCACATAAGGAAGGTGCGGCGCGAGACGGGCCAACAGGCTCATGGATATTCCCCCACAATCAAGAACGGTTCCGACCAATCTGGAACCTCGGCAATCCCGTTCAACGTATCAAATAGGCCACGGTTCCCGCCTTGGACGGAAAGCTTGAGCATTAAACCGCGGTAACCTAGGAACCGTCTATCAGCGCTGGCGTTTCTCGGCTTGCATCAAACAGCGCCAGGGTGGCGACCGTTCATTCCATGACAGACAATTCCAACCCTTCCCGCAAAGCGCCGCCCCCCACCGGCGCAGCGCTTGAGGAAGCGCGCCTTCGTCAGCAGGCCATCGGCGTCAAGCTGAGGCATATGTTCGACGAGGTCGTGAATGAACCCGTCCCGGATGAGTTCCTGGACATTCTGCGCCGTGCCGATGAACGCTCGTCGGGCGGGAGCGGCGCATGAGCGGCGCCTCGTCCCCGCCTCCCAAGCCCCCCTCCGCTGACGACAACGCCTTCAAGAGGGAGCTGGTCGCGCTGATTCCGCATCTGCGGGCGTTCGCACGCACCCTGACCGGCGACCCCACCGCCGCGGACGATCTGGCGCAGGACGCGATGATGAAGGCCTGGGATGCCCGGGCCAGTTATCAGATGGGCACCAATATGAAGGCCTGGACCTTCATGATCCTGCGCAATCAGTTCTACTCCGAAAAGCGCCGCTCGTGGCGCCAGTCGCAGCTGGATCAGGAGGCCGCCGAACGGACCCTCGTAGCCGTCGACGACCCGGAATCCCCGGTCGCCCTCGACGAGCTTCGCCTGGCCCTCGCCACCCTGCCCGAGGAGCAGCGCGAGGCGCTCATCCTCGTCGGCGCGGGCGGTTTCGCCTATGAAGAGGCCGCCGCGATCTGCCAATGCGCGGTCGGCACCGTGAAGAGCCGCGTCTCCCGCGCCCGCAAGGCGCTGCAGGCCACGCTCGAGCGGGGCGGATACGCCCGTGACGGCCGCGCCGCCGGTGACGCCATGCGCTCCATACTCGCCGCCGCGGATCGCCTGAGCAGCGTTCGGGGCTGAGGTGGTCCGCCTCGGGCGAGCGCTGGGTCGGGGTCTGGCCCGACCGCAGTTCCAGGGCATCCGCTTTCGCTTGGGCGCGGCGCTGGCCTTCGCGCTACTGCCGGTGCTGGCGCTGGGCGCGTTTCAGGCCAATGAGCAGTTCCGGGATCAGAACCAGCAGCGCCGCGACGACCTGCAACTCGCCGCCGAACGGACCGCCGCCAGCGTCAAGGGCCGGTTGGACAGCACCACCGTCCTGCTTCAGGCCCTGCGGCCCGAGGGGCTCCAGCTGTTCTGTGAGCCCCGGCTCACCAGTCTCGTCCAGCGGATCGAGGGTGTCGACGGTCTGGCGCGCCTGACCCCAACCGGGGTCACCACCTGCGCCTCCCGGAGGCTCGGCACCGCCTCACCCACCTGGCTGATGCAGGCCCGCACCTCGTCGTGGTTCCAGAGGCTGCGTGCCGGTGAAGACACCGTCCTCGCCCGCGTTCCGGTCCAGGCGGGCGAGGCCCCGGGCCTGATCGTTGCAATCCGCCTCGAGCGTCCGCTCGGCACCTTCGACGGGGTCATGGTCGCCGTCATTCCCCTGACCGCGCTCCAGCCCGACATCTCCGACCGCGCCCTGCCCGAGGGATCGCAGGCGGCGTTGACCGATGGCGAAGGTCAGATACTGACCGCCACCGACCAGGCGGCCTTCACCCTGTCGAGGGGACGCAGCCTCACGGGCTGGGTTGAACAGGCCCGGCGGGACTCCTCCGCCATCTTCGAGGCCGAAGACGCGAACGGCCGCCGCCGCGTCTATGCGGGGGCCGCGCTGGCGGGGCGCGATGTCTACGCCCTGTTGTCGGCACCTTCGCCCGGCCTGCTATCCTGGGCCCGGCTGGATCCCGTCGGCTCCCTGCTCGTGCCGCTGCTGGCCTGGCTGATCGCCTTCCTGTCGGTGATGTGGGTGTCCGAGCGCATCGTCGTCCGCTGGCTGGTCTATCTGGAGCGGGTTGCGGCCATCTATGCCCGCGGCCGGTTCACCGTCCGGCCGGTCCAGGCCATGAAGGCCCCCGCCGAGATCCGGGTGCTGGCCCGCACCCTTGACGAGCTGGCCGAGAACATCACCACACGCGACGCCGCCCTGACCGCCTCCCTCGAGGAGAAGGACGCGCTGATGCGCGAGATCCACCACCGGGTGAAGAACAACCTGCAGATCATCTCGTCGCTGCTGTCGATGCAGCAGCGCGCCCTGACGGATACCAAGGCCAAGGCGGCGGTCGGTGACACGCGCCAGCGCATCTCGGCCCTCGCCCTGATCTACCGCACCCTCTACCAGAGCGCCGATCTGCGCTACGCCGACGCCCGGATATTCCTGACCGAACTGGTCGGCCAGCTGGTCTCCGGCGAGGCGGGGCGTGGCCCGCTGGTGACATCGTCGGTCGAGGCGGACTCCCTTGTCGTCGACCCTGACAAGCTGGCTCCGCTGGCGCTTTGGCTGGTCGAGGCCGTCAGCAACGCCCAGAAACACGCCTTCGCCGGACGGGGCGGCGCGCTCAAGGTGCGCTTCCGCGTCAAGGGCGAAACCAGTGTGCTCGAGGTCGAGGATGACGGGCCGGGCGTCAGCGAAACCCTGCGCGCCGGGGTCGGCCGCACCCTGATGGGAGCCTTCGCCAAACAGCTGCGGGGCGACGTCGAAATGGTCCCCGCCCCGACCGGCGGCACGATCGCCCGCATGACCTTCGCGACGCCCGAGGCGGTCACGCCAATCGATCCGGCGGACCTTGGAACCGGCTCCCCGTCTCCACGTTCTTGAAGCGTACGCCGTTCCTCGGCGGCAGGAGATCGCACCATGCGCAAGATTTTCGTTCTGTTCGCCGCTGCCGCCGCCCTGACTGCGGCCGCCTGCAACACCGTTTCGGGCGTCGGTCGTGACGCCCAGGCCGCCGGCAGCGCCGTGACCGACGCCGCTGAAGACGCGAAGAACTAGTCTCCCCTTCCCGGTCGCGGCTCTCCCCCGACACGCGCCCGGTCGAAGAAGGCCCGCCTGGCTCCTCCGCCGGCGGGCCTTTGCTTGTCCGGCCTTCGGTTGCCCTGCCTGTGCTTGCGCGCCGCGCGCGCCGCGCTAGCATCACCGAAAGACGTCCGAAGACGGCGTCACGGGGGAGACGGCCATGACAAACCAGACGGCGCGCGCTCAAACCGGGCCGGGCCTCAAGACCGTGGTCGGGGCGTCGGCGGCCGGCACGGCCTTCGAATGGTATGACTTCTTCGTCTTCGGCTCGCTGACCACCATCATCGCCCGGCATTTCTTCGCCGACGCCGGCGAGACGGTTTCCTACATCATGGCCCTGCTGACCTTCGGCCTCGGCTTCGTGGTCCGGCCGCTGGGCGCGCTGGTGTTCGGCTGGTTCGGCGACAGGACCGGCCGCAAGACCACCTTCCTGGTCACCATCACCCTGATGGGCGTGGCCACCGTCGCCATCGGCCTGTTGCCCGACTACGGCCAGATCGGCATCGCCGCGCCCATCCTGCTGCTGATCATGCGTATGCTGCAGGGCTTCGCCCTCGGCGGCGAATACGGCGGTGCCGCCATCTATGTCGCCGAGCATTCGCCCCGCCAGAAGCGTGGCCTGCTGACCGGCTGGATCCAGACCACCGCCGCCATGGGGCTGATCGGTGCCCTGACCGTCATTCTGGTCACCCGCGCCATCCTGGGGACCGAGGCGTTCAACGAATGGGGCTGGCGCATCCCCTTCCTGCTCTCCGCCCTGCTGCTGGGCGTGTCGCTGTGGATCCGGCTGAAGCTGAACGAGAGCCCGGCCTACCAGCAGATGGAGGCCGAGGCGTCAGACTCCGACCATCGCGCGCCATACCGCGAGGCCTTCCTGACCTGGTCCAACGGACGCTTCGTCCTGATCGCCCTGTTCGGCATCATGATTGCCCAGGGGGCCGTCTGGTACTGCGGCTATTTCTACACCCGCTTCTTCATGGAGCGTGTGCTGAAGGTCGATACCAACACCGTGGACCAGCTGGTGCTGATGGTGACGGTCGCATCGGCGGCCCTCTACATCTTCTTCGGCTGGCTCTCCGACAAGGTGGGGCGCAAGCCGGTCATGCTGTTCGGCATGATCCTCGCCCTTGTCGCCTTCTTCCCCGGCTTCCACGCCCTGACCAAGGCGGCCAACCCGGCGCTGGCCGAGGCCCAGGCCTCCTCGCCCGTGACCGTCGTCGCCGATCCCGCCGCATGCGCCCTTCAGTTCGACCCCATTGGCAAGACCAGCTTCTCGAGTGGGTGCGACGTCGCCAAGAGCGTCCTGTCCAACGCCGGCGTCTCCTATGACAATGTCGCCGCTCCGGCGGGCGCGCTCGCCGTCGTCCGCGTCGGCACCGCCGAGGTCGCCTCGGTCGAGGGCGGGGCGATGACGCCGGTCGAACTGAAGGCCGCCCGCACCGACGTCGAGACGCGGGTCAAGGCGGCGCTGGCCGCCGCCGGCTATCCCGAAAAGGCGGACCCGGCCCGGATCAACATGCCGCTCGTCTTCGGCATCCTGATGATCTTCATGGTCGGCGCGACCGCCCTGTACGGGCCGCAGGCGGCGACCCTGGTCGAGTTGTTCCCGACGCGGGTGCGCTACACCGCCATGAGCCTGCCCTACAACATCGGCACCGGCTGGGTTGGCGGGCTTCTGCCCGCGGCCAGCTTCGCGCTGGTGGCCTGGTCGGGGAACATTTATTTCGGCCTCTGGTATTCCGTCGCCTTCACCCTGGTCGCCGTGATCGTCAACCTGATCTGGCTGCCAGAGACCCGGGGCCGGGATCTGAACACCATGGAAGACCAGCCGGCGTCTTGATCTCCCGCCCCACCTCGGGGAGGGTGGGGACAGAGGGCAACCGTGGGCGCGGCACCATCGTTGTGGCTTCGTTGCCCCCGCCCGGCCTCGCCGGCCGGCTCAGCCACCTCCCCGATCAGGGAGGGAGTAAGGATGATCATGAACACCCAGGCCCGCAACGCCGGCCTCAATCTGCTGCGTGAATACGCCCTGATCGCGGGCGAGGCGGTGACCTCCGCCAACCGCATCGCCGTCGATGATCCCGCGACCGGCGAGACCATCGGCCACGTCCCCGACCTCGGCGTCGCAGAGACAAGCCGCGCCATCACCGCCGCCGTCGCCGCCTTCCCCGACTGGTCGCGCTCGGACCCGCACAAGCGCGCCGCCTTCCTCCGCGAATGGGCCCGGCTGATCGACGAAAATACCGAGGGCCTCGGGGCCCTGATGGCGCTGGAGAACGGCAAGCCGTTCGAGGAGGCCAAAGGCGAGGTCGTCTACGCCAACGGCTTCATCAAATGGTTCGCTGGCGAGGCCGAGCGGCTGATCGGCGAGACCCAGGACAGCCCGTTGGGCCATGTCATCCTGACCTTCCGCGAGGCGGTCGGGCCCTGCGCCCTGATCACCCCGTGGAATTTCCCGGCCGCCATGCTGACCCGCAAGTTGGGCCCGGCCTTCGCCGCCGGCTGCACCGCCGTGGTCAAGCCGGCCAGCCAGACCCCCTTCACCGCAATCGCCCTGGCCGAACTGGCCTATCAGGCCGGCCTGCCCAAGGGTGCCCTCAGCGTCATCACCGGCGACGCGGCGACCATCGGCGGCGTGCTGACCGCTTCGCCGGACATCCGCAAGCTCAGCTTCACCGGCTCGACCCCGGTGGGCCGCAAACTGGCTGAGCAGTGCGCTCCCACCCTCAAGCGGGTGTCGATGGAACTGGGCGGGGCCGCGCCGCTGATCGTCGTCGCCGACGCCGATCTCGACCTGGCCGTGGCCGAGACCATCAAGGGCAAATTTCGCAACGCGGGCCAGACCTGCGTCTGTCCCAACCGCGTCTATGTCGAGGCCTCCGTGGCCGAGGCCTATGCCGCGAAACTGGCCGCCGAGGTGGCGAAGATCCCGGTCGGCGCAGCCTTCGAGGACGGCGTCAAGGTCGGTCCCCTGATCGAGGACAAGGCCATCGCCAAGGTCGAGGACCACCTTCAGAAAGTTCAGGCGTCCGGCGGCAGGGTCCTGACCGGCGGTGCCCGCCACGATCTGGGCGGCCGCTTCTTCCAGCCCACCGTCACGCTGGGCGGCGACGACAAACTGTTCCGCGATGAGGAGACCTTCGGCCCCCTGATCCCCGTCTTCCCCTTCGACAGCGAGGACGAGGTTGTGGGCAAGGCCAATGACTCGGAGTTCGGCCTCGCCTCCTATCTGTTCACCCGCGACCTCGACCGCGCCTTCCGCATCGGCCGCCGCATCGAGGCGGGGATGTGCGGAATCAACACCGGCCTGATGTCCACCGCGGTCGCGCCTTTCGGCGGCGTCAAGTCGTCCGGTTATGGCCGCGAGGGCTCGACCCACGGCATCGACGAATATGTGGACATCAAGACCCTGACCCTTGCCCTCAAGTGAAACGCCGGCCGCTCAAACCCCTGCTGTTTCCGGCGCTGATCCTGCTGATCGGCACCGTGATCGGTCAGGTGGCGGAGTATGCGGTCGGCTATCGCCAAGCCTACGGCTTCTACGGCCTTGCGCGGCCCCTCGCTGATCTGACGCTGCTTATCGGCGCGGTCTGGCTGGTCGTCGCCGTCATCCAGCTTCTGTTGCGCCGTCGCCGCATTTAGCGAGACAGCGTTCGCTCAAATAGCCTAGCCTGTCCCTCCTGCTGGGCGGGATGACAATGACGGCGACGACAATGGAACCGGTCGTGGACGACCGGTCGACCGAACTGGATGTGATCCGCGGCTTCGCCTTGTTCGGGGTCATGCTGATCAACCTCTACAGCCACTACGAGTTCGCCATTCCCGAGGCGGTGCTGGCTGGCCTTGCCACAGCGCCGATCGACCGGCCGCTGGGCTGGGTGCTGGAAGTGTTGATGGCCGGCAAGGCCCAGGCGCTGTTCTCGATGCTCTTCGGCTTCGGCTTCGCCATGTTCCTCAGCCGCGCGGAGGCCCGCGGCGCGGATGGCACCCGGCTCTATCTGCGCCGGCTCACGATCCTGCTGGTCATCGGCTCCGTCCACGCGATGGCGGTGTTCTGGGGCGACATCTTGCTGGTCTATGCCCTGACCGCCTTCGTCCTGATCCTGTTCCGCCGCGCACCGGACCGGCTCCTGCTGGTCTGCGGCGTGGCCTTGTCGCTGCTGGCGGGTCTGGTGATGACCTTGCATCTGGCCTGGGTCGAGGCGGCGACCGGTGCCACGCCACCCCTGATCGCTGCGTTTGATGCGGGCCTGGAGCGGCGGTGGGTGGTCTTCATGGCCGGCGACTATCCGGCCTATGTCGTCGAATTGGTGCGCAGCCTGGGTGCCGAGTGGTTCCTGTCGGTCTTCGCCTGGAGCTATATGGGCACCATCCTGGGCCGGTTCCTGATGGGCTACTGGCTGTTCCGGAAAGGCTGGATGTTGCGCCCGGCGGACCACATCGCGGGCTTTCGCCGCTGGGCCCCGCGCCTGATCGTCGGCGGGCTGGTCTTCAGCCTGGCCGATGTGGCGATCGGGGCGATGGACATCGAGCCCGGCGTTCTGGGCCAGGTCGCTCTGGAAATCCTGCACCGCGCCGGACAGTTGACCCTGGCGCTCGGCTACGGCGCCGGTCTGGTCGTTCTGATCCAGGGTGCGCGCGCCCGTCGCCTGCTGTCCGGCCTGGGCGACGTCGGTCGCATGGCCCTGACCAATTATCTGACCCAGAGCCTCGTCTATCTGTTTGTCTTCTACGGCTTCGGCTTCGGTCTGATGCGATACGGCGGCGCGCTGACCTGCCTCGGCATCGCCGTCGTCACCTTCGCCCTGCAGATCGCCTTCAGCCGTTGGTGGCTGGCCCGCTTCCGTTTCGGGCCGCTGGAATGGCTGTGGCGTTCGGCGACCTATGGCCAGTGGCAACGGTTCCGTTCACCGCCCGGTGCCGTCAAACCGGCAGCGCCCCACGCTTGACCACTGTGCGCATGGCGACGCTGGACGAGACCCGGGTCACGCCCGGTATCCGCGTCAGCTCGCGCGAGTGGACCCGTTCCAGATCATCAACGTCGCGCACCACCAGCCGCAGCAGATAGTCCGACCCGCCGGTCATCAGATAGCATTCGACCACCTCGGGCACGGTCGAAATCGCCGTCTCGAACGCGGTCAGCGCCGCCTCGGCCTGGGACGACAGGGTCACGGTCACAAAGACGCTGATCGGCAGGCCGACGGCGCGTTCGTTGATGATCGCCGTATAGCGGCTGATCACATCGGCCGCCTCCAGCGCGCGCAGCCGACGCAGACAGGCGCTTTCCGACAGGTTCACCGTCTTGGCCAGATCGGCGTTGGTCATCCGCCCGTCGCCCTGCAGGGCGCGGATCATCCGCCGGTCGGTATCATCGAGGGCGACAGCGGAAATCGTCTTCATGGGTCGGTCCATTCGCAGATTCTGCGAATGTATGCCGTTCACACGCCGAAAAGAACAGGAACCTGCGCGTCGTCCGCCGCTAGATTGCCGCGAGAAGCGAGGCGGACCGCAGAGGCCGCACACGATCCATCAGCGAGGAACTCCCATGCGTGTCGGCGTCCCCAAGGAAATCAAGAAGAACGAGCACCGCATCGGCCTGACGCCGACCGCCGTGCGCGAATACGTGGCCCACGGCCACGCCGTCTCGATCGAGGCGGGCGCGGGCCTCGGCGCCGGCTTCACTGACGCGGACTACAAGAAGGCGGGGGCGAAGATCGTCTCCACCGCCGCCGAGATCTTCGCCGGCAACGACATGATCGTGAAGGTCAAGGAGCCGCAGAAGATCGAGTGGGAAATGCTCCGCGAGGACCAGATCCTGTTCACCTACCTGCACCTGGCGCCCGATCCCGAGCAGACCAAGGGGCTGCTGGCGTCGAAATGCGCCGCCATCGCCTATGAGACCGTCACCGACGACCGCAAGGGCCTGCCGCTGCTGGCACCGATGTCGGAAGTCGCCGGCCGGATCGCGGTCTTCTCTGCCGCCGAGACCCTGCTCAAGCACAACGGCGGCATGGGGCTGCTGTTCTGCGGCGTGCCGGGCGTGGCTCCGGCCCGCGTTCTGGTGCTGGGCGGCGGCGTCGTCGGCCTGAACTCGGCCCGGATGGCCATGGGGTTGGGTGCCGAGGTGGTGGTGCTGGAACGCTCGATCCCGCGCATGGCCTATATCGATGAGGTCACCCAGGGCCGGGTCATCACCCGCTATTCCTCGATCGGCGCGATCGAGGAGGAACTGGTCAAGGCCGACGTCATCATCGGCGCGGTGCTGGTCCCGGGTGCGGAAGCGCCGAAGCTGATCAAGCGCGAACACCTGAAGCAGATGAAGCCCGGCTCCGTGCTGGTCGACGTCGCCATCGACCAGGGCGGCTGTTTCGAGACCAGTCACGCCACCACCCACGAGGACCCGACCTATGTCATCGACGGCGTGGTCCACTACTGCGTCGCCAACATGCCGGGTGCCGCCCCGCGCACCTCGTCGGAAGCCCTCAACAACGCCACCCTGCCGTTCGGACTGGCGCTGGCCAACAACGGACTCGAAGCGCTGAAGAAGGACCCGCACCTCGCGCGCGGCCTGAATGTGCTCAAGGGCGAGATCACCTATCCGGCGGTGGCCGAGGCCTTGGACATGCCGTGGAGCGATCCGTTCGGGGTGTGGGCGAAGGGGTGATCGATCAGACCCGGCGCAGCCCCCGGGCGAAGTCGCTGACATCGGAAATGAGCATGGTCTCGCCTTCGAACCAGAAACGCGTCAGCGCCTCATGGTTCAGGGCGACCCACTCCAGCGCCTTGGGCGCGACGCGGTTCAGGTCGCGTTCGTCCAGACTGCTGGCGAGCACTCGCGGCTGGGGCCCGATGGAGATCGAGGCGCTCGGCTGGTTTCGGCCCGGCTTGAGATAGACCTTCACCCTCGGGCCGTGCCCGCCCATGGCCGTCGAGATGAAGAGGGTCGCGAGGACACCGGTCCAGTCGGGCGGCAGATTGGCCATCTCGCAAGCCTCGCCTTCGCCGAGCGCCGTCAGTTCCTCGTCGAGGGTCGCCTCGCGATCGGTCCAGACGGCGATGGTCTCGTTCAACCCCATGGAAGGATACTGAGGCCGTCGTGCAGTTCGGTCAAACGCGACCCCCGCCTGTAAATCGCCGCGCTCTTGAGGCATAAGCCGCGCTCAAGCAGCGAGGCTCCGCGAGCCGAGCGTTAGCGCCCCTCTTAGAAATGCCGCGATGAAGTTTCTCGACCAGGCCAAGATCTACATCCGCTCCGGCAACGGCGGCGGCGGTGCCACCTCCTTCCGCCGCGAAAAATTCATCCCCAACGGCGGCCCGGACGGCGGCGACGGCGGCAACGGCGGCCACGTCTTCATCATCGCCGTCGAGGGGCTGAACACCCTGATCGACTACCGCTACCAGCAGCATTTCAAGGCCCAGACCGGCCACCACGGCCAGGGCCGCCAGATGCACGGCGGCAAGGGCGACGACGTTATCCTCAAGGTCCCGGTCGGCACCCAGATCCTCGATGAGGACAAGGAGACCGTGCTGCTGGACATGGACTACGCCGGCAAGACCGAGATGCTGCTCAAGGGCGGCAACGGTGGCTGGGGCAACGTCCGCTTCAAGGGCCCGTCCAACCAGGCCCCGACCTGGGCCAACCCCGGTCAGGAGGGTCAGGAACGCTGGATCTGGCTGCGGCTCAAGCTGATCGCCGACGTCGGCCTCGCCGGCCTGCCCAACGCCGGCAAGTCGACCCTCCTCGCCGCCGCCTCGGCCGCAAGGCCCAAGATCGCCGACTACCCCTTCACTACCCTCGCGCCCAATCTCGGCGTGGTCGACCTGTCGACCACCGAACGGTTCGTCATCGCCGACATTCCGGGCCTGATCGAAGGGGCATCCGAGGGCGCCGGCCTCGGCACCCGCTTCCTCGGCCACGTCGAGCGTTCGGGCTGTCTGATCCATCTCGTCGACGGGACCCAGGACGACGTCGCGGGGGCCTACAAGACCATCCGGCATGAGCTGGAAGCCTACGGCGCCGGCCTCGCCGACAAGCCCGAGGTGCTGGCGCTGAACAAGATCGACGCCCTGACCCCCGAGGCCCGCGAGGAGAAGGCCGCCGAATTGGAGGCCGTGGCCGGACGCCGCCCCATGCTGGTGTCCGGCGTCTCGGGCGAGGGCGTCACCGAGCTGCTCCGCGCCGCCTGGGCCGAGGTCCGCCGGACCCGCGGCGAGGTCGCCCCCACCGAAGAGGACGAGACCGTCGTCGAAACGCCGGGAGGCTGGGCCCCATGACCCTCGCTGATCCCCCCCTGGCCGCGACCGCCATCGCAGCCGCCGACCGCATCGTCATCAAGATCGGTTCGTCCCTGCTGGTGGACAGCAAGACCAATTCCGTCGACCTCGTCCGGCTGCGCGGCCTCGCCGCCGACATCGCCGGTTTCAAGGCCGCCGGCAAACAGGTGCTGGTCGTGTCCTCCGGCGCCGTCGCCCTGGGACGCCGCCGGCTGGGCAGCCGGGCCCGCGGTACGGGTCTGGAGAAGAAGCAGGCCTCCGCCGCCGTCGGCCAGTCGATGCTGATGCACGCCTGGGAGTCGGTGTTCGATCCCCATGACCTCACCACCGCCCAGATCCTGCTGACCCGCGACGACACCGAGACGCGGCGCCGCTGGCTCAACGCCCGCGCCACGGTCGGTGCCCTGCTCGACATGGGCGCGGTGCCGATCGTCAACGAGAACGACACCATCGTCACCGACCAGATCAAATACGGCGACAACGACCGGCTGGCGGCCCGCGTGGCCCAGATGATCAGCGCCGACCTGCTGATCCTGCTGTCGGACGTCGACGGCCTCTACACCGCCGACCCGCGCGTCGATCCGGACGCCGTCCACATCCCCTATATCGAGACCCTGACGCCCGAGATCGAGGCCATGGCTACCGGGGCCAACGCCGAGGCCGGGGTCGGCACGGGCGGCATGGCCACCAAGCTGATGGCCGCACGCATCGCCGCCGAGGCCGGCTGCGCCACCCTGATCGCCGCCGGCAAACCGAGGAACCGCACCGCTCCGACGCTGGAGGAAGGCCGTCGCTGCACCCTGATCGCCCCGGCCACGACGGTGAAGGCGGCCTATAAACAGTGGATCGGCGGGTCACTGGCTACCCGCGGGCGGCTGGTGATCGACAAGGGATGCGCCCGCGCCCTGACCCGCGGCAAGTCCCTGCTGGCCGTCGGCGTCATCTCCAGCGAGGGCGATTTCGGCAAGGGTGACCCGGTCGAGATCTTCAACGACAAGGGCATCGAGATCGCCCGCGGTCTGGTCCGCTACGACGACAACGACGTGTCGAAAATCATCGGCGTGCGCTCCGCCGGACTCAAGGCTGCGCTGGGCTATGCGGGGGGTCCGGTGGTGGTCCACGCCGACGATCTGGCCCTGCGCGAGACCGCTGCCCCTTGAAACCTGCGGCGGGGACGCGACCTTTAAGGGGATGACCATGACCTCAGACAGACCGGCCCCGGCCCCGACCGCCGACCCCTCCCTCGAAGCCGCCATGCTGGCCATGGGCCGCCGCGCCCGCGCCGCCGCCCGCACCCTGGCTCTGGCCGGGGCGGAGGCCCGGACGAAAGCGATAACGGACATGGCCAAGGCGCTCCGCGCCCGGTCGCAACAGGTGCTCGCCGCCAATGTCGCGGACCTCGACGACGCCCGCGCCAAAGGCATGGCCCCGGCCATGATGGATCGGCTGGCCCTCGACGCGAAACGGCTCGACGGCGTGGTCTCGGCTCTCGAGTCGATCGCCGCCATCCCCGACCCCGTCGGCGTCGAGACGGCGCGCTGGACGCCTGAGAACGGCCTCGACATCGCCCGTGTCCGCACCCCGCTGGGCGTGCTGGCCATCATCTACGAGAGCCGCCCCAACGTCACCGCCGACGCCGCCGCCCTCGCCGTCCGCGCCGGCAACGCCGTCATCCTGCGCGGCGGCTCGGAATGCCTTCGCTCCAACCTCGCCATCCATGAGGCCTTGGTCGAGGGCCTGACCTCGGCCGGCCTGTCGCCCGACACGGTGCAGATCGTGACGACCCGCGACCGCGCCGCCGTGGGCCAGATCCTGACCGGGCTGGACGGCTCGATCGACCTGCTGATCCCGCGCGGTGGCCGCTCCCTGGTCGAGCGGGTCAAGGCCGAGGCGCGCGTCGCGGTGCTGGGCCACCTTGAGGGCGTCAATCACGTCTATATCCACCAGAGCGCCGATCCCGACATGGCCCGCGCCGTGGCCGTAAACGCCAAGATGCGCCGCGTCTCGGTGTGTGGGGCGGCGGAGACCCTGCTGATCGACCGCGCCGTCGCCGACGATCTGCTGCCGCTGATCGCCCGCGACCTGATCGAAGCCGGCTGCGAGCTCCGTGCCGACCCCGCCGCGAGGGCCCTCGTGCCCGAAGCCGTCGCCGCCAATGACGACGACTGGGCGACCGAATATCTGAAGCCGATCCTGGCGGTGAAGGTCGTCGAGGGCATGGACGAAGCCCTCGACCACATCGCTCGCTACGGCTCGGGTCACACCGAGTCGATCGTCGCCTCCGACGAGGCGGCCATCGAACGCTTCCTCGCCGAGGCCGACGCCGGTATTGTTCTGGCCAATGCCTCGACCCAGTTCGCCGACGGCGGCGAGTTCGGCTTCGGCGGCGAGATCGGCATCTCCACCGACCGCCTGCACGCCCGCGGCCCGGTCGGTGCCGAACAGCTGACCAGCTTCAAATACGTCATCCGCGGCAAGGGCCAGACCCGGCCCTGATCTTCCCGGGCAGACCCCGCTGAAACACCCGCGACACCCCGGCCCGGGCGTGTTAGCTCCTTCGTGAGCATAAGCCCCGCCAGAGTCCACCTTGCCCCTCTCCCACGCCGGTCCAGCACCCAAGGCCGCCGGCCCCCGCCCGGGTGGTCTTCGTGACGGCCTTGGCCTGCAGCCGGGCATGAAGGTCGGCCTGTTCGGCGGCTCGTTCAATCCGGCTCACGACGGCCACGCCCATGTGGCGGAGACGGCGCTGCGGCGGCTGGACCTCGACCGGGTGGTCTGGCTGGTGTCGCCGCAGAACCCGCTCAAGGATCCCGGCGACACCGCCCCGCTGGCCGAGCGGATGGCCTCGACCCGCATCGCCGCTGCCCGCGCCGCCGCCGGACCTGCCATGATCGTCTCCGACGTCGAGAGCCGCATCGGCACGCGCAGGACCGTCGACACCTTGCGCGCCCTGACCGTCCGTCATCCGGGCGTACGCTTCGTCTGGCTGATGGGGTCCGACAATCTGGCCACCTTCCACCACTGGCGGGGCTGGACCGACATCATGCGGCTGATGCCGGTGGCGGTGATCGCCCGGCCCGGCTCCGAACTGGACAGTCGCACCGCCCCCGCCGCCGCCCGTTTCGCCGCCGCCCGGGTTCCGGCGGCCCGCGCCCGCCTGCTGCCGGATCTGGACGCGCCCGCCTGGACCTTGCTGAACGCTCCGCTCAACCATCGATCTTCGACGGCGCTCCGGGCGGCGGCGAAGACCGAAGGCCCGCCCGCCCGGCGCGACGCGTGACGCCGGGACCCCTCTGTGCTAGACTGCCCCTTTAGTAACCTCCCCGGAGCCTTCCGCTGACCCCCTCGCCCGCGCACGATGCGCAAGACAGCGCCGTTTCAAACACGGCGCATGAGATGGACGCCATCGAGCCCATCCATTCCGAAGACGGTCCCCAGAGCGGTCACGAGGCTCCCCTTCCCGTCGGCGCAACCGAGCTGGAACAGGCCATCCTGTCACGTCTCGACGACGACAAGGCCCAGGACATCGTTCTCATCGACCTCAGGGGCAAAAGCCCGATGGCCGACTCCATGATCATCGCCTCCGGGCGCTCGCACCGTCACGTCGGTGCCCTGGCCGACCACCTTCAGCGCGCGCTGAAGGAAAAGGGTCTGGGCAAGGTCAAGGTCTCGGGCCTGCCGCATTGCGACTGGGTGCTGCTCGACGCCGGCGACGTCATCGTCCACCTGTTCCGCCCGGAAGTCCGGACCTTCTACAACATCGAGAAGATCTGGTCGGTCGAGAGCGGCCACCGCGTCGATGCGCGCCCGTCCTGACCCGTTCGTCCTGACCTGATCCCCGCGACCTGATCCATGAAGCTGTCGGTCATCGCCATCGGCAAGCCGGGGCGAGGCCCCGAGGCGACACTGGCCGCCGACTACGCCGGGCGCGCCACTCTCGCCGGCCGGGCGCTCGGCCTCGGCCCGCTTGAACTGGTCGACCTCGAGGCGCGCAAACCGGGCAAGGCGGCCGAGGCCGGGCTGATCCTGTCCGCCGCCGAGGGTGCCCATCTGATCGCCTGCGACGAGCGCGGCCAGACCTTCTCCAGCCGCGCCTTCGCCGACCACATCGCCACCCTGCGCGACCGGGGCGAGCGCCGCCTGGTCTTCGCCATCGGCGGGGCCGACGGACTGGACGAGAGCGTACGCCGCGCCGCCGCCTCGACCCTCGCCTTCGGGCCCCAGACCTGGCCGCACGCCCTCGCCCGCGCCATGCTGGCGGAACAGTTATATCGCGCCGTGACCATTCTGGCCGGATCGCCCTATCATCGCGACTGATGCGGCCGCTTCCTCTCGCCCTGCTGTTCGTCCTGACGGCCCTGCCCGTCGCCGCCGCTGCGCCCCAGTCTGGCCCCGGGGCGGGCGAGGTCGGTCGCCTGCAGGCCGAGTTCCGCGACGAGCGCGCGCGGGGCCAGCGACTCCGTGCCGAGGCCGCCGACGCCACGGCCGAGGTCGCGCGGCTGGAGCGCGAACTGGCCTCGCTCGGCACCGAGGTGACGGCGGGAGACACCGTGATCGCGGCCCAACGCGCCCGGCTCCGTGGCCTCAGCGACCGCGAGGCCGCCCTCGTCGCCCAGCTGTCACAGGCGCGCGGGCGTCAGGCGCGTCTGCTCTCGGCCCTGCAGATGATGAGCCGCCGTCCGCCGCCGCCGCTGCTGGTCCCCGCCGACAAGGCCGTCGACACCGTTCGCGCCGCCATCCTGATGAAGGCCGTGGCGCCCGAGCTCCAGGCGCGCGCCCGCGCCCTGGCCAACCGGCAGGCCGAGGTCATCCGCATCCGCCGCCTCGCCGCCCTCGGCAGCGAGGCCCTGTTCACCGCCGAGAGCGAACAGGGCGACCGCCGCGCCCGCGTCGAGGGGCTGACCGCCCGCCAGACCCGCCTGCGCGCCATTCTCAGGGCCGAGGCGGAGAGCGCCGAACGCGCGGCGCGCACGCTGCAGGCCCGGTTGCGCGCTCTCGGCGGCACCGTGCCCGCCGCTGACGCCGAGGCGGCGACCGTCTCATCCCGCCTGCCGGCCGGGCGCGAGCGTCTGACGCCCCCCGTCGGCGGCGCGCCCTCGGTCCGCTTCGGCAAGGGCTCGAGCGGCTGGCGCTGGCGCGCCGACAGCCTCGAGGCCCGATCCCCCGCCGGCGGCCGCATCGCCTGGGCCGGTCCGCTCAGCGGCTGGGGCAATGTGGTGATCATCGACCTGGGTCCGGGCTGGCGCGCTGTCGTCTCCGGCCTCGACGACCTGTCGGTCGAGACCGGAGCGCGGGTCGCCGATGGCCAGGTTCTGGGCCGCTCCGGGTCCGACGGCGAAATCGGCTTCGAGCTGCGCCGTGAGGAACGGGCGATCGATCCGGGTCCGTGGCTGAGGTAAGGGGCGAGGGAGCAGGGACAAGCCCCCATCCCGGCCGAGGCCGCCGCTGACCCCTCCTTCCCGCCCCTCCCCCGCGAATCCGCTTCCCATCCCCCGATGACGCTGATTTTATCGGCCAAACCCTGATCGGCCACGATTTGGTCGCCGATGGGCTCGTATCTGTGAACGTTCAGGCCGTTTCCGCGGCCCGCTGGAAGAAGACTGCATGCGCAAATTGCTGATGATCGCCGCCGCCGCCGCCACCGTGGTTGGTCTGGGTGCCGCGACGGCCGCGGGCCAGACGCCGCGCAATGAGGCCTTCCGCCTCATCGGCCTGTTCGGCGACGCCCTCGCCACGGTCGAGCGCGACTATGTCGTGCCGGTCGACGACAAGAAGCTGATCGAGGCCGCGCTGCAGGGCATGATGGGCGCGCTGGACCCGCACTCCTCCTACCTGCCGTTCAAGGCCTATGGCGAACTGCGCGAGCGCACCGAGGGCCAGTATTCCGGCGTCGGCCTGACCATTTCCTCCGAGGGCGGGCTGGTGAAGATCATCTCGCCGATGGACGGCGGCCCCGCCGCCCGCGCCGGCGTCCAGGCCGGCGACGTCATCTCGGCCATCGAGGGCCAGAACTCGGGCGGCCTGACCGTCAGCCAGGTGTCCGAAAAACTGCGCGGCGCCGCCGGCACCTCGGTCAAGGTCACCTTCCTGCGGGACGGCGAGGATCCGCGCGAGGTCACCCTGACCCGCGAGATCATCAAGATCGAATCCGTCACCGGCCGGGTCGAAGGCGACTACGGCGTCCTGCGCGTCTCGACCTTCAACGAGAATACCGGCCGTGAACTGGGCGAGACCATCGCCCGGTTGAAGGGCGAGAACCCGGCCCTCAAGGGCTATGTGCTGGACCTGCGCAACAATGGCGGCGGACTGCTGGACGCAGCCATCGCGGTCTCGGACGCCTTCCTTGAGCGCGGCGAGATCGTCAGCCAACGCGGCCGTCAGGCCAGCCAGATCCAGAAATATTTTGCCACGCCGGGCGACCTGACCGGCGGCCTGCCCGTGGTGGTCCTGATCAACTACGGCTCGGCCTCGGCCTCCGAGATCGTCGCCGGCGCGCTCAAGGACCACCAGCGCGCCACGCTGCTCGGCCTGACCAGCTTCGGCAAGGGTTCGGTCCAGAGCGTCATTCCGCTGCGCGGCGGGGCCGACGGTGCCCTGTCGATCACCACGGCGCGCTACTACACCCCGTCCGGCTCCTCGATCCAGAAGATCGGCATCGAGCCCGACCTTGAGGTGGCCCGTTCGGAGGCCGAGGCCCGCATCGTCTCGCGCTCGAACTTCATCTACTCCGAGGCCGCCTTCGCCACCGCCCTGGACGCCTCCATCGGGGCCGAGCGCAAGGGGCCGCACATCCCGCGCGAAGCGCCGGGCGAGAGCTATGACAAGGAGAAGGACTATCAGCTGGAGCGCGCCTTCGACGTGCTGCGCGCCGATGGCAACCTGACCCGTCTGGCCGCCGCGCCCGAGGGCGTCGTCGTCACCGCGCCGGGCACGGCCATGGCCGACGCGACGCCGGAGCCGACGCCGGAGAATTGAGCCGCATGGCTAACGACGCGTTAGGGTTTCTTAACCGACGCCCGCCACTCTGAGTGCGAAGGAGTCCGTCCCGCGGACCCCCGTTCGAGCGCCAGTTCCCTGCCCATGTTCGCCAAGCGCCAGTCCGTAATCGCCGCCAATGCGGGCGCTCCGCCCGTCCCACGCTCCATGGGCGAAACCTCGGCGCGCCTGCTGCGGGTGCTGAAGAAGCCGCCGGTGGCCGTCGCGAGCGCGGGCGTCCTGCTGCTCGCCGCCGCCGCCCTGTTCATCACCGTGCTGGGCGACCCCCGCGCCGGCGCGCCCTCGGCCCGGGTCGCCCTGAAGCGCCAGGCCGCCGTCAGCGCCCCCGCCCCCACCGGCCTTGAGGCCTTTTCGCTCGACGGCTCCAGCATCTATCAGGACCTGACCGAGGGCGGCGACCCGGCCCTGATGGGCGAGGCCGTCATCACCCTGCCCGACGGTGCCACCGTCTCCGGCGACGGTGCGCCGGTCACCGCGCCCCGCATCGCCGCCCGCCCCCTGGCCCAGGCCCCGATCGCCGGTCTCAGCCAACCCGGCCCCGAGGGAGCCCTGCCGCGCATCGCCCCGGATGGCCGTGTCCCCGCCGTGGCCTACGCCCGCCCCTTCGTCTCCAACGGCAAGCCGCGCGTCGCCCTGATCGTCGGCGGCCTCGGCCTCAACGCCGTCACCACCCGCGCCGCCATTGAGCGCCTGCCCGCCGAGGTCACCCTCAGCTTCGTCCCCTATGCCGAGGGCCTGCAGGGCTGGATCGACCTCGCCCGCGCCCAGGGCCACGAGGTCATGCTGGAAATGCCGATGGAGCCCAGCGGCTATCCGAACAACGACCCCGGCCCCTACACCCTGCTGGCCAACGCCGACGCCGCCGACATCCAGGCGAAGATGAACTGGCTGCTGGGCCGCGCCACCGGCTATTTCGGCGTCACCAACTATCTTGGCGACCGCTTCATCACCTCGGACGAGGGCGTGAACGCCTTCATGGCCGTGCTGCGCCAGCGCGGCGTCGCCTTCCTCGACGACGGCTCCATGAGCCGCCGCCCCGGTGCCTGGGCACGGGCCAGCGCCAACCGCATCATCGACGAGGAACAGTCGCCTACCGCCATCGTCGGCCAGCTCAACGCCCTCGAAGCCCTCGCCAAGGCCCGCGGACAGGCCCTCGGCACGGGCTTCAGCTATCCGGTCACCGTCGAGGCCGCCGCCCGCTGGACCGCCGGCCTCGAAGCCCGCGGCCTGCAACTGGCCCCCGCATCGGCGCTGGCAAACCGTCCGGGGCGATAGCGCAAGCCGGGTGTTTAGTGGTTAGTGACCGCCGCTTCACTGACGGCGGAAGGGCGGCGCGAACGGCTCCTCTCCACCGGAGCCGGCCAACCACCAGTCACTAACCACCAATCACGTCCGACGCCCCTCATGACCGACCTCTCCCTCTACCGTCCCAACGTCGGCGTGGTGCTGTTCCACCCGGACGGTCGCGTCTGGTACGGTCGCCGCGCCGCGACCGAGGGGCCGTTCAACTGGCAGTTCCCGCAAGGCGGTGTCGATGAGGGCGAGGACTACGAAGCCGCCGCCCGCCGCGAGCTGGCCGAGGAGACGGGCGTCACCTCGATCGACCTTCTGGCGAAGACGGAGGAATGGATCGCCTACGCCTTCCCCACCGACTACGGCGGCTCGAAACAGGCGCGCGGCTGGCTCGGCCAGAAGCAGAAATGGTTCGCCTTCCGCTTCACCGGCGCTGAAACCGAGATCGATCTGCAAGCCCATGAGATCGAGTTCGACGCCTGGCGCTGGGGCCCACTGTCTGACGCACCCGACCTGATCGTGCCGTTCAAGCGCGCGGTCTACGAACAGGTCGTGGCGGCGTTTGCGCCGCTGTTGGTCTGAAGAGCCCGCCCTACTGCGCCGGCGCCAGACGCATCAGCACAATGCCGCCGACGATCAGCAGCGCCGCCAGCACCCGCATCAGACTGAGGTGTTCCTGCAGAAAGACCACGCCGACCACGAAGGCCCCGACGGCGCCGATGCCGGTCCAGACCATATAGGCCGAGCCCATCGGCAGCGACTTCATGGCCAGGGCCAGCAGGCCGAAACTGGCCCCCATGAAGGCCAGGGTCGCCACGCTGGGCCACAGGCGGGTGAAGCCGTCCGACTGTTTCATGAAATAGGCCCACACGATCTCGAGCAGGCCGGCGATGATCAGATAGGTCCAGGCCATGGTCACAGCCCTCCTTGCAAAGGGCCGGGCCGTCCCGGACTTTGCCCGCGATCCGTGATCGCCGGGGCGAGGACGTGGCCTCGTCTGCAGCCGCTATCTAGGGCCTTGAGCTGGAGGGTCAAGTTTGCCCTGCCTTGTCATCCCGGCCATTGCGAAGCGGAGAGCCGGGACGGGACAGGGTCTCCAAAAGAATACTCCCGGGCAGCTCGCAGAGCTGAACCGGGAGACGGGTGGCTTCATCCCTGCTCTCGGACAGGCGCGCTGCGCCTTCCGGGCGGGATGATCAGGGGATATCGGCGTCCCGGATCGCGGCTTCGCCGCGTCCGGGATGACAAGCGCCTAGACCGCCGCCAATTCCGAGGCCTGTTCGGCCAGGATGGTCAGGCCGGCCGGGGTCACGTCGGCGAAGCCGCCGTGGACCTCGAACCGGCGACGCGAGCCGCCGTCGATGACCGTGACCACGCCTTCGCGCAGGGCGGTCATGAAGGGGGCGTGGTCGGCGAGGACGCCGAAATCGCCCTCGACGCCGGGCGCATCGACCTGATCGACCAGGCCGTTGAAGACCTCGCGCTCAGGCGAGACGAGGGAGAAGGAGAGTTTAGAAGCCATCTCAGGGAACCTGCTTTTGACCGACCTGGACGACCCCGGTGGCAACATCGCCACCAAGGTCTTGGTTCAATGCGAAAATCGAAACAGTGTTGCTGGTCTCGGAAAGAATGCCGTACAGCGCTCCAGACCCGGCTGCGGAGACCGGAAAGTCCTGGAGCTTTACGGCACCGTGGAATTCCAAGAGCTCTCGCGCCAAGGCTTCACGCTCATGAGCGCCTCCACCGCCTGGGAGGTTGACCTGCACGAAGCATGAGCTCGAAGTCGGACTCAGATCGATGATCACGCTCGTTTGACGATTCACACGGCCTCCAAACATTGAAAGTCCGCCAGACGTCTGCGCATCCGCTCTCAACGGCACCCATTCATCGGATGCCGGGTCGAGCGCGTGCGGAACCAGCGCTGTGCCGAGGACGCGCTCGGTGCAATAGCCAAGCACGGCCTCCCGATACATGGCTCTCGCCGCCGGAACGTCGAGGGCCGTG
>JBBQOK010000006.1:0-32300 GCA_038330765.1 Caulobacterales bacterium | reverse complement strand
TTCGCTTGAAGGCCAAGCCCGTACGGGTGATGGAGGCCTGATTTCCGCAGTTTCGCCGGATGTTCGGCGGCGAAGACCCGACACCGGAGTGACGAAGAACGACCCATGGCGGCTGACCGCATCCTCATCACCGGCGCCAGTGGCTTCCTCGGCCGGGCCGTGGTCGACCATCTGGCATCGCGCGACCGCAAGGTGCGGGCGGCGGTCCGACGGGACAGCGGCGGCTGGCCCGAGGGGGTCGAGGCGATCCCGGTCGGCGACCTGTCCGGCGCGACCGACTGGTCCGCGGCGCTTGAGGGCGTGGACGCGGTCCTGCACTGCGCCGCGCGCGCTCATGTGCTGAACGAGACCGCGGCCGATCCGCTGGCCGGGTTCCGGGCAGCGAACACCGACGCGACCCTGGCGCTGGCGCGGCAGGCCGCCGCGACTGGCGTACGCCGGTTCGTCTTCATCTCGAGCATCGGCGTCAACGGCTCAGAGACGCACGGCGAGCCCTTCCGCCACGACGATCCGCCCCGGCCGCACTCCCCTTACGCCGTGTCCAAGCACGAGGCGGAACAGGGACTGCGCGCCCTTGCCGCCGAAACCGGTCTGGAGATGGTCGTCATCCGGCCGCCGCTGATCATCGGCCCTGAACCGAAAGGCAACCTGGCCACCCTCGAACGGGTCATCGGCAAGGGCCTGCCGCTGCCCTTCGGACTGGTGACGCGGAACCGCCGCGACCTGGTGTCCCGCGATACGCTGTGCGACCTGATCGAGGCCGCGATCGACCATCCGGCCGCGGCCGGCGGGACCTTCCTCGTCAGTGACGGGGAACCGATCTCGACGCGGACGCTGCTGGAGCGGATGGCCGCGTCGCGGGGCCGGTCGATCACCCTGCTGCCGGTTCCGCCGGCCCTGCTGGCCCTGCCGCTGAAGCTGGTGGGCAAGGGAGCGATGGCCGCCCAGCTGTTCGGCGATCTGGAGGTCGACATCGAACACACCCGGCGAACCCTTGGCTGGGCACCGAGGGGACAATCGGCGGCTACCTGAGCCGGGGTGGATGGTCTAGGAACAGGAAGGCCGCAGTCGCGCGTCGGAGGATCGTTTTGAGCGTCTTCATCATCGCCGAGGCGGGCGTGAACCATAACGGCGACGCCGATCGCGCGCTGGCCATGGTCAACGCGGCGAAGGCGGCGGGCGCCGACGCGGTCAAGTTCCAGACCTTCTCGGCCGACAAGTTGGCCGCACCCGGTGCCGAGAAGGCCGACTACCAGAAGCGCGAGACCGGCGATGGTGACCAGCACGGGATGCTGAAGGCGCTGGAGATGTCGGAAGACCTGCACCATCGGCTGATCGCGCGCTGCGCCGAGGTCGGGGTGGAGTTCATGTCGACCCCGTTCGACGAGGAGGCCGCCGACTTCCTGGTCGCCGCCGGGATGAAGCGGATCAAGGTCCCGTCGGGCGAGATCGTCAACCATCCCTTCCTGCGCCATCTCGCGGCCCTCGACCGCCCGATGATCGTCTCGACCGGCATGGCGACGATGGAGGAGATCACCGACGCGGTCGCCGTGATCGCCGAAACGCGCACGAAGCGGGGCCTGACCGCGCCGCTCGAGCAGGCCGTCACCATCCTGCACTGCACCTCCAACTATCCGGCCGCGCCAGCCGACGTGAACCTGCGCGCGATGCGAACTATCGCCGAGGTCACTGGCCTGCCGGTGGGCTACTCTGATCACACCCTGGGCCTGGCGGTGTCGACCGCCGCCGTCGCTCTGGGGGCCGTGGTCATCGAGAAGCATTTCACCCTCGATCCGACCCTGCCCGGACCGGACCATCGCGCCTCGCTCACCGTCACGAAACTGACCGCGCTGGTCCGCCAGATCCGCGACGTCGAGGCGGCGCTGGGCTCGTCGGTCAAGGCGCCGACGGCGGCGGAGATCCCGGTGCGCGCCGTCGCCCGGCGCTCCGTCATGGCCCGACGCCCCCTGCCGGCCGGACACGTCCTGTCCGAGGACGACCTGATCCTGCTGCGGCCGGCCAGCGGCATCGCGCCGCGCTTCGTCCATACCCTGCCCGGCCGGGCGCTGCAGACCGATGTCGAGGCCGGTCAGCCGCTGAGCTGGGACATGCTGTCCGGCGAGGCGATGCCCTGAGCATGCGTCGGATCTGCTACATCAGCGGCACCCGGGCCGACTTCGGCCTGATGCGGTCGACGCTCCAGTCCATCCGCGACCACATGGATCTGGACCTGTCGGTGATCGCCACCGGTATGCACCTGTCGCCGATCTACGGAAACACGGTCGAGGAGATCGCCACCGCCGGCCTGCGCATCGCCGCCCGCGTTCCCGTGCCGCTGGAACCGGCCACCGGCGCGACCATGGCCCGCAACATCGGGATCATGCTGGGCGACTTTACCGACGCGCTTGAGCGCGAACGGCCGGAGGTGGTGCTGCTGCTCGGCGATCGCGGCGAGATGTTGGCCGGGGCGCTGGCGGGCATCCACCTGAACATCCCGGTCGCCCACATCCACGGCGGCGAACGCTCAGGCACCGTCGACGAGCCAGTTCGGCATGCCGTGTCCAAACTCAGCCACCTGCATTTCACCGCCACCCACGAGTCGCGCGGGCGGCTGATTCGCATGGGCGAGAACCCGGCCCAGATCCATGTCACCGGGGCACCAGGCCTCGACGGCCTGACTGGCGGCGAACTCCCGGATCGGGACGAGGTAGCGCGCCTGCACGGCCTCGATCCGTCCCGAGCGTTCGCCCTGGTAGTTTATCACCCCGTGCTGCAGGAAGCATCGACCGCCGCCGACGACACCCGTACCCTGCTGGCTGCCCTGACCGGCGCGGGTCTGCAGGTGCTGGCCCTGATGCCCAATGCCGACGCCGGCAGCGACAGCGTTCGCGCCGCCCTGTCGGAGGTGAAGGGCGCGCCCGGCGTGACCGTCCGCACCCATCTGGCCCGACCCGCCTTCATCGCCGCCATGGCGCGGGCCGACTTGATGGTCGGCAACTCCAGCGCGGGGATCATCGAGGCCGCGAGCTTCGGGACGCCCGTGCTGAACGTCGGCCCGCGCCAAAACCTGCGCGAGCGCAACGCCAATATCGTCGACGTTCCGGCCGAGGGTCCGGCCATTGCCGACGGACTGGCCCGCCTGCTGGCCCACGGCCGCTTTCCGTTGCAGAACGTCTATGGTGACGGTCGCGCGGGCGAGCGTATCACCCGGCTGCTGGCGACCGCGCCGCTGGACGCTGCCCTGCTGAAGAAGGTCAACGGGTACTGAGATGATCCACCTGATCGGGGCCGGTGGCCACTGCAAGGTCGTATTGGACGCCCTGCTCGAAAGCGGCGCGGACCTGTCCGGGATCCGGGTCCGCGACGGCAGGGCCGAGCGGTCGGGCGGCGACCTGCTGGGGGCACCAGTCGAGACGCCCGAGATCGTCCCCGCCCTGGCCGGCCACGACTTCCACGTCGCCGTCGGCGCGGCCGAGGCGCGGGCGCGGCTGTACGCCGGGGCTGAAGCCGCCGGCGGTCGGCCCCTCACAGTGCGCCACCCGTCGGCCCGGGTTTCGCGCTTCGCCCGCGTCGCCGACGGCGCCTTCGTCGCCGCCCTGTCCGTGGTCGGCCCCTCCGCCCGGATCGGCCGCGCCGTCATCGTCAACCACGGCGCGGTAGTCGACCACGACTGCGAGATCGGCGACTTCACCCATCTCGCGCCCAACTGCAGTCTTGGCGGCGGGGTGCGCGTCGGCGAGCGGTGCCTGGTCGGGGCCGGAGCCGTCGTGCTGCCGGGCCTCTCGATCGGCGACGGCGTGACCATCGGTGCCGGCGCGGTCGTGACCCGCGACATCGCCTCCCACCAGACCTGGACCGGCGTCCCCGCCGCCCCGAGAGCGCCTGAATGACCAATATCGAGGCCGTTAGCGCCAGGGCGGAAAGCACGATCCGCGACGCCATGTCGATCATCAACGCGTCGGGCATGCAGATGCTTCTGCTGCTGGACGAAGACGGGCGGCTGTTGCGCACCGTCACCGACGGCGACCTGCGCCGACTGCTGCTGGCCGGGGCCGAAATGGGCGGAACGCTGGAAACCCTGCCGCCGCTCAAGTCGGTCACCGCGCCGGAAGAGGTCAGCCGCAAGGCCGCGCTGGCGCTGATGGACAACCATGAGATCAACCACCTGCCGCTGATCAACGGCGAGGGCCGCGTGGTACGGGTGTTGAACCGGCGCGACATCGGCGCGCCGATCCTGCTGTCGACGCCGCACATGGGCGAGGCCGAACTGTACTATGTTGAGGAGGCCTTCCGGACCAACTGGATCGCGCCCCTCGGGCCCAACGTCGACGCGTTCGAGTGTGAGATCGCCGATCTGGTCGGAGCCGGACACGCCGCCGCCCTCTCCTCCGGGACCGCCGCCATCCATCTGGCCGTGCGGATGCTGGACGTGAAGCCGGGCGACCGGGTGTTCTGCTCGACCCTGACCTTCGCCGCCTCGGCCAATCCGATCGTCTATGAGGGCGGCGAGCCGGTGTTCATCGACAGCGATCCTGACAGCTGGAACATGTCGCCCCAGGCGCTGGAGCGCGCCTTCGACGCCGCCGTCGCGGAAGGCTGGCTTCCCAAGGCCGTCATCGTGGTCAATCTCTATGGCCAGAGCGCGGACATGGACGCGCTGAACGCCATCTGCGGCCGCCACGGGGTGCCGGTGATCGAGGACGCCGCCGAGAGCCTCGGGGCCCGCTACAAGGGCAGCCCGTCGGGCGTGTTCGGCCTGATGGGCGTCTACTCGTTCAACGGCAACAAGATCATCACCACCTCGGGCGGCGGAATGCTGGTCTCGGACGACGAGGACCTGATCAGGCAGGCGCGGTTCCTCGCCACCCAGGCCCGCGATCCGGCGCCGCACTACCAGCACAGCCAGATCGGCTTCAACTACCGCATGTCCAACATCCTGGCCGGGGTGGGCCGCGGCCAGCTTCAGGTGCTGGAGCAGCGGGTCGAGGCCCGCCGCGCCGTCTATGAGGCCTACCGCGACGGCCTGGCCGACATTGAGGGGCTGGAGTGGCAGCCCGAGCCGGACTGGAGCCATTCCAACCGCTGGCTGTCGGCCCTGACCATCGATCCCGAGGTCACCGGACTGACGTCGTCCGAAGTGATCCGGCGTCTGGCCGAAGAGATGATCGAGGCCCGCCCGGTGTGGAAGCCGATGCACCTGCAGCCGGTCTTCGCCCACTGCCGCCACTTCGCCCACGGCAATGAGCCGGTGTCCGACCGCATCTTCGAACAGGGCCTTTGCATGCCGTCGGGTTCCAATATGTCGCCCTCGGAGATCGGTCGGGTGGTCGACGCCATGCGTGCCGTCTTCAAGGGTCGCTGACCGCCATGAAGCGCGCGTTCGACTTCGTCATGGCTCTGGGAGCCGTGACCGTCCTGGCCCTGCCGATGCTGGCTGTGGCGGTGGCGGTCCGGGCAACATCGAAGGGCCCCGCCATCTACTGGTCCGGCCGCGTCGGGCGGGACAACAAGGTGTTCCGCATGCCCAAATTCCGCTCCATGCGGATCGAAACTCCAGCGGTGGCGACCCATCTGCTGACCGACACCACCGCCTGGCTGACGCCGATCGGCGGCTTCCTGCGCAAGAGCAGTCTCGACGAACTGCCCCAGCTCTGGAGCATCCTCGTCGGCGATATGTCGATCGTCGGACCGCGCCCCGCCCTGTTCAATCAGGACGACCTCATCGCCCTGCGCACCGAGCAGGGGGTGCACCGCCTCCGGCCCGGCCTCACGGGGTGGGCGCAGGTCAACGGCCGCGACGAACTGCCCATTCCCGACAAGGTCCGGCTGGACGTCGAATACCTTCAGAACCGGAGCTTCAGCCTGGACGTGAAAACGATATGGATGACCCTCGACAAGGTCGTCCGCGCCCGCGACATCTCGCACTAGCCCCGGGGCGGCCCGGCCCGTCGGCGCGTCAGGCGCGCCGCATCGGCACAACCGCCGCCGACATCTCGTCGGACGAGACGGCGCGGACCTTGGCGAGGGTTTCGAAGATCAGGGTCCGCGTGCCGGTGGCGTCGCCCGAGCGGGCGGTCCGCTCCAGCTTCTGCACGGTCTGTTCGGTCATCCGGACACCCTGGATGCGGTCGGTAACGCACATCAGACTGGGGCCGCACATTTCCGAGACTTCGCTGGAATCGACCAGCTCCTCGAACAATTTCTCGCCGGGGCGCAGGCCGGTGACCTCGATCTCGATGTCGCGGCCCGGGGTCTTGCCGGACAGCTCGATCAGCTGGCGGGCCAGATCCATGATCTTCACCGGCTTGCCCATGTCCAGCACGAACACGCCCAGTGGGCCGTCCGGCTGATGAGCCGAGAAAGCCGTGGCGTGCAGCACCAGCTGTACCGCCTCAGGGATGGTCATGAAGTAGCGTTCGATGTCTGGATGGGTGACCGTCACGGGGCCGCCGCGCTCGATCTGGGCACGGAAGGTCGGGACCACCGAGCCGGCCGAACCCAGCACATTGCCGAACCGCACGACGCTGAAGCGGGTATCGCCGGCGCCGGTCTGCTGGGCGCGCACAACAGCCTCGGCCAGACGTTTGGTGGCGCCCATGACGTTCGGCGGATCGACGGCCTTGTCGGTTGAGATGAAGACCAGATGTTTCACACCGGCGCTGTTAGCCGCTTCGGCGACGTTCCAGGTGCCCACGACATTGGTCAGCACGCTCTCGCAGGGGTGACGCTCCATCAGCGGCACGTGCTTCAGCGCGGCGGCGTGGAAGACCACGTCGGGACGCACGTCCTCGAAGCAGTCGCCAAGCCGGGCCTTGCTGCGGACGTCATGCAGATACTCGTGCCGCGACAGGGTCGGCCATCGGTCGCCGATCTCCTGATCGATCCTGAACAGGCCGAATTCCGAGTTGTCGAGCATGGCCAGGTGGCCGCAGCCAAGGCTGGCGACCTGACGGCAGATTTCCGAGCCGATCGAGCCGCCCGCACCAGTGACCAACACCCTGCGGCCGGCGACCAGCGCCCGCAGCGGCGCATCATCCAACCGCACCGGCGGACGGGCCAGAAGCTCCTCCAGCTTGAACTCACGCATGGCGTTGTCGTCGCCCGCACCGCCCACCTCAACAAGGCTGGGCGTGCGCAGCAGCTTGACCCCGGCGGTGCGGAGCTGGCCCAGCCGTTCGACGCCGAAATCGGCGGGCGTGATGGATTCGTCGAGGAAAACGATCGCCGGGTCATCGCCGCGGGTGGCGAAATCCTCGAGCATGTCGCCGGCGGCGGCCACATCGCGCAGAACCTTGACGCCGCGCAGCTCACGCGCCGCTGCGCCGCTCGCGGCGGTGACGATGCCCGCCGGGCGATAGTCGTCAGCGCTGCGCGACAGCTCGCGCAGGAAGGTGTCAGCCCGGTCCATCCGTCCCACCAGGATCAGGGGCGTGCGGACGTCCTGCTTGCCGAGGAACGGTATGAGACTGGACAGCGCTTCCCGATCGTGAACGATCCGCCGCGCCAGCACCAGCGACAGGGTCATCACGACGTCCAGCACAGGCAGGACCAGCATCGTCATGCGCGGCAGCGACGCACCGCGCTCCAGGAAGAAGTTGAAAGCGAGAAAAATGAAGGCCGACAGCACCGAGGTGCGGACGATCGGACCGATGTCGACGATCGAGACGTAGCGCCATAGCGCCCGGTCCGTGCGGAAGGCGAGGTCGAGGCCGAGGCCGAGCACGGCGAAGGCCAGGCCATTAGGCCACCCGCCTTCCGCCGCCGCCAGGACGCCAGGGATGGTCAGGCCGCTTCCGGACACCAGCAGATAGGCACCGATCACCGCGGTGAAGCGAATTCCGCCACGCGCCGCGACTTTCAATCCCCGGATCAACAATGTGTTCGCAATACCCAAATCAGTCTTCCCGCGATTTCATCCCGATCCGGGCACCAGCCAGAGTATACCGGTGCTCCGTCTCTGTACCGTGACGAAAACAGACGGTCCTTTCAGTTCCCCACCGCTCGGTCTGAAACCGCCGCAGCTTCCCCCGCGACATTCCCCGAATGGCCAGAAATAGACAAAAGCCGAAAAAGTTCCGGGCTACTAGCTCGTTCCCGTCAAGCTGTCACCTCTATGCCGCCAAACACGCGTATCAACGCTCGCCAAAGTATACCGGCAGGCGACGATCTGTTTAGAAACCGCGATTTCTTTAAGGTATTATTGCGGATGGGATCAACTCGGCAGACCACGGGCACCGGGGGCGAGACGGCGGCGCATCCAGCGGTTAGAACAGGACCGGTCCAATGGCCGCGGGGGAATGATGACGATCTATCCGGTGATCATGTGCGGCGGCGCTGGATCGCGCCTCTGGCCCGCCTCCCGTCCCGGACGGCCCAAGCAGTTTCTCGCCCTCGCCGGCGACCGCTCCCTGTTCCAGAACACGGTCCTGAGAGTGGCACCGCTGGCCCCGGACGGGCGCGTCATCGTCGTCGCCGGCGCGGCCCATGCCGAGGCCGTAGCCACACAGCTGGCCGAGATCGGCACCGAGGCGGTGGTCCTGCTTGAGCCGGAAGCCCGGGATTCGGCACCGGCCATGGCCGCGGCGGCCGCCTATATTGAGGCCTTCGATCCAGACGGCGTGGCCGCGATCATGGCCTCGGACCACCATATTCCTGATGCCGAGGCTTTCCGTGCGGCTGTGACGACCGCCGCCGGCGAGGCGCGGAAGGGTCGGATCGTCACCCTTGGGGTCACCCCGACCTCGCCGTCGTCGGCCTATGGCTACATCTGTCCGGAAGGCCCCGGCCTGTCGCCCGTTAGCCGTTTCGTCGAGAAGCCGGATGTGGAAACCGCCGCCCGCTATGTTGCCGAGGGTTTCCTTTGGAACAGCGGCAATTTCATCGTCCTGGCCCGCGTCCTGATGGAGCAGCTGGCGGTCCACGCCCCCGAGATCGGTACCGCCGCCCGGGCCTCCCTGCCCTCCAGCGAGGCGACGGGGCCGGTCATCCGCCTGACCGAACCCTTCCGCTCGGCACCCCGGATTTCGATCGACTATGCGGTGATGGAGAAGAGCGACCGGACGTCGGTTCTGCCGGTTGCGTTCGCCTGGTCCGACGTCGGTGCCTGGGACTCGGTCATGGGCACGGGTGCCGGACAGGCCGGCCTGCACATCGGCCTGGACAGCGATAACTGCCTTGTCCGCGCCGCCGACGGGATGATCGTGGCCACCCTCGGCGTGTCAAACCTGGCCGTGATCGTCGAGCCGGACGCCGTGCTGGTCTGTGCGCTGGGCCGGTCCCAGGAGGTCAAGGTCCTGGTCGACCGCATCACGGCCGAGGCACCCGCCCATGCTGACCTTCCAGACCGGCGCGCACCGGACCCCTTCGTCCGCTTCGGCGACTGGATGCGGACGGCCGCCCTGCCGCTGTGGAGCACACTCGGGGTCCACGCCGACGGTGCCTTTGTCGAGGCCCTGACTCTCGAAGGCCGCCCGATCGAGACCCGCCGGAGGGCGCGGGTGCAGAGCCGCCAGATCTTCGTCATGTGCCGCGCCGGTGCTCTGGGATGGGGCGGACCGTGGCGCGAGCGGGCCGAAGCTGGTCTGGAGCGGTTCCTTGACGGCTACCTCCGTCCCGATGGCGCGGTGCGCAACGCCCTGAAGCCGGACGGGTCCGTGCTGGACGACACCGCCGTCCTCTATGAACAGGCCTTCGCCCTGCTGGCGCTTGCCAGTGCCCACGCCGCAGGCATACAGACCGGGCGTTGCGAAGCGCAGGCGCGGATCATGCTTGACCGGCTGGAGTCAGAGCGGCTTCCGGCGGGCGGATGGCGGGAAACCGGCGATCATGCCTTCCAGGCCAACGCTAACATGCATCTCTTCGAGGCGGCCCAGGCCTGGGCCGCGCGCGGCGTGGACGACCGCTGGAATGACGTCGCCGACACCGTGGCCCGCCTGGCCCTCGATCATCTGATCGACGGCGAGCACGGCTTCCTGCGCGAGTTCTTCGATAACGACTGGCGGCCCGCGCCGGGCGACGACGGCCGGGTGGTTGAGCCTGGGCATCAGTTCGAATGGAGCTGGCTGCTGTCGCGCCACGCCGTCGCCCGCAACGACGATCGGGCGCTGACCGCAGCACGGCGGCTCTATGCCCACGGCCTGCGGGGCGTCGACGCGCGGCGGGGCGTGACCGTCGATCAGCTGGACGACACCCTGAAGGTCAGAAGCCACGGCGCGCGCCTGTGGCCCCAGACCGAGTGGCTGTGCGCCGCGCTGGGCATGGCCGCCCTGTCCGAAGGCACCGAGCGCGAAGACCGTCTGCTCGACGCCGGCCGGGCCATCCGCGGCCTGAACCGCTACCTGCAGCCCAACGGTACCTGGCGTGACCGGCTGCGCGCCGACGGGACCTTCATCGATGAGCCGGCTCCGGCCAGTTCGCTCTATCATATTGTGGGAGCTTTCGATGAGGTCTGCCTCGCCGCGGGCAGCCGGCTGATAGACAAGGCTCCGACCGGACTGAACTAACCTTGACCGTTCGCGTTGACATCGATCGCCGCCGGGGCGCGGCGCTTCATCCCCTGTTCACCGGCGGCGGCGTCCTCTAGAGACGGCCACCGGATGCGAGACTGATGTGATCGATCTGCACTGCCATATCTTGCCCGGCATAGACGATGGGGCTCCGGACCTCGACACCTCGCTTCAGATGGCGCGGATCGCCGTCGCCGACGGCATCACCGTCACCGCCTGCACGCCGCACATGATGCCCGGCTATTATGAAAACACGTCCGAGGGCGTCCGTGCCGCCGTGGTCGCCCTGCAGGCCGAACTCGACAAGGCGGACATTCCCTTGCGTCTCGTCACCGGAGCGGACGTTCATCTGGTGCCGGGTCTGGCTTCCGACCTGCGCGACGGCTCGAAGCTGACGCTGGCCGACACCCGCTATTTCCTGTTCGAGCCGCCCCACAACACCGCCCCACCCCGCATGGCCGACGCCGTCTTCGACTGCATGGCGGCGGGCTTCCATCCCCTGATCACCCATCCCGAGCGCCTGCGCTGGATCGAGGATCAGTACGAGCTGATGGTCCAGATGGCCGAAGCCGGGGCCTGGATGCAGATCACGGCGGGCTCGGTCACCGGCCGCTTCGGCAAACGCACCCAATACTGGGCCGAACGCATGCTGGACGAGGGGATCGTCCATATTCTGGCCACCGACGCCCATAATCTTCGCAACCGGTCCCCGGTGCTTTCGGAGGCGGTGGAAGCGGTCGCCGCCCGACTCGGCGAACAGGCCGCGAAAGACATGGTGTTGACCCGACCCCTCGCCGTGCTGGAAAATGCTACGCCTGCCTCGGCTCCCGCCGCGGTCGGTGCCCCGCGCCAGGCTTCACGGCCCGGCTTCTTCAAACGGCTGTTCAAGGCCGCATGAGTTTCAAGGTACTGTCGCCCATGATGCGCGCCCTTTCATTGATCCTGATCGCCTCGGCCACCCTGCTCGCCGCTTGCGGTGGACCGAAGATGGACGTCAGCCAGATGACGGCGGCCGAGCCGGTTGACCTGCAGACCGCCGCCCAGGTCTCGGCGGCACCCCGGACCGAGTATCAGATCGGCGTCGGTGACAAGCTGAGCCTGCGGGTCTTCCAGGTGCCGGACCTGTCGTTCGACAGCCTGACGGTCGACACCTCGGGCAACATCCAGATGCCGCTGATCGGGGCCGTCCGCGCCGCCGGCCGGACCTCCGGCGAACTGTCCACCGCCGTCGCCGAACGCCTCAGCACCCAGTACCTGAGGGACCCGCAAGTCACCGTCACGGTGACCGAGGCCGCCAGCCAGAAGATCACTGTCGACGGTGCCGTGACCAAGCCCGGCGTCTACACCATGCGCGGCACCACCTCGCTGCTGCAGGCCGTAGCCATGGCCGAAGGGCCCAGCCGCGTCGCTGACCTGACCAAGGTCGCCGTCTTCCGCACCATCGATGGCCAGCGTTCGGTGGCCCTGTTCGACCTCGCCGCCATCCGCCAGGGCCGCGCCGAGGACCCGAGGGTGCTGGGCGACGACATCATCGTGGTCGACACCTCGCGGATGAGCGCCACCATGCGCGAACTCGTCAATGCCCTGCCCGCCCTGTCGATCTTCCGTCCGTTCTGATCCCGTGCGGGTGCCCGCACGCCTGATCGCGACCGGGTCGCTGCTGCTGGCGCTGGCCGTCAACGGCTGCGGCCACCCCTCGCTCGACGCCAGCGGCGCGGCTCTGCAGGCCGGACCGGAGCTCCGGCTGGAGCGTCTGACCCGGCTCGACGTGCGGGTTGCGGATGTCGCCTGGACGCTGGCCCTCGCCAACGCCGACCTGTGCCCCGTCAATCGCCAGCGCGCGGGCTGGACGCTGCAGTCCGCCCGACAGTATGGTGCCGAGCTCAGACCTCTGGCCGAGCAGCAATACGGGCTGGACGGCGATCTGCCCGGTATTCTGGCGGCTCCGGACAACAGCCCCGCCGCACGGGCCGGCCTCGGCGCCGGTGATCTGATCGTCGCGGTCAATGGTCAGCCGCTGGCCGACACCGCCGACACCGGGCCGGAGTCCTACGACGGGCTGCAGGCGAACAGCGCCATTCTCGACGCGGCGCTCTCCCACGGCGCCGTCACCCTTCTGATCCGCAAGGCAGGCGCAGAGCGCGACGTGCCGCTCCGGCCGGTTCTGGCCTGCGCCTATCCGGCCCAGATCGAGGTCACGGGCACGTTCCGCAGCCGCACCGACGGCCGCCACGTCTTCATCTCGGACGGCATGGCCAACCTTGCCGAGAACGAGGACGAACTGGCCTTCGTCCTGGCCCACGAACTTGCGCACGCGGTGCTCGAACACCGCACCCAGCCAGATGTCGTTGGTCTCAGAGGTAGATCGAACTGGGCGATCTCGCTGCGGCGTGGTCTGTCCCTGTCCGCCGAAGCCGACGCCGACCGGATGGGCCTGTATCTGGTCGCGCGGGCCGGCTTCGATCCCTATCGGGCCGTCGAATTCCTCACCCGCTATGAGGCCGCGGACCCGGGTGCCGGCGAAATGCAGGTCAACACCGGGGGCGTCTATCAATCGGCCTCGGGACGGCGCGGGGCCCTGCAGCCCGTGCTGGCGGACATCGCCGAGCGTAAATCAGCGGGCCGCGCCCTTATTCCCTGAAACGGAACCGACGTCGCGCCATCCAGCCCAGCAGGGCAAGGCCCACCACGATCCCGACCCCGTCCGCGACCACATCCCAGACATCCGCATCCCGCCCGATCCCGGGCAGGCCTTGCACCAGTTCGATTCCCACTCCCGCCGCCAGCATGATCGCGGCCAGCCAGGCGCGGGACAGGGCCGGCCAGCCCCGGCCGGTCAGCGCGGTCAGAACGACGAAGGCTGCCGCATGATTGGCCTTGTCCCACGGCAGGCCCGTCTCAATGCCGATCACGGGCCGAAATGCCAGCCAGGCCATGACCACCAGCCAGATCAGCGTAGCCGTACGGAACAGCCTGGGGGTCGCGCCGTTTGGGGAATTCGGTCCGGGGCGGGCGCTGTGATTCGCACGTGTCATGGAACTGGGTTAACGTCTCTATGGAGGGCTGGGGCGATGCCGACACGCACAACGGATGGACTGGACCGAACCCGCCGCGACGTCCGCGCGGACCTTGAGCCGTCGCTCTACACTGCGCGCGCCGCGGGTCTCTACAGCGAAGTCGTCTGGGATCGAAGCCGGGTCGCGGCCGAGCGCCCGGCCCGACGCCCCGCGAACGACGGCGCAGCGCCGCATCCGACCCCCGATTGACGCGCGGCTTGACCTGCCGGCACCCCCCGCCGACAAGGCCGCGTGCGATTGCGGACCGCCGCCTCCGGTGGAATTCGTGTGCGCGCGACGAGGCTTTGCGATATCAGCCTCCAACGACCGTGACCGGCGGCCCAGGCCGCAAACGTGTGAGCGACTGAATGATGCTGGGCGACCCCTCCTCCGCCGACGATCGTAACTTGCGCCACGGCCGCGCCGCCGGCGGTTCCGGTGATGCGGTCTTTGACGACGGCCAGGCCGCCATGTGGGGCGACGAGACGCAGGAACAGCCCGCCTTCGACCTTGCCGTCTATTGGCGACTGGCCCTCAAGCATCGCATCCTGATCCTCGGTTGCTTCCTCGGCGCCTTGGCCGTCGGTGCTGCGCTGACCCTGCTGATGACGCCCATCTACACCGCGACCGCCACGCTGCAGATCGACCGTGAGGCGGCCCGCGTGGTCACGTCTGAAGACGTCACGCCGCGCGAAAACATGGCCATGGGCGAGGAGTTCTTCCAGACCCAGTACGGCCTGCTGCGCAGCCGCTCGCTGGCAGAACGCGTCGTTGAAAGCCTCGGCCTCGCCAGTTCGGATCAGGCTCTGACTGCGATCGGCGTCGAGCCGCCGGCCCGCACCGGATCCGCGGCCGCTCAGGCCGAGCGCCGCCGCGCCGTCGCCCTCGACGTCGTCCAGAGCGGACTGGGCGTCACGCCCATCCGCGGCTCTCGCCTGGTCGCAATCAGCTTCGACAATCCGGATCCGGTCGTCGCGGCCCGGATCGCCAACGGCGTCTCCGAGAACTTCATCCAGTCGAACCTCGACCGAAAATACGAGAGCTCGGCCTACGCCCGTGAGTTCCTCGAGGAGCGTATTGCCCAGACCAAGGGCCGGCTCGAGGATGCCGAACGCCAGCTGGTCGCCTATGCCGCGAACCAGCAGATCATCAACGTCGGGGGATCCGACGAGGGTGACAGCGGCAGCGGTGCCACGGAATCGCTCGCCTCGAACAATCTCGTGGCCCTGAACAACGCGCTGGCCACTGCTCGGGCCGGCCGCGTCGCGGCCGAGGAGAAGTGGCGCTCGGCACGCACGACCGAACTGATGACCCTGCCGGAAGTGTTGCAGAACCCGTCGATCCAGCGCCTCAGCGAGCAGCGCGCCCAACTGGACTCCGAGTACCAGCAAAAGCTCAGCGTCTACCAGGAAGACTATCCTGAGATGGTTCGTCTGCGCGCCCAGATCACAGAGGTGGATGGCCAGGTGCAGGCCCTGGCGTCCAACATCCGCAGCTCGATCCAGAACCAGTACGTCATCGCCGCCAACCAGGAGCGTTCGCTCCAGGGCCAGGTCAACGGCCTGAAGGGCGATGTGCTGGACCTGCGCGACCGATCCATCCAGTACAACATCCTGCAGCGCGAACTGGACACCACCAGGACCCTCTATGAGAGCCTGTTGCAGCGCTACAAGGAGATCGCGGTCACCGGCGACGTGACGGCCAACAACATCTCCATCGTCGACAGCGCCCGCCCGCCCCCGGCGCCGTCCAAGCCCAACATGTTGATCAACCTGGCGCTCGCCGCCCTCTTCGGTCTGGGTCTCGGCGTCGTCGCCGCCCTGGTGCTGGAGGCGCTGGACGAGACCGTGGCCACGCCGGATGATGTCGAGAAGAAGCTGGGCGTGCCTGTGCTGGGCGTTGTTCCGCTGCTCGACAAGGGCCAGACCACCGCTGCTGCCCTGGCCGATATCCGGTCCGGATTCTCCGAAGCCTATTATTCGCTACGAACGGCGCTGCAGTTCTCCACGCCTGACGGTGCCCCGACCAGCCTGCTGGTCTCCAGCGCGCGTCCCGCCGAGGGCAAGTCGACGACCGCCTACGCCGTGGCCCTCAACCTGGCTCGTGTCGGCAAGCGCGTGCTGCTGATCGACGGCGACCTGCGGAACCCGTCCATGCACCGCGTGGTCGGGGTCGAGAACGAGCGCGGCATGAGCAATCTGCTGTCAGGCTCCTCGGACCTGCAAAGCGTCGTTCAGCGCACCCGCCAGGACAATCTGTTCTTCATCCCCTGCGGTCCGCTGCCGCCCAACCCGGCCGAGCTGTGGGGCAGCGACCGTCTGCGCCAGTTCCTGGCCGAAGCCAGCAACAGCTTCGATCACGTCATCGTCGACGGTCCGCCGGTGCTGGGCTTCGCGGACTCGCCGCTGCTCGCCGCGAGCGTGGGCGGTGTCCTGTTCGTGCTGGAATCGCGCGGCACCCGCCGGGGTCAGGCCCGGGGGGCCCTGCGCCGCCTCAAGGTGGGCCGGGCCCGTCTGCTGGGCGCGGTTCTGACCAAGTTCAACGCCAAAACCACGTCGTACGGCGGCTATGACTACGCCTATGACTACAACTACGGCGCGGAAGGCGAGAACAAGGGCGACAAGGCTTGAAGGATCAGGCCGACGCCTCCGCCGCTTCCGGCGCACGGGGCTTCGGCCGCGGCGGACTGACCGCCTACGCCCCCTATGCCCTGACCGTCGGTGCCGTCTGGCTGGGCTGGCAGATGTTGCTCCAGCCCGTGATCGAGCGCGCGCCGCCGGAGATTGCGGTTCGGGTGGCTCCGGGATCTCCCATGGTCCTGCGCCGGGCGGCCGAGGCCGAGCTTACGGCTGGACGGCACGAGAACGCCGCCTCGCTCGGCCGTGACAGCCTCGCCAGGGCCCCGTTCGGCGTCCGCGCCCTGCGGATCGTGGGGCTGACCGAGGCCCGTGCCGGCCGCGAGGCGGCGGCCGACGACATCCTGACCTTGGCCGGAAACTGGAGCCTGCGCGACGGTCCGTCCCACGCATGGCTGGTCGAGTATCGCCTCCGCCGCGGGGACTACGCCTCTTCCTTTGCCCATGCGGATACCCTGGCGCGCCGCCGTGAGGACATACGGCCGCAGGTGTTCCGCCTGTTCACCGCCGCCGCCGCCGCCGACACCGCCCGCGCCATGCCGGAAGTCGCCCGGCTGGTGGACGCTCGCCCACCCTGGCGGCAGTCCTACCTCGACAGCCTGTACGGCAGCACCGAGGGCCTGCAGGTCGCGGCAAACCTCGCGGTCCTGCTCCAGCGCGGCAAGGCACCCCTGACCAATTCCGAGCTGGCCCAGCTCTATTACCAACTGCTGGACAAGGGTCAGGTTCAGGCCATCAAGACCGTCCGGGGCAGCCTGAACCGCCCGCCGGCCGCCGCCGTGTCGAACGGCGGGTTTGACGACGCCGATGCGCCCCAGCCTTTCCAGTGGAGGCTGGCGCAGGAAGCGGGCGCCGTGGTCGAGATCGTGCCCGACGACGCCCGGCCCACCGACGCGGCGCTCAGGATTGAATACGACAGCTATTCGGCGGTCCGGTTCGCGGAACAGCTGATGTTCCTGGCCCCGGGGCGCTACCGGCTGACGGCGGAGGCCCGGGCCGAGGCGGGCGAGCCCGGTGAACATATGACCTGGACCGTCACCTGCGCGCCGGGCGACCTCAAGGTGCTGGAGACGCCGGCCGCACCCCGAAACGCTTCGGTCTGGACACCGGTATCAGCCGAATTCACGGTGTCATCCGCCTGTTCCGGGCAGTGGCTCCGAATAGAAAGCCGGGGCGGCGATCGCAGAGCGCAGACCATCGCCTGGATCGATCGGGTCACGATAGCGCCGGTTCGTCAGGCGGCGGACTGATCGCGGTTGTGCGGCACGGACATCACGGTTTCATTGAATCGTATTGCTTTTGAAACCTTCGCCGCCTATACCCATTATCGATAAGCCGCGGGCAAGCCCCGTTCCAAAGACCTGTTCAAAGGGGATTTAAAGCATGCGTAAGACCATCGCCGCTGTAACGGCGGGCCTGCTGCTCGTCGCCGGCCAAGCCGCCGCCGCCAACAATTCTGCCGTCGCTCGCGTCGGCGATCGCGTGGGCGCTCGCGCTGACGCCTCGTCGGAGTTCGCCGGCATTCCGCTTCCGGTCCTGCTGATCGGCACCGCGGTGCTCATCGGCACGATCATCGTCGCCAGCGAAGACGACTCGGAAAGCGACTGAGCCGACCTGGCCCGCGCAGCGCCCGCCTCTGTGCTGACGTAACGCGTGCCAAGCAAGGTTTCGAAGGGCCAGTGGGATGGTGCCGCGATCGCGGCGATCATCCTGCTGGCCCTTTCTGTCGTTCTGGGCGGTGCCAGTCGTGAGCACGCCCTGCGTTTGGCCGTTGTCGAACTGGCCGCACTGCCGCTGCTGGTCATCGGCGCGAGCCGGCTGATCCGTTCCGGCCTGTGGCGCGAGCATCGGTTCGCGCTCGGCCTGCTGGCGGCCCTGGCGGCCATTCCCCTGATCCAGATCATACCCTTGCCCCCGGCGGTGTGGACCGGGCTGCCAGGACGGGACGAGATGGTCCTGGCGCTGGATCTGGCCGGCGTCGAGCCCGGTTGGGCTCCGCTCACCGTGACCCCCGACCTGACCTGGGGCTCGTTCCTGGCGCTGATTCCTCCCGCCGCGGTGCTCCTGACCGTCCTTTCGGCGTCGCACACGCTGACCGCGCGGCTGATCGGCGTCTATCTCATCGCCGCCGTGGCCGGCGTGCTGCTGGGTGCCGCCCAGCTGGCGAGCGGGGGCGAGCGGCTCTACCCGTGGGAGACCACCGGGGTGGGGTCCGTCACCGGCTTCTTCGCCAACCGCAACCATCTGGCGACGCTCTTGCTGGCCTGTCTGCCCTTCGCCGCCGTCTTCGGTGCCGCCACCTTGCGCCGCAAAGCGGATGACCGCCGCCTGGCCCTGTGGTTCGGAGCCCTGTTCATGGGCCTGGTCGTCATCGGCCTGGCAGCCATCCGGTCCCGCGCCGGCGTCATCCTGTTCGTCCCTGTTGCGGTCGCCAGCCTGCTGGCGGCATGGATCGCGGCCGGTCGTGGACGACCCGGACCGGCGCTACTGGGTCTGGCCGGGGCCATCGCGGCCGCGGTCGGGGCTGTGGCCCTGTTCGCCCTGCCCCCCATCCTGGCCCGCTTCGACGTTCAGTCTGCGCCCGAGGGCCGGTTCGAGGGCTGGCCCATCGTCTCCGAGGCGGCCCAGACCTGGCTGCCGCTCGGCTCAGGCGTCGGCAGTTTCGACGCCGTGTTCCGTTCGGTCGAGCCGCTGGAGCAGTTGGACCCGACCTTCTTCAACCACGCCCATAACGAATATCTCGAAACCTGGCTCGAGGCGGGTTGGCCGGGCGCGATCCTGATCATCGCCTTCTTCGTCTGGTTCGGGCGGCGCTTCTGGGCGGCATGGCGCGCCTCGCCGTCCCGGGAACGCGACCTGCAGAGGGCCGCAAGCATCGCCCTGCTGGTCATGCTGGCCCATTCCGCGGTCGACTATCCGCTGAGAACGGCGACCCTCGCCTGTTTGTTCGCCCTGTGCGCGGCCATCCTCGAGAAGGCGGGTCGTCCGACCGACCGGGAACTGGCCTGACATTTTCAAGCCGATCCGCAGCACCCTGATCGTCGGGCACTGAACGGCAGGGTCGAGGGGCATCGTCAGCGTCGACGAAGTGAACGTCCCCCTCATCCGCGACTTCAACGTCCAGCGGACGGCTCGATCCTATCGACCGGCGTCGCGGCCGGATCGGCCGACGGCTCCCGCCAGACCGCGTCCGGATTCAGCGCCGCCGTCGCTTCGAGAAAACTGCCCGGTTTCATCGACGGCTCGGGCGCCGTGCGCAGGCCCGCCACGCGGGCCAGATCAGCGATGAAGGTGATACAGTTGCGCCGCCGCAGATCGTAGACCGAGCCCTCCGGGCTGTTCCACCACTCGGCCCGCGTTCGCAGCACATGCCATTCCGCGTCGTCCAGCGTGACCTGCAGAAACGGCTGCCCCTCGGCGACATAGCGGGCGTCCGGGCTGGCCACGATGCCGCCGCCCCGCACGAACAGCAGTTGGGGGCCCGGGCTTCTGGCCGTGAAACCGGCTGACCAGTCCACCGCCTCATCCGTGGCGTCCAGCCTGCCCTCCGCATGCACATAGGCGTGGGGGAACAACAGATAGCCATCGCGCACGCGGGCGCCGGGGTGGGCGTAAAAGGTCACCGTCACCTCGGCCCAGGCGTGGCCGGCGACCAGCGCCAGAAGCACCCCAATGACCCATGCACGCATAGTTTCAATCTCCCTGCCGCTGCGCCCGATGATGACGAAGCCAGGGAAGCGCGCAAGGGTCGCCGACCGGACGCCGGGCATTCTCGCACTTTCACGCCCGGATGATGACGGCGGGACGCTGATGGTGTTCAACACTCCCACCGAAGCGCGTGACGTCAACATCCCGGCCGGGAGCGGGTCCTCCGACTGGCGCGCCCTGATCGGCCAGTATCCGCCCGCGCAGCCGCGCCCGGCGCAATCTAGACTGCGTATCCAAAGGCTGAGCTTGACCGTAAAGATTCTTGAGTCCGCACACCCCATGGCCGACGCCGCTGACTGGTGGCGCGGCGCTGTCGTCTATCAGGTCTATCCGCGCAGTTTCGCCGACTCGAACGGCGACGGCGTCGGCGATCTGAAGGGCGTCACCGATCACCTGGATCACATCGCCTCGCTCGGCGTCGACGCCGTCTGGCTGTCGCCCTTCTTCACCTCACCGATGAAGGATTTCGGCTATGACGTCGCCGACTACTGCGACGTCGATCCGATCTTCGGCACGCTGGCGGATTTCGACGCCCTGGTCGCCAAGGCCCACAGGCTGGGCCTTCGCGTCATCACCGACCTGGTCTTCGCCCACTCCTCGGACCAGCACGCCTGGTTCCGCGAGAGCCGCCAGTCGCGCGCCAATCCGAAGGCCGACTGGTTCGTCTGGGCCGATGCGAAGGAAGACGGCACCCCGCCATCCAACTGGCAGTCGGTCTTCGGCGGCCCGGCCTGGACCTGGGACGCCCGGCGCGGCCAGTATTACATGCACAATTTCCTGCCCGAGCAGCCGCAGCTGAACCTGCACCTGCCGGCGGTGCAGGACGCCCTGCTGGACGCCACCCGGTTCTGGCTGGACCGGGGCGTCGACGGCTTCCGCTTCGACGCCATCAATTTCTCGATGCACGACCCCCTGCTGCGGGACAATCCGCCCCTGCCGCCCGGCGGCAGGCGGACCCGCCCGTTCGACTTTCAGGACAAGGTCCATAACCAGTCCCAGCCGCAGATCGCCGACTTCCTGAAGCGCGTCCGCGCCCTCACCGACAGCTACGGCGGTCGCTTCACCGTAGCCGAAGTCGCGGGCGACCATCCCGAAGGCGAGATGCAGGCCTTCACCGCAGGCGACGACCATCTGAACAGCGCCTACGGCTTCCTCTACCTCTACGCGCCGATCCTGACCGCCCAGCTGGTCAGGGATGCCGCCGAGGCATGGCACGGCCGGGACGGGCAGGGCTGGCCGTCCTGGGCCTTCTCCAACCACGACGCGCCGCGGGCCATTTCGCGCTGGGCCGGGGACCGCGACCTGACGGCCTTCGCCGGCATGGCCATGCTTCTGTTGATGTGCCTGCGCGGCAATGTCTTCATCTACCAGGGCGAGGAGCTGGCCCTGCCGCAGGCGGACGTGCCGTTCAACCGGCTGGTCGATCCCGAGGCCATCGCCAACTGGCCCCAGACGCTGGGCCGCGACGGCGCCCGGACGCCCATGCCTTGGTCGGCAGACCGTTCGAACGCCGGCTTCTCGACCGCCGAGCCCTGGCTGCCCGTCGACCCCCGCCACGTCGATCTGGCGGTGGACCGGCAGGAGGCGGACCCCGCCTCCATGCTGAACCTCACCCGGCGGCTGGTCGCCCTGCGCAAGGCCCATCCGGCCCTCGCACGTGGCGACATGCGGCTGATCGACGGCGGCGCGGGACTGCTGTCCTTCGAGCGGGTCACGCCGGGCGAGCGCCTGATGTGCGTGTTCAATCTCGATAACCGGCCCGCCGCATGGACCGCGCCTTCAGGCTGGCGGGTGATCGACGCGGTGAACCTTCCGCCCGGCCACGACGGCGTCCTTCCGCCCATGGCAGGGCTGGTGCTGGCTGAGGCCGGATGACTTCAGCCGGCGCAGCCGTCCGGCGGCGCCCGATCATCCGCGAAACGCAGACCGGCACTGAGAACCGACGCCGAATAGATCAAGCGGCTTCGCCCGAGGCCGTCCGGGACCGCTACGCCCCGGTCGAGGCGCGTGACGCGCACTGACGCTGGCGGTTCGGCGCTGCCAGCGGTAACGAGGACGGATGAGCAAGGGCCCTGTCCTCGTCACCGGTTCGGCCGGCTTCATCGGCTTCCACACCGCGCAGCGTCTGCTGGCGCGCGGCGAGACCGTGATCGGCGTCGACAATCTGAACAGCTACTACGACCCGGCGCTGAAACACGCCCGGCTGGAGAGGCTGCAGGCCAGCCCGAACTATGTCCATCACACGCTGGACCTGGCCGACCGCCCCGCCATGACGGCCCTGTTCGCCGAACATTCGCCGCGCCGCATCGTCCACCTCGGAGCCCAGGCGGGCGTCCGCTACAGCCTTGAACACCCGGAGAGCTACATCGACTCCAACGTCGTCGGCTTCCTGACCGTTCTCGAAGGTGCCCGGGCGGTGAGGGCCGAGCATCTGGTCTTCGCCTCGACCAGTTCCGCCTTCGGGGCCAACGGCACCCTGCCCTTCTCGGTGCGGCAGGGCGTGGCCCATCCGATGACAGTCTATGCCGCCACCAAGATCGCCAATGAGGCGATGGCGCACTCCTATTCCCACCTGTTCGGCTTCCCCTCGACGGGCCTGCGCTTCTTCACCGTCTACGGACCGTGGGGCCGGCCGGACATGGCGCTGTTCAAATTCACCAAGGCCATTCTCGAAGGCCGCCCCATCGACGTCTACGGCCACGGCGAGATGGAGCGCGACTTCACCTATATCGACGACATCGTTGACGGGGTCGTCGGGGCCCTCGACCGGCCCGCCGCCGTCGATCCGGACTGGAAGGCCGAGGCCCCGAACCCCTCGACCAGCGGCGTCGCGCCGTGGCGCATCCTTAACCTCGGTGCCGGCCGCCGAGAGCAACTGATGCGCTACATCCAGGTGCTGGAAGAGGCCCTGGGCATGAAGGCCGAGCTCAACCTGATGCCGGTTCAGGACGGCGACGTCGCCCGCACCGAGGCCGATGTGACCGAGACCCGCGCTGCCCTCGGCTACGCCCCCTCGACGCCGATCGAGGTCGGGGTCAAGCGGTTCGTCGACTGGTACCGGGACTTCTACGCCGTCTGAAACGGAGAGAGGCGGGACCGTTTCCGATCCCGCCCCCCTTGCGTCTGAAGCGACAGCCCGCCCTTACGGGACCGGCTGGCCGTTCGCATCGACCACCTGGACGTCGCCATAGCCGAGCGCGCGGATCTTCGGCTCGATCGAGGCGCGGTCGCCGACGATGACCCAGGTCGTCGGCCCGGCCCCGACCACCGTCTGGGCCGCCCGCATCGCAGCCTGGGCGTCCATGGCGGACACCGTCCGGGCGTAGGTGTCGTAGTAGTTTTCAGGCACGCCCCAGACGACCATGTTCTGCAGCTCGCTGGCGATGGAGGCGTTGGTCTCCCAGTTGCCGGCCTGGCCCAGCACCATATTGGCGCTGGCCGCCCGGATCTCCGCGTCGGTCAACGGACGCGCGCCAACCACCTCGGTCAGTTCACGCCGCAGTTCGGCGAGGCTTTCCGCCGTCTTGTCCGACTGAACGCCGGCGCTGACGGAGTAGATGCGCTCACCCCGGGCGTAGGGGACTCCGCCGCCCGCGCCGTAGGACCAGCCCTTGTCCTCGCGCAGGTTCATGTTGATCCGGCTGGTGAAGGCGCCGCCGAGGGCGGTGTTCATCGTGTCGATCGACGCTTCCGTGGCCGGATCGAAGGCCGGAGCGACGCGACCGCCCAGGATGGTCGACTGCGGACCCGCACGGTCCACGATCAGGATGCGCGGACGCGCCGCCGGCTCGGGAGCGTCAGCCGGACCCGGCCGGGCCGGAATGGCCGTCGCCGGCGCGCGCCAGCCTGAGAAGGCCCGCTCAAGCCTGGGCGTCAGCGCGGCCAGTGTGGTGTCCCCGACGACCACGAGGGTGGCGTTGTCGGGACGGAACCAGGTGTTGTGCCAGGCCTCGGCGTCAGCGGGGGTCAGCGATCCGACTGTGGCCTCGGTGCCGGATGACGGACGGCCATACGGGCTGGTCGGGCCGTGCAGATCGCGGCTCAGGATCCGCGACGCAATGGCACCCGGGTTGCGGCTCGACTGCTGGATACCCGCGACCTGAAGCGTGCGCGCCCGCTGGAAATCGTCGGCGCGGAAGGCCGGGTTCAGGATCACGTCGGCATACAGGTCCAGGGACGGATCGAGCCGGGCCGACAGGGCGGTCATCGACACACTGGTCGCGTTCGAGCCCGAGCCTGCACCGAGCGTGGCGCCGAGCAACTGCAGCCGGTCGCTGATTTCCAGCGCCGTCAGGTCGTCCGTGCCGTTGGTCATGACCTGCGGCGTCAGCTGGGCCAGGCCGATCTTGTCGTCCGGGTCGACCACGGCTCCAGCGTCGAGGATCAGGTTCATGCTGACGGTCGGGACGCTTTCGCGCTGCACGAACATCACCTTCAGCCCGTTCGACAGCTGGGCCCGCTCGATGGTCGGGAACACGGCCTTGGGCGACTCGCCGGCCGCCGGAATGCCCGCCGAACGGTCAACGCCCGTCTGGACCGTCGTATAGTCCGGGAAGGGCAGAACCTCGAGCGCATAGCTGCCGTCGCTCAGCCAGCGGCGGCCGGCGTCAGTCAGGTTGCGCGGCGTCGCGCCGACCACCCGTTGATAGCTGTCCCGCCAGGCACCAGGATCGCCGAAGAAGACTTCTGACGCGGCCAGACGGTCGGACTTGCCGCCGAAGCCGCCAATCCGCTCCAGACCGCGGATGTACCCCGCTGCCGTCTGGGTGCGCACCCGCTCCAGTTCGATCGCCGTCGGGCCGTCCCGCATCAGCCGCGCCATCTCCTCGTCGATGATGGCCTCGATCCGCGCCAGGTCTCCGCCCGCCTTGGCGGTGGCGACGACGATGAACTGGCCGGCGATTTCGCGGCCGCCCGAGCTGGCCTGCACCGAGGTGGCCAGCTGGTCATCGATGACCAGACGCTTGTAGAGGCGCGACGAGCGACCCGAGGTCAGCACGTCGGCCAGCATCCCCAGATAGTCGGTGTCCGCCTCGCCGGTCGGCGTCGAATTCCACACCTTGTAGAGACGCGGCTGGCCGACGCGGTCGTACATGACCTCGCGCTGGGCACCGACCATCGGCACGATCATGCGGCGCGGCTGGGTGACCGGCGGGCCGGAAGGGATGTCGCCAAAGTAGCGCTCGACCTTTTCGCGCGCCTCTTCCGGGGTGATGTCGCCGGCCAGCACGATCACGGCGTTGGCCGCGCCGTAGTAGTCACGGAACCATTGCTGCACGGTCGGCAGATCGGCCGCGTTCAGATCATCCATCGAGCCGATGACGGTATGGCCGTAGGGGTGCTCATCGGGCCAGGTCGCAGCCGTGATGACGTTGAAGACGCGGCCATACGGCTGGTTCTCGCCTTGGCGCTTCTCGTTCTGCACCACGCCCCGCTGCTCATCCAGCCGCGCCTGGTCGATGGCCCCCAACAGATGGCCCATGCGGTCGCTTTCCAGCCACAGCATGGAGTCGAGCGCCGAGGTCGGGACGTTCTGGAAATAGTTGGTGCGGTCGGTGTTGGTGGTGCCGTTCTGATCGGTGGCGCCCAGCAGCTCCGTGCCTTTGAAGAAGTCGGTGTTGTAGTTCTCGGACCCGTTGAACATCAGGTGCTCGAACAGGTGGGCAAAGCCGGAGCGACCCGCCGGCTCGTTCTTGGAGCCGACGTGGTACCAGATGTTGACCGCCACGATCGGGGCCTTGTGGTCCTCATGGACGATCAGGGTCAGGCCGTTGCTCAGCGTGAACTTCGTAAAGGCGATGTCGACGTCCGGCAGCGGTGCCAGCTGTTCGCGCGACTGTGCGGCAACGGCCGGGCTCACGGCGACGTCGGCAATCTGGGCCAGAGCCGTGGTCGGGGCGGCGGTGGCCAGGAGAACGGCGGCCGCCACTCCTCCCAGCAGGGTGAGACGGGTGGTGCGCATGGATGAACCCCTGAAAGACCTGATGCGCGCGAAAGCGCTGGCGCTAGTGGTAACCACAGACCTTCCGCTGGCAAGACGGGAAATCACAACCCTTCAGCGACCATGGGCCGCACTTTTCGCGATGCGAAGGATGGCGGCATGATCGTGCGCTGGCGGAGCCACACACTGGAATCCGCACAGCGCCACAGCATGATATTGCACGCACACGAAATGAATTGCCTGCTGCGCCGCAATAGGTTCCTGTCCCTGTCCGCGGCGTCGAAACCGGTTCGGGCCGGGATTTCTGATCTCCAGAGCCCGGAACCCGGCACGGCGGGACCATCCATCAATAGAAGACGGGCGCCCGCACTGGCGGACGCCCGTTTCCTGATCAGACCGCTGAAGCATCAGGGGGCGGTGTGGCCGTGTCGGTTGTATTCTAACCCGGCTGCCCCGGCATCGTCTGCTGGATAGTCGGCTGGCCGGCCGCGCCGGTGACGGGGACCTGCGGTCCCATTCCGCTCGTCGGCGTGCCAGCCTCGACAGCGGCGCCTTCCGGCGTCCCGTCTTCAGCCGGGGCCGCGCCGGGCTGGCGGGCAGGGTCCGGCGCCGGAACAGCCATCCCGCCCGAGCCTTGCGTCCGCAACCAGGCAATCAGATTGACGCGCGTCTGGGTGTCGCGGATGCCGGCAAAGGTCATCTTGGTGCCCGGGACATAGCGGCCCGGCGCGGTCAGGAACTGATCCATCTCGTCCAGACCCCAGATCGGTGCCTCAGCCTTGTGGGCGGCAATAGCGTCGGAATAGGCGAAGCCCGCCGCGTGCATGACCGGACCGCCGATCACGCCATACAGATTCGGGCCCGTGCCGTTGGCACCCCCGGCGGTGACCGTGTGGCAGGCCGCGCAACGCGCGAAGGCGGCTTCACCGGCGACCAGGTCGGCGGTCGGCAGGATCGTGCCCCAGTCGGGCGGCAGCACCACCTCGGCGGGTCCGCCGACGGCTTCTTCCGGCGCGTCCACAAAGTAGCCCATCTTTTCAGGGGCTTCGGTGTGGTAGATCACGCCTGTGACCTGTTGCACGCCGATGATGACAAAGGCGGTCGCGAGGACGGCGCCCAAAATCTTGTTCCCGTTCAGATCGCCGCTCATGCGCGTCGTCGCATCCCGTTCTTGAGGCCCGGCCGCGATAGCGGTCAGGCGGATTCTTGCGTGGGCGTCTCTTACACGCTAGCGCCACCTTCGCAACCGGTCCGGATGGCCGTGATCGGCGTCCCGGCGTCGCAGGCATGGATGCAACGATGAACCCCCTCGTTATGATCCCGGCGCGAATGGCCGCCACCCGGCTTCCGAACAAGCCGCTGGCCGATATCGGCGGCAAGCCCATGATCGTGCGGGCCTATGAGCAGGCCGCCCTGTCGGGCCTTCCCGTGGCCGTGGCTGCGGGCGACCAGGAGATCGTGGACGCCATTGAGGCGATCGGTGGCGTCGCCGTCCTGACCGACCCGGCCCTGCCCTCCGGCTCTGACCGCATCCGCGCCGCGCTGGACGCCATCGACCCCGACGGCCGCCACGACGCGGTGATCAATCTGCAGGGCGACATGCCGTTCGCCGACCCCGGCCTAGCCACCGCCTGCGCCGCCCTGCTGCACGGGGAGCCCCGGTGCGACATCGCCACCCTGGTGGCGCGCGAGGCCGACGCCTCCGACCGTTCAAACCCGGATGTGGTCAAGGCCGTCCTCGCCTTGCCCGAAGGCCAGCGCCATGGCCGCGCCCTCTATTTCACCCGCTCGACCCTTTATGGCGACGCCCCGGTCTGGCGGCACATCGGCCTCTACGGCTACCGCCGCGCCGCGCTCGAGCGGTTCTGCGCCGCCCCGCCGTCGCCGCTGGAGCGCCGCGAGAAGCTGGAGCAGCTGCGCGCCCTCGAGATGGGCCTGCAGATCTGGGCCGCCGTCATCGACAAAGCGCCCCTTTCGGTGGACAGCCCGGCGGACCTTGAAGCGGCGCGGGAAGGGACCAGGGATTAGGGACGAGGCGAGTTCGCAGCGCGTTCAGCACCCGGGAAATCTCCTCGGCCTGCTTTCTGTTCCCTAATCCCTAATCCCCAGTCCCTTCCTCATCCACCCACGCCTGCAGCAGCGTCCGGGCAATGGCGACCCTTGGCGGTGCCTTGATCGTCGGATGGGTCCCCGCCAGACAGGCCCGCGCCTCGTCCCGCGTCAGCCAGGCCACCGCCTCCAGCTCCGTCTGGTCCGGCGCGGCGTCTTCCGAATCGACCTCGGCGATCAGGCCGATCATCAGCTGCGACGGGAACGGCCACGGCTGGCTGGAGTGATAGCGCACCGCCGTCACCGTCAGCCCCGCCTCCTCCTCGATCTCCCGCGCGCAGGCCTCTTCGATGGTCTCGCCGGGCTCCAGGAACCCCGCCAGCGCCGACATCCGCCCCTCCGGCCAGCTGGCCTGCCGGCCCAGCAGGCAGCGCGGCTCATCTCCGCCCTTGTAGACGGCCAGCATGATGGTCACCGGGTCGACGCGCGGGAAATGCTCGGTCGAGCAGGCTGGACAGACCCGCTTCCAGCCCCCGCAGGAATCCTCGCCAAGGGTCCCGCAGGCGGCGCAGAACCCATGCCGCCGTCGCCAGTCGAACAGCGACTTGGCCGCCCCGGCCATGGCCGCGTCCGCCCCGGACAGCAGCGCTGCCGCCTCGCGCATCTCATGGAAGGTGCCCAGCCCCGCCAGCGACCCCGCCGTCGGATCGATCGAGCCCTCGACCTCGACCGCGAACACCGGCGCGCCCTTCCACAGGCCGAGGAACAGCTCCCGGTCCGGGACCACCGCCCGCGCGTGGTGCATCGCGAGCCACGCCAGCCGCGGCTCGTCTCCAGCCTCCAGCAGCGGCCGCCCCTCCCACAGCACCAGCGCCAGCGCGTCTGGACTCGCGGCCTGTTCGGCCAGCCAGTCGGGATCGTTGCGCAGGTCGCCTGCCCGGTCGAGCGGATTGCCGGCAAAGGTGTTCACGGCGGGGAGAGGCATGGGTGTTGTCTAGCAAGGCACCGCTTGCATCGGCGAGCCGGAATCGTCATATCGGCCTCGGAGATCGGTGCGGGCGAAGGTTTCGCCAATCTGGTCAGGGCCGGAAGGCAGCAGCCACAACGAATTCCCCTTCGGGTCGTGCCGGTCTCCACCCTTCCCTGATTTGGTGCCCGTCAGTCCGGACGGAAGATCGCCAGCATGATCCCCGTCATGCCGTCTGCCGGAATCACGGCGGCGATGAAGACCTTCTTCTCACGCGCGATCCGGGGCATTTCGGCATCGTCCAGATCCATCAGTGCCGCCTCTGACCGGAAGCCGGAACCTTCCCGCGAAAACACCCACGCATCCTCGCCATCCAGTTCGAAGGGCTCGACACCCAGCAATGCCTGCAGGCGAGACCGTAGCGTGTCGGCGTCGGCGGACCCGGACATCACCACGCAGGCGTCAAGCCGCACGTCCGACAGACCGAAGGCCTCTTCGCCGCTGCCCCAGCCGGTCATCAGAACGTCGAGGTCCGCTGGCGGCCCCTTGTCGCTGAAATCGGCGGGGTCGACGCTCAGATACATGGCCGGGTCCCGGAAAGTGTCCTCGCCGAAATCCACCGTGTCAGCGGGCAGGGGAAACCAGCCGGCTGCCTTGGCTTTCGCCCCGGCGGCCTGCCGGTCGGCCTGGGTTTCGAGGCACAGGTCGATATAGTTCTGAAACGGCTCAGCCGCCGCAGGCGAGGCCGCAAGCCACAGGGCGCAAGCCGCGCCGGCGATAATCGATCTGGGCATAGGGCTGCTCTCCTCCCGCCTGCAGGGCGTCCGCAACCCTAACAGGCGCGCCGCGGTCTGCAATGAGCCGCCGCCCGGCGCGGAACCGTCCACCTTCCCGCCCGCTATCCCCGCTCATCCTATCAGGAGCGGACGCCATGAGCATTCTCGGAAACATCCTCGGCAAGATCTTCAAGCGACGCGAGGCTGCGCCAGCCCCGACCCCGGCCGCCCCGACCCCCGCCGCGCCACAGCCTGCCCAGGCCGCCGCCCAGCCGGTCGACGTCGACGGCATCCTCGACCTCATGAACCAGCAGCGCGATCAGAAGCTGAACTGGCGCACCTCCATCGTCGACCTGATGAAGCTGACCGGCATGGACAGCACCCTGGCCGAGCGGAAGGAACTGGCCGACGAGCTGGGCTACACCGGCGACAAGTCCGATTCGGCGACGATGAACATCTGGCTGCACAAACAGGTGATCCAGCGCATCAGGGCCGATGGCGGCCAGATTCGCGACCTGACCGACTGATCCACTCCGCTCATCCCCGCGAAAGCGGGGACCGGGCGCGGCAGGGGGTGCCCGGGTGCCTCCTGTCGCGCTAGGAAGAAGCATGAGCGACATCGACCCGAGTCTCGAAGGGCCTCCATGGGAGGAGGACGCGCCCGCGGTCGAGGAGCGCGATCCCAATACCGACGACATGTTCGGCGCGCCGCCGGTCGCGCCCGAGCCTGCGAAGGAAGTCGCCCTGGCCGAGGCCGCCGCCGGGACGCCCGCGCCAACGCCTGCGCCCAAGCCCGCACCAGAGCCCGCACCGAAAGCGAAGAAGGCCGCCGCCGCCCCGCCCGCCGATGACGGCATCGTCGCCCACGCCGACGACGGCGCGGCCTATACCGTCCTGGCCCGCAAATATCGCCCGCGCACCTTCGGCGACCTGATCGGCCAGGAGGCCATGGTCCGCACCCTGACCAACGCCTTTTCAACCGGCCGCATCGCCCATGCCTTCATGCTGACCGGCGTGCGGGGCGTCGGCAAGACGACCACCGCCCGCCTGCTGGCCCGGGCCCTGAACAACCAGACCGACGTCATCGACCGCCCGTCGCTGGAACTGACCGCCCACGGCCGGCACGACGCCGCCATCATGGCCGGCCAGCATATGGATGTGGTCGAGATGGACGCCGCGTCCCACACCGGCATCGACGGCATCCGCGACATCATCGAAAGCGTCCGCTACGCGCCGGTCGAGGCCCGGTACAAGGTCTATGTCCTCGACGAAGTCCACATGCTGTCGAACCAGGCCTTCAACGCCCTGCTGAAGACGCTGGAAGAGCCGCCGCCGCACGCCAAATTCATCTTCGCCACCACCGAGATCCGCAAGGTGCCGGTGACCATCCTGAGCCGGTGCCAGAGGTTCGACCTGCGCCGGGTCGAGCCGGACATCCTGGTCGAACACCTGTCCCGGATCGCGGGCCGCGAGGGCATGTCGGTCGAGGCCGATGCCCTGGCCCTGATCGCGCGCGCCGCCGAGGGTTCGGTGCGCGACGGCCTGTCGCTGCTGGATCAGGCGCTGGTTCAGGGCGAGCGCGGCCAGCCGGTCCGGACCGAGGTGGTCCGCGACATGCTGGGTCTCGCCGATCGCAGCCAGACCATTGCCCTGTTTGAATCCATCATGGCCGGCCGGACGCCCGAGGCGCTGGAAAGCTTCCGGACGCTCTACGGCTATGGGGCCGATCCTATCCAGATCACCAACGATCTCCTGGAGCACTGCCACGCTGCCTCGGTCGCCAAGATGCTGGGGCCGGATGCCACGCGGCTGCCCGGCGATCAGGCCAAGGCTCTGGCCGCCCTCGGGGCCGCAATCTCGGCCGGGACCCTGTCCCGCACCTGGTCGATGCTGCTGAAGGCGCTGGACGAGGTGCGGCGGGCTCCGAACCCGGCCGATGCTGTGGAGATGGCCATTGTGCGACTGGCCTATGCCGCCGACCTGCCCGGTCCCGAGGAGGCGCTGAAGAAGCTGCAGGGCGGCGAGCCGATGGGCGGAGGCACCGGAGGGGGGGCTTCTCCGCGCGGCGGCGGCGGCGGGGCTTCTGCCCAGTCGGCACCGCGCGCCGCTCCGGCCCCCAGTCTTCCAGACCCCCAGACCTTCGAGCAGACCGTCGCCCTGATCGGGGAAAAGCGGGAAATCAGCCTGCAGATGGATGTGCAGCGCTATGTCCGGCCCGTGTCCTTCAAGCCGGGTCAGCTGACCTTCGAGCCTGCGCCCGGAGCCCCGGCCAATCTGGCCCCGCGCCTGGCCTCGCGGCTCAAGGAATGGACCGGCCGGCAGTGGTTCGTCATCGCCAACGGTCAGGGCGGAGGCGAGACCCTGATCGAGGGCGAACGTCGCAGTCGCGCCGCCGAACGGGCCGCCATCGAAGCCGACCCGTTCGTCATGGCTGTGATGGAAGCCTTTCCCGGCGCGACCATCGGCGAGGTCAAGACCCTGGCCCCTGCCGTCGAAATGCCCGCGATCCCGGACGAGATCGCGGACGACCACGATTGATTCCGTCCGGCCATCACGGCGAAAGCCGGGACGCCGTGTTTGACGCGGTTCAGCGTCTGAACGCTCTTGCCCTGCAAAATTTGCCAGAAACCACGGGGTCCCGGCTTTCGCCGGGATGAGCGGA
>JBBQOK010000005.1:0-33597 GCA_038330765.1 Caulobacterales bacterium | reverse complement strand
CTGGGTACGTCACTGGACTCCATCGACCTCGCCGAGGACCGCGAGCGGTTCCAGGTCATGCTGCACGACATCGGCCTGATGCAGCCGCCCAACGGCCTGGCCCGCAGTGCCGAAGAGGCCGCGCAGAAGGCGGACGAGGTCGGCTATCCCGTCGTCCTGCGCCCCTCATATGTGCTGGGCGGGCGCGGTATGGTCATCGTCCATGACCGCGAACAGCTGGATCGCTATGTCGGCGAGGCCATGCGGGTCTCGGGCGACGACCCGGTGCTGATCGACCACTATCTGAACCGCGCCACCGAGGTGGATGTCGATGCCCTCTGCGACGACGAGACGGTGTTCGTGGCGGGCGTGCTGGAGCACATCGAGGAGGCCGGGGTGCACTCGGGCGACAGCGCCTGTTCGATGCCGCCCTATTCCCTTTCGGCCGAAACCATCGCCGAGCTGAAACGCCAGACCGAGGCCATGGCCCGGGCGCTGAAGGTGCGCGGCCTGATGAACGTCCAGTTCGCGATCGAGGAGCCGCACTCGGCCGAGCCGCGCATTTTCGTCCTCGAGGTCAATCCGCGCGCCAGCCGTACCGTGCCCTTCGTGGCCAAGACCATCGGCCTGCCGGTGGCCGCGATCGCCGCCAAGGTCATGGCCGGGGTGCCGCTGAAGTCCTTCGGGCTGGCGGACAAGCCTTACGACCATATCGCGGTCAAGGAGGCGGTCTTCCCGTTCGCCCGCTTTGCCGGCGTCGATACGGTGCTGGGCCCCGAGATGCGCTCGACCGGCGAGGTCATGGGTCTGGACTGGAAGCGCGACGGCGAGGCCGACATGGCCCCCGCCTTCGCCCGCGCCTTCGCCAAGAGCCAGATCGGCGGCGGCACCACCTTGCCGGTTTCCGGCTGCGCCTTCGTCTCGGTCAAGGAGGACGACAAGCCCTTCATCGTCGAGGCGGTGAAGACGCTGATTTCCGAGGGCTTGTCGATCATCGCCACGGCCGGCACCCACGCCTATCTGACCGGACTGGGCCTTGATGTCGGGCTGGTCAGGAAGGTGCTGGAAGGCCGTCCGCACATCGTCGACGCCATGAAGAACGGCGAGGTCCAGCTGGTCATCAACACAACCGAGGGCAAGCAGTCGCTGCAGGACAGCTTCAGCCTGCGCCGCACGGCCCTGATGATGAAGATCCCCTATTACACGACGACGGCGGGGGCGCTGGCGGCCTCGCAGGCGATCGGGGCGATCAAGGCCGGCGACCTGGATGTGCGACCGATCCAGGACTACGGCTGACAGCGACCAGTTGGTGACGATTTCAACCAGTCGGGACCGCCTGACTACGGCGGCGGACCGGACTGTTCGGTCAGTGGATCGCGCTACATCGGCGCGACATCGTCGGGACATCTGGTCGACAAACCATCGACATGGGCGTGACATGCCGTCGACAGGGTCGTGACAAGCGCGACATGGGCGACAATGGCGTCGGTTTCCTTCTCCCCCTCGGGGAAGAAGGACGAAGCATACGTCCGCTTCTGACGCATCCGTCGGCCAGGATGCCCGGATGGAACACCATCGGTTGAGAAAATATCGCGGACCGGAGACATGGGCGCGGGTGAAGGCGGCCTATATCGCGGGCGAATCCGCGCCGTCGGTGGCGCGGCGATTCGATGTGGGGCTGTCCAATCTGCGCCGCAGGGCCATGGCCGAGGGCTGGACCCGGGCCCGGATCGCGGAACGGCTGGACCGGGGCCTGAGCCGCGGCGGAAGTGACGATCCGTCCCCGGCACTGGCGGCGCTGGCGACGCTGGAGACCGGAGCGGAGCCGCCGTGGATCGACCCCCAAACGGCGGTCGCCCGGGCATTCCGCCGGGCCGCCTGGCTGGTCAGCGAAGGCCGCGCCATGGAGGCCGCCGCCCTTATTCGGGCCGCCGAGGCGCTGGAGCGGTTGCAGGAGACGGTGGAGCGGGGGCCAATGAGGTAGGGTGGGAGCGCGACATCCGCGTCCGCCCCATCCTTGCCTGCTTGTCATCCCGGATCACCGCTTCGCGGCGTCCGGGATGACAAGGCGTTCGGGATGATACGGCGTCCGGACCTTTGTCGAATGTCGGTTGAACCTCGGTGAGACTCTGAAGGACGGTTTCCAACCGACAAGCGGACATTCCGAACGACAGCGTCGGGTGGAAAGCGGACGTTAGAGGCAGCCAGCTTCCGTCACGATAGCCTTCGATTCCTGCAACCTACTCTGGCTATCAGCAGCCCACGTCACAACCACCCGCTCGTTACACGGCAAGCCCTCAACAAGCCGATCTGCCCGACTTTTTGATTGATCGATGTCGAAGCGATTTTGCTCAAGCCACTCCAGCAGTTTTCCCTCATCGGTGCCCGCCCTGAACTCACCTTGAAATAGTTGAGCACTGCCGGGGTTGCTCCACTGAGCGTCACGCAAAAGGGCCGGACGCCTCTCTGCCAAAAGAACTGCGCTTGCCCACATGATGGTCTCGAAGTTGAAGGCAATGAGGGCGACAACGGCGGCAACGCCAGCGATTACCCAACGACCCCGGTTTTGCTTCTTGGCTTCCATCAAGCGACCCTAGCCAAACGACAAAGGTCCGCTTTGGGTCGGGTGCCGAAGTTGGGATCGCGCCAGGATGCGGACTTTCAGCGGACGCCTCAGTCGGCATCCATCCACTAGATCCCCGACGCCGGGTCCGGCTCGGCCACAGCATCCCGTCCTTCGACGATCCGGGCCGCCGCGAGGTCGCCGGTGACGTTGCCGATGGTGCGGAAGATGTCGGGGATGACCTCGACCGCCAGCAGCAGGGGCAGGAGTTGGATGGGCACGCCCATGGCGAGGCAGATCGGGGCGACCGAGACGAAGAAGCTGATCTGGCCCGGCAGGCCCACCGAGCCGATGGAGATGGCGATGGCGGTCAGGCCGCCGGCGATCCAGGCGGCGGGGCCGAGGTCGACGCCGTGCAGGTGGGCGACGTAGATGACCACCGCGAGGTTGGCGACCGGGCTGGTGATGCGGAACACAGCCACCGCCAGCGGCAGGACCAGGCCCGCCGTCGGGGTCGAGACGCCGAGGGTCGTCCGCGCTTGCTCGACCATGGCCGGAAGGCTGGCGAGCGACGACTGGGTCGAGAAGGCCACCACCTGGGCCGGGATGATTCCGCGCGCGAACCGGACGAGGCCGATGCGGCCCCAAGGCACGACGACGGCGTAGATCAGGGCGATCAGGCCGAGCTGGGCCAGGACGATCATGGAGACGTAGTGGCCCAGGGTGCCAAGGGCGCCGAGACCAGCGTTCAGACCGACCCCCATCGACAGGGCGAAGACCCCGATCGGGGCCGCCAGCAGCACCCAGTGGACGATGGTGATCATGGTCTCCGAGACGGCTTCGAAGAACGAGACCAGGGGCGCCCGACGGCCGGGCGCGAGGCGGGTGAGGGCGAAGCCGAAGGCGATGGCGAAGACGACGATGCCGAGAATGTTGTCCTCGACGGCCGCACGGACGGGATTGGCCGGGGCGAGGTTGGCGAGGAAGGCGGCGACGCCGCCGCCGGCCGCGCTGTCGCGCACCACCGCAGCGTCGGGCGCTCCGGCCAGCAGGGCGGCGGCCCCGACCGGGTCGATCGGCCACAGCAGATGCAGGGTCTCGGAGGCGAAGATGGCGTAGACCGTGGCGCTCAGCAGCAGGACGGCGAAGACCATCAGCGCCTTCAGCGCCATCCGCCCGGTCGCGGCGGCGTCGGCGATCGAGGCGATGCCGGTCACCAGCAGGCTGAAGACCAGCGGGATGATGGTCATCTTCAGGGCGTTGAGCCACAGGGTCCCGACGGCGCCGATCAGGCTGGCGGTCCCCGCGCCTCCCGGCAGGCCCCAGGCCTGGGCCGCGGCCCCCGCGAACAGGCCGGCCAGCAGGGCGACCAGTACCCAAAGGCTGAGGGACATCAGGGCGGAACGAAGTCGTGAAGCGGCCATCCGGTGAAGCTAGGCGCCGCGGGGGCGTTTTACCATCCGTCGCGTGCGCCGCAGTGAACGATCCTTAAGTCGACCGCGCCGAAGCCGCGCCGCAAGCTGGGCCGGTGGGTGTCATGCCGGGCTGATCAGACGTTCGGCGATCCGGTCGGCGGCGGCTTCGAGGGCGGCGTCGTCGAGCCCGTCGACCGCAACGACCCCCGCGACGCTCCGGTCGCCGCGACGCCAGGCCGGATCGTAATGGTCCTCGATCAGGGCCGCGACCAGCGTCTCGATCTCGCCGGCGGCGGCCAGGGCGCGCCAGCCGGCGATGGTCGATTTCGCATGATGGCGGGGCAGTTTCGCCAGGGCGACGTCGAGCGCCGTCGGGTCCGAGGCGATGGCGGCGTAGTCCCGGACCGTCCGCGCCACCCGAACCTCGCGGGGGGACTCGACCGTGACCACGGGCGCGTCACCCATGGCGGCCCAAAGAGACGGCGGAATGATCAGGGCACCGATGCGGCTGCTCTCGGCCTCGACCAGCACCGGGCGGGCGGGATCGAGGCGGGACAGGGCGTCATGCAGTCGGGTCTCGAACCCCTTCTGCAACGGCTGGCCTCCGGGCATTGCCCCGAACAGGGAGCCGCGGTGGCCGGCGAGAGCCTCGAGGTCGAGGACCTGCTGGCCGCGACCCGCCAGGGTCTGCAACAGGGCCGTCTTGCCGGAACCGGTCGGACCGTCGAGCAGGACGAGGCGGTGGACGACGGGCTGGTCGTGCAGGGCCACGGCGACCGCGCCCCGCCAGGTCTGGTAGCCGCCCTCCAGCACCGTCACCGGCCAGCCGACCTGATCCATCACCGTGACCATGGCTCCGGAGCGCTGGCCGCCCCGCCAGCAATAGACCAGCGGCTTGAAGCCGCCGCCCCGGTCCGCCAGCGCGCCGTCCAGATGGGCGGCGATGTTGCGGGCCACGAGGGCGGCTCCGTGGCGGCGGGCGAGGAATTTCGAGCCGCGCACGAACTCGGTCCCGACCTCGGCGCGCTGGGCGTCGTCGAGGACCGGCAGGTTGATGGCACCGGGGAGCTGGTCGAGGGCGAACTCGGCGGGGCTGCGCACGTCGATCAAGGCGTCGAAGCCGTCGCGGGCATCCGGCGACAGATCGGCGGTGCGGCGGATCATGCGGCGACGCGGACCCGGGCGGGCCCTTCGACGACACGGCCAATGGCGGCGGCGCGGGCGAAGCCGTCAGCGCGGGCGAGGTCGAGCAAGGCGGCGGCCTCGCTCTCTGCGACGGCGATCAGCAGGCCGCCGGAGGTCTGGGGATCGGTCAGCAGGTCGCGGCGCCACTCAGGCAGATCGGCGGGCAGGTCGACGCCTTCGCCATAGCTGTCCCAGTTGCGGCCCGAAGCCCCGGTGCGCACGCCGCCGGCGGCCAGGGCCTCGACCCCGTCCAGCAGCGGCGGCGGCCCGGTCAGCTCGACCGTGAGGCCCGCCCCCCGTGCCATCTCCAGCGCATGACCCAGCAGGCCGAAGCCGGTGACGTCGGTGACCGCATGGACCCCTTCCCGACCTGCCAAATGCGCACCGACGGTGTTGAGCCGGGTGGTCGAGGCGATCAGGGCCGCGTAGCCGGCCTCGTCAAGTCCGCCGGATTTGAAGGCGGCGCTGAGCACGCCGACGCCGAGCGGCTTGGTCAGGATCAGCACGTCCCCGGCCCGCGCGCCGCGGTTGGTCAGGACCTGATCGGGATGGACGAGGCCGAGGGCGACAAGGCCGTAGATCGGCTCGACGCTGTCGATCGAATGGCCGCCCGCGACCGGCACCCCCGCCCCGGCGCAGACCGAGGCACCGCCCTGCAGGATCCGGCCGATAGTCGCGGTCGAGAGCACCTTCACCGGCATGCCGACGATGGCCAGGGCGAAGATCGGCGTGGCACCCATGGCGTAGATGTCGGACAGGGCGTTGGCGGCGGCGATGCGGCCGAAATCGAACGGATCGTCTACCACCGGCATGAAGAAGTCGGTCGTCGCGACCAGCGCCTGCTGATCGTTCAGACGCCAGACAGCGGCGTCGTCCGAGGTCTCGGTTCCCACCATCAGGCCGGCGAAGGGCCCAGCCGCCGGCACGTCCTTAAGGATGTCGCGCAGCACCGCCGGAGCCAGCTTGCAGCCGCAGCCGCCGCCGTGGGCGAGGGAGGTCAGACGGGGTTCGGGCGGGATCATGGCGCAGGTCTGGGCGAAACCGCTCCGGAACTCAACAGGCCGGGCGCGTCCGGCGGCCGGTCATCACTCGTCGGGTTCAACCCGTGTCGCCCGGCTCATGATGGCGGCGACGGCGTTGGCCTGGGCACCGGCACTTCGCCGGCGGGATGAGGAATCGTACAGGGCGGAGAGGTAGGACTGATCCCACCCCGTCCGCGCGCCGGGGCCACCACACGTCCGACGAAGGTCCGGGCCATGTCGGCCCGCTCCGCAGCAATGACGACGACGTCTTCCAGCTGGGTGGCTTGGGGCTGCGGGTCCTGGTCAGGGTCCTGAGCACCAGAGAGTGTAAGGGCAGCCAAGAGAGCCACGAGCGAGTGAGACACAATATGACTCCGTCACGAAAACCCAAGAGGTAAACCCTGCCAACCTGAGCCAGCAGGGTTTACTGCTCAGTCCTAGCTTGACGCTACGCACCACCTACGGGGCGCACATCGCATAAATATACTCAGCACATATCCACTTTCCACAATCGACACCCGTAAGCGGGTGGGGGGGGGCACAAGTTACGATTGCGTCATGTCCGCCCAGTGGCCGACAGCGTCATTCTGAAACTGCGCAGCTGAGCCCAATGGGTTACGGTCCGAACATCGCCTGATCCCCCAAGCCAGAGGCCGTCGCCATGATCACCGTCCACCACCTCAATGATTCCCGGTCCCAGCGGGTGCTGTGGCTGCTGGAGGAGCTGGGGCTGTCCTATGAGGTCAAGCGGTATCAGCGCGACGCCAAAACGATGTTGGCGCCGCCCGAGCTGAAGGCGATCCATCCGCTGGGCAAGTCACCGGTCGTCGACGACGGCGAGGCGCGGGTGGCGGAGACGGGGGCGATCGTCGAATATCTGCTGGAGACGCACGGTCAGGGGCGGCTGAAGCCCGCGCCCGGAACCGCGGACGCGCGGCGGTTCACCTACTGGCTGCACTACGCCGAGGGGTCGGCGATGACACCGCTGCTGCTGAAGCTGATCTTCAGCGCCATCCCCGGCCGCGTCCCGTTCCTCGCGCGGGGTGTCGCCAAAGGCATCACCAAGGGCATGAACGCGGCCATGATCGACCCGCAGCTGGCGGCCCACACCGCCTGGTGGGAAGCGGAGCTCGGCAAGTCGGAATGGTTCGCGGGCGACGCCTTTTCGGCCGCCGACATCATGATGAGCTTCCCGGTCGAGGCGGCGGGCAGCCGGGTCAGCTTCGGCACCGACAAGCCCCGCCTGAAAGCCTTCCTCCAGCGCATCCACGCCAGACCGGCCTATCAGCGGGCGCTGGAACGCGGCGGGCCCTACAGCTACGCCTGATTTCGGCGCCGAAGCCACAGTAGGCGGGCGCGAGGCACCGAGGGCAAGCGGGGGCCGCAACCCTCATTCGCCACAACCGTTGAAGGTCCATGCGCCTGAAAACCATTCAAGTCATCGCCGCCCTGGCTGCCGCCGTGGCCTTCATCCTGGCCTTCATGGCCACGGGGGTGTTCATCGTCTCCAGCCTGTTCATGATCGCGGGCCTCGCGGCCATAGCCTGGCTGGCGTGGAGCCTTGTGCGGCAGGTCCGGACCCGGCCACGCGGCAGGGCCACATCTCCGCCGGTCTGAACCAGCCCCTTGAACCTTGCGGTAGGGTGCCCTACCCTATTTGGCCGGTCGCCTGCGCCCAGCGATCATTGTGCCGAGTAAGTCTGTCAGTCGGGCTAACCAAGAAACTCACGACATATGGAAAAAGTGCCGATGACGGCCGGGGGCTACCGCGCCCTCGACGATCAGTTGAAGCAATTGAAGTCGGTCGAGAGGCCGAGCGTCATCACGGCCATTTCGGAGGCTCGCGAACACGGCGACCTGTCTGAAAACGCCGAGTATCACGCGGCCAAGGAACGGCAGGGCTGGATCGAAGGCCAGATCGCCGACATCGAGGACAAGATCAGCCGCGCCCAGGTCATCGATGTGACCAAGCTGAACGGCGACCAGGTCATGTTCGGTGCCACGGTCACCGTGGTCGACGAGGACACCGAGGAAGAGAGCCGCTACCAGATCGTGGGCGAGCACGAAGCCGACGTGAAGGCGGGCAAGATCTCCGTCGCCTCGCCGATCGCGCGCGCCATGATCTCCAAGACGGTCGGTGACGTGGTCGAGGTCAACACCCCCGGCGGGGTCAAGGCCTATGAGATCCTCAAGGTCGAGTGGAAATAGAGGCCGAAAAGCCTCCGCTCTCTGTCTGGGTCGTCTCTGACGGCCGGACAGGCATCGAAAATCAGGCGCTGGGTCTGGCGGAAGCCGTCCAGCGCCTTCTCCCGTCCGTGATCACGATCAAGCGCATCCGCTGGCGCAAGGTCTTCGACAAACTGCCCTCGGCGCTGAAGACGTCCTGGATGCTGGACCTGTCATCCGATCCCACCGAGCCCGCCGCAGGAGAGACCTGGCCCGACCTGTGGATCGCCACCGGCCGGGCGACCCTGCCGATGTCCGCCCGCGTCCGGGCCGCGTCGGGCGGACGGACCTTCGTCGTCCAGACCCAGGATCCGCGCTGGCGCAACGATGCCTACGACCTGATCGTCGCCCCGGCGCATGATCGCGTCGCCGGGCCCAACGTCCTGTCAATCACCGGCTCGCCGCACCGGGTGACCGGCGAGCGGCTGGCGGAAGGCGCGGCGGCGTTCGCCGACCGGCTGGAGTCCCTGCCTCATCCGCGGGTGGCGGTGCTGGTCGGGGGGCGCTCCATGGCGTTCGACCTGCCGGAAGCCCATGCCGCCGATCTGGCCGACCGGATCGCGGCGGCGGTGCAGGCGGCGGGCGGCTCGCTGATGCTGACCTTCTCGCGGCGGACGCCGGAAGCGGCGAAGGCCGCCATGACCGCTCGCCTGTCCGCCCTGCCCGGCCTGATCTGGGACGGCAGCGGGGCCAACCCCTATTTCGCCTTCCTGCGTTTCGCGGACCACATCCTCGTCACCGAGGACAGCGCCAATATGGCCGCGGAGGCCGCCTCGACCGGCGCGCCTGTGCATGTGCTGCCGATGGTCCCGCTCAAGCCCGAGGGCAAGTTCGCGCGCCTGCACGCCGATCTGAGCGAGCGCGGCGGGGCGCGGCCGTTCGATGGGACACTGGAGGCGTGGCGCTATGAGCCGCTGGTGGAGACGGAACGCGCGGCGCGGGCGGTGCTGGAGCGGATGGGCCGGATCTAGCGTTCTCCCTGCCCGTCACGCGAACGCAGAGCGTCAGTCGCCGCCGCCGTCACCGCCGTCCGAACCATCGTCGGCGACCTTGTTGCGGGAGCCTCCGTCGGCGCTGTGGACGCTGCCGTCTGAACCGTCCTTCCGGCTCGTCGCGCGCTTGCTGGTCTGATCCAGGCCCAGACCCAGCGCCACGCCGATGGCGATACCGACGCCGACGCCCATGGCCAGATTGTCCATGGCAGCGCCGAGGCCGGCGCCGATGGCCACACCCAGGGCGATGCCGATGCCGAGGTGACTGCGTCCTTCCATCGAGATTCTCCGTCGCGAGGCTGTGAATGATTGCAAGCCTAGCATCGCATAGAGCGGAATCAGCGCCTAAATAGGCGTCATGAGCACCCCCAGAACCGTCCGCATCGCCATCATCGGGTCCGGCCCCGCCGGCTGGACCGCCGCCATCTATGCCGCGCGCGCCATGCTGAGCCCGGTCGTCATCGCCGGCCTCCAGCCCGGCGGCCAGCTGACCATCACCACCGATGTCGAGAATTATCCCGGCTATGCCGACGTCATCCAGGGCCCCTGGCTTATGGAGCAGATGCGGGCCCAGGCCGAGCACGTCGGCACCGAGATCATCGAGGACATCGTGGTCAAGGCCGACCTGTCGCAGCGGCCGTTCCGCCTGACGCTGGATTCGGGAACCGAGATGCTGGCCGAGACCGTCATCATCTCGACCGGCGCCCAGGCCAAAGGGCTGGGGATCGAGAGCGAGCAGAAATACCAAGGCTTCGGCGTCTCGGCCTGCGCCACCTGCGACGGCTTCTTCTATCGCGGCAAGGACGTCATCGTCGTCGGCGGCGGCAACACCGCCGTCGAGGAGGCGCTGTTCCTGACCAAATTCGCCGCCAAGGTCACCGTTGTGCACCGCCGCGACGAGTTTCGCGCCGAACGTATCCTTCAGGACCGGCTGTTCTCGAACCCCAAGGTCGAGGTGGTCTGGGACAGCGCCATCGACGAGATCCTCGGCGAGACGAATTCGTTCGGCGGGGTCAACGTCACTGGCGCGCGGCTGAAGAACGTCAAGACCGGCGAGACCCGCGAGATCACCGCCGAGGGCGTCTTCATCGCCATCGGCCACGCGCCGTCGTCGGCGCTGTTCGCGGAACAGCTCGAGACCAAGCAGGGCGGCTATCTGGTGGTCAAGGCGGGCACGGCGGCGACAGCCATCGAGGGCGTCTGGGCCGCCGGCGATGTGACGGACGACATCTATCGCCAGGCGGTCACGGCGGCGGGCATGGGCTGCATGGCCGCGCTGGAGGCGGTTCGCTTCCTGGCCGAGCAGGACCACATGGCCGAGGGCCATCCGATCTCGCACAAGGAAGCGGAGAAGATCGGCGTCTGGTGACGTGGGGAGGCCTCAGCCGAACAGCTGAAGCTCCTCGGGCGGGGCCAGCAAAACCGGCCAGCCCACGCGACGGCCCAGGGCGTAGTCGACCGCCTTCTGCACGGCGCGCTCGTCCGCCGGCTTTGACAGGACGCCGATCGTGCCCGCGACGCCGCCCCGAACCATTCCCGGGTTGGCGGTCATGAACAGCACCGAGACGCCGAGGTCCTGACCCAGTTCACGCCCCAGGGACACGCCCGTCGGGCCGTCAGACAGATGGATGTCGACGAGAGCCAGATCGACCTCGTTCTCGCGCACGACATCCCGGGCGGCCCTGGCGTCGGCGACCGTGGCGACCACGTCATGGCCGAGGTCTTCAAGCACGAAGCGAAGCTCCAGGGCCACCAGGGCCTCGTCTTCAATAATCAGGATACGGGCGGTCATTTCAGTCAGTCAGCGGCGTTTTAGAGTCCGGCCTGCACAAGGAGGGTGCCAGGTAATGTGCAGAGGTCGGACCAATTCCATCATGCGGCGTTTTGCGCCGCGCGACGGCGTGAAAGGGCGGTGGCGGGGATATCCGCCGTCACGTGCAAACCCGATGGGGCCCACTTCCGTTCCAACCGGCCGCTCAATTGTCCCTCGACCGAAAGCGTCGCCAGAGACGATCCGAAGCCGGTTTGCGTCGGTGGCCCCGGGATCGCCGGGCCGCCGGTTTCCGTCCAGGTCAGAATGAACCGGTCGCCGGCCTGCCGCGTGTCCAGGGTGACCTTACCGCCCTCCACGGACAGGGCTCCGTATTTGGCGGCATTGGTGGCCAGCTCGTGGAACAGCAGGGCGACCGAGGTCGCCGCCTGATCGTCGAAGGTGGCGTCGTCGCCCGTGACGACGATCCGGGGCTCACCCGACAGTTCGCAATAGGCCTTGAAGAGGTCGTTCAGGAAGGCGTGGAGGGTCATGTCCCCCACCGTCGGGCGGGAGCTTTCCGTATGCGGGCGGACGAACTCGTGGGCCCGGGCGAGCGCATTGATCCGCGTGCGCACCGAGCTGGCGAAGCTTTTCGCCTCAGGGTGCTGACGCGCCGACAGGGCGATCAGGGCGGAGACGACGGCAAAAATGTTCTTGATCCGGTGGCTGAGCTCCTGACTGAGCAGTTCCTTGGCCTGATCCGACCGCTTCAGGTCGTCGATGTCCGTGCAGGTGCCGAACCAGCGGGTGATCTCTCCGGCCTCGTTGCGGATCGGGCGGGCGCGGCCCAGCGCCCAGCGATAGACGCTGTCGTGGCGGCGCAGCCGGTATTCGATCTCATAGGGTTCGCCCGTCTCGATCGAATGCCGCCAGTTCGCCCGGGCCCGGTCCTGATCCTCCGGGTGGAACATCCCGTTCCAGCCCTCGCCGTCAGTCGACCCGGCCGGCATGCCTGTGAACTCGTACCAACGGGCATTATAATAGTCGTGGAAGCCGTCGGGCAGGGCCGACCACACCATCTGGGGCATGGAGTCGGAGATCGCGCGGAACTGGGCCTCGGACTGCTGCTGACGGCCCAGGGACCGGCGCAGGTTCAGCTGGGTCATGACCTGCGCCGCCAGCACCTGCAACGTCTCCATCTGCAGCGGGCTAGGTCCCTCAGGGCGCGGTTTGTCGTCCAGCACGCAGAGGGTGCCGATCGGCAGGCCGTTCTCGGACTTGAGCAACTGGCCGGCGTAGAAGCGCAGGCCCGGGTCGCCCGTCACCAGCGGATTGCAGGCGAAGCGGTCGTCAAGCGTGGCGTCCGGCACGATCATCCGGTCCTGCTGCAGCAGGGCATGGGCGCAGAATGAGGTTTCCAGAGGCGTTTCGCGCACGCCGAGACCGGTCTCAGCCTTGAACCATTGGCGACTCTCGTCGATCAGGTTCACCACCGCGATGGGGGCGTCGAAAACCCGGGCGATCAGGTTGACGATATCGTCGAAGGCCGCCTCGCGCGGAGTGTCGAGAATGTCGTAAGCGCGAAGGGCTGCGAGCCGGTCAGCCTCGGTCCAGGCGGACGCATGATCTGAAGTGGCGGACAAGCGGACCTCTGGCGTGGCGCGCTTCGCGCCGGTCAACATGAATGCGGTTAGATCAATCGCGTTGCAATTGGGCCGGGCATTCGTCAGCCCGCCGGACGGCCGACCTCTTCAACCGCCATCGGGATCACGCCCGGCGCGAGGACGACGGCCGGAGCCGCGGGCTCGGGCTTTTCGAACACGGCCAGCCGCTGGTTGATGGCCACGATGTCTCCCGCCGTCGCCTGACGACGCCCGCCCAGCGAGGTCACGCCGACGACCCGGGTCTGGCCGTTGATCTCGACCGTGCGCATGGCACTCTGCCCGTTCGCCGCGGCCTCGGCGAGCGCAAGCTCGGCCGCCTCGGGCGTGATCGGCGTGAGCTGGATGCGCGGACGCGCGAAGCGCGCCTCGTCAATGCGCGGCTCGTGGCCGGAATAGGCCTGCCGGAAGGCGGCCGGTTCGCCGTAGACGCCCTTCCAGCGATAGAAGATGTGCGCGCCGATCTGCGTCAGCTTGTTCAGCGTCGGGGCCCACCACGGATGGACGTAATCGGCGTGGTAGTGGGTGGCCGTGCCGACCTTCAGGGCGACGTGACCCGTCAACGCCCGCTCGGCGACCCGCGCCGCACGGCTCCAGGCCCAGGCCACCGGAGTCTGCGACAGCGCGCCGTCACAGGTGAAGCTGAACTGGCAGCCCGTGACCCGCTCGGCACCCTCGAAGACCACGCCGCAGATGGAATTGGCGTAGTTGGGATCCCGAACACGGTTGAGGATGACCTGAGCCACAGCCTCCTGCCCCTCGGTCGGCTCGAGCGCCGCTTCATAATAGACGGCCTGGGTCAGGCAGCGGATACCCCGGCGACGGTCATCGGCCGTGGCGGGCTTAAAGGCGAAGGGCTGCGCGGGCCGCAGCAGCCCCGACACGGGCATGGCGGCGTTCAGTTTCTGCGCGTCGAGGCCCGAAGCGCCGAAATCCAGCGAAGGTTTGCCGCCGAGCGAAATGCTCTCCCAGCCTGGCGTGAGACCATACAGGGCCGCGCGGCGCTCGCCAGGATCATGGCGCATGGCGATGGCCAGCTGTGACCCGGTCATGCGCGACGAGATGGCCGCGAGGCCCTTGTCGCCCAGGTCACCGCCGGTCAGTTGCCGCACCACTTCGGCGCGGCGGTCGATCTCGGGGCGGACCGTCGAGCTGGCGGCCATGGCGACGCCGAAGGCGGCCAAGGCGGCGGGCGCGGCGGCTGCGAGCCGTCGCGTCATCTTCAGCATCGATTTCCAGCCAATCCCGGCCAAATCCAGCTCCCTTTTCCGGCCATCGGGCCGGGAACAACTTATCTAGCCCCCAAGCGAGGCGCTTTTCAGACCGGAAAACGCCGCTCGGTCAAGTCAGCGCCCTCCGAGCGTTGATCGCAGCATCCAGGCGAATTTCTCGTGAGCGGTCAAACGCTGCGTCATCAGGTCAGCCGACGCCTCGTCACCGGCGGCATCCGCGGTCTCGACCGCCTTTCGAAGCGTGGCGATCAGGGTCTCGTGGTCCTGCATCAGTTCCTTGAGCATGGCAGTCGCCTCCTTTTCAGGATCGCCGTCCTTGATCGAGGTCAGATTGCCGAAGGCTGAATTGCTTTGCGGAGCCAGAACGCCCAGCGCGCGGATGCGTTCGGCGATATCGTCCAGCGCGGCCCAGATGTCCCGGTATTGCTGCTCCAGCAGGTTGTGGAAGCTGAAGAACTCCGGCCCGCGGACATTCCAGTGATAGCCGTGGGTCTTCAGATAAACCGCGAAGCTGTCGGCGAGAACCTTGGTCAGCTCCTGCGCGACATCGGTGCGCTCGGTCTTCGAAAGGCCTGTGTCGATCGTGGCGGTCATGAAAGCTCCGGGCGTTGAAGGGTGTGAGCCTTGCAGGTGGGGGCGTGGGCCGGCCATGCAAGCTCAGGCGGCGCCCATTGCAAACGCCAAGCTTGCCGGAACGCAAATGTCGCCAATCCGTTGCGAGTTATCGCGCGTGCACGGACGGGGGTGGAATTGAGCGCTGTCGGGGTGCTTCGACGGATAGTGGATGTCGATGCGGGGATAACCCGCCTGGCACGCGTGCGCCCCCAGTCGTGGTGGGCCTCCGCGCTGATCGGTTTCGCCTGCGCGGTCGCGATGCTGCTGCTGCGGATGGCGCTGCATGGCTTCTACGCCGACTTCACCGGCTTCATGATCCTGCTCCCCGCGGTCATCATGGCGGCCCTGGCCGGCGGGCGCACCGCGGGCTTCGTTTCCGTCTTCACCTGCCTGTTCGGCGGCTGGGCGCTGCTTTGGCTGATCGCGGGGCCGGATGCGCTCGGTGCGGCCGTCGGTCCGCGGCAAGGCCTGATCGTCGCGATCAATTTCGTCGTCGTCGGCCTGTTTGCCACCGTCGTGGCGGCCTCACTGCGCCGTGCGCTGGGGCGGCTGGACGACTCGATCGACGCCCTGCGCCACTCCGCGACCCGCATCAGCGAGAGCGAAAACCGGCTCCATCTGATCAGCGAGCAGGTGCCGGTCATGCTGTGGATGAGCGATGAGACCGGCCGCTGCGTGCACCTGAACCAGGCGCTCAGGCAGTTCTGGGGCGTGACGGAACCGTATGGCGAGTTCGACTTCGCCACCTTCCTCCATGAGGAGGACCGGCCGAGGGTAGAGGCGGCGACGCGGGAAGCCATCGAGCGCAACGCGCCGCTGCAGATCGAGGCCCGTTTCCAACGCGCGGACGGCGAATGGCGCATCGTCCACACCGAGACCCGCCCCAGGGTCGATGCGGACGGAGTCTACCGTGGCATGGTCGGGGTCAATGTCGACGTCACCGACGGCCGGGCGGCCGAGAGCGCGCTGCTCGAGCGCGAGGCCCAACTCCAGGCCATGGTCGACCAGGCGTCTGCGGGCATAGCGAGGGTCGGCCTGGACGGCGCGATCATCACCGCCAACGCGCGCTACGCTGAAATCCTCGGCCTCCCTCCGGGCGACGTCGTCGGCCTGACCACCGAAGCAGTCAGCCATCCCGACGACATCGAACCAACCCGGCGCGCGCTGAGCGAGGCCCTGGCGAAGGGCGGTGCTCAACTGGAAAAGCGGTACGTCCGGACAGACGGGTCCGTGGTCTGGGTCGTCATCAGCATCCGGGCCCTGACCAGCACCTCAGGCGTAGTCGACAGCTTCATCGCCGTGATCGTCGACATTTCCGGAGCCAAGGCCGCCGAGGCCTCACTGCGCGAGAGCGAGGCGCGGTTCCGGCTGATGGCCGATACGGCGCCGTCACCCGTCTGGCTGACAAACGCCGGCGGAGAGGTGGAATTCGTCAACAAGGCGCTGGTCGAATTCTACGGCCGTCCGGCCGACGAAATCCTCGGCCACGTGTGGCGCCAGGCGATCCATCCGGATGACGTTGAGAGGGTCAACACCGCGCAAGGTGCCCACCGTCCGGCCCAACTCCCTTATGGATTCGAGGCGCGGTTCCAGCGCGCGGACGGGACGTGGCGCTGGATGCGAGTGGCGGTGAATCCACGCTTCGACGCCAACGGTGCCTTCGTGGGCTACGTCGGCCTGTCGTTCGACATAACCGACACCCGGGAGGCGCTCGAGGCGGTGGCGCGTCAGGAGCGCCGCCAGTCCTTCCTTCTGGCGCTGGCCGACTCGCTGCGCGACCTTTCCACGCCGGACGACATCATGATTGAGGTCGAGCGCGCGCTCGGCATGGAGTTGCACGCCGGCCGGGTGGGGTATGGCGAAGTGGATCAAGAGCGTCAGCTGGTTTCGATGAGCCGCGACTGGACGGACGGCGTGGTCAGCGCCCGTGGGCAGTTCTCGCTGGAGGAACTGGGCGCGGACCTGATCTCCGATCTCGCCGCCGGTCAGCCGATCCGTATCGCCGACGTTCGCAAGGATCCCCGCACCAAAGGTGCGCTGGAGGTTTTGAAACGTCTGGGAACCCGGTCGTTGTTGAGAGTTCCGCTGATCCGCGCCGGTCGCCTGCGCGCCTTCATGTACGCCCACGACTCCCGGGTCCGGCATTGGACTGACAGCGAACTGGAGCTCCTTCAGGACGTCGCGGAACGGACATGGGCCGAGATCGAGCGCGTCCGCGCGGAGGCCGACGTCCGCGAGAGCGAGGAACGCTTCCGCGCCATCGCCGACACGGCCCCTGTGCTGATCTGGGTGACGCAGCAGGACCGCACCCGCGCCTTCGTCAACCAGGCCTATGTCGCCTACAACGGCGGGACGTATGAAGAGGCGCGTCTGGCGGACTGGCGCGCCGTCATCCATCCCGAGGATCAAGAGCGCGTTCTCAGGGACTCTCTGGCGGGCGAAAGCACGGGCAAGGCTTTCTCGCTGGAGGCTCGCTATCTTCGGCACGACGGGGACTACCGCTGGCTGAAATCGTTCTCCCGCCCGCGCTTCGGGGCCAACGACCTCGTTGTGGGCTTCGTGGGCGTGGCCTTCGACGTCACAGACATTCGGGAAGCCCAGGCTAGATTGCTGGAGTCGGAAGCCCGGTTCCGCACCGTGGCCGACAGCGCGCCGGCCCTGATCTGGATGCTCGACGCCGAGGGCCGGGCCAGCTTCGCCAACCGCCGCTACCGCACCTTCTTCGGCATCGAGTCCGAGACCGACCTGGCCGACGGCTGGAACCGGCTGATTCACCCGGAAGACGCCGCGCCCTTCCACGCCGCCTTCGCCATCGCCATCGAACGGCGAGACCGCTTCGAAGGCTTGATCCGGGTCCGCCATCCCTCACTGGGCGAACGCTGGCTCCGCTGCGAGGGCCTGCCGCGGTTCGACGGGGCCGGTGCCTTCCAAGGCTATGTCGGGGCCAACATCGACGTCACCGAAGCCAAGCGGGCCGAGGATGACCTGAAGCGCATCAACGAGCTTCTGGAGGACCGGGTCGGCGAGGCCCTGGCCGAAAAGGCCAAGGCTGAGGCGGACCTGATGCACGCCCAGCGGATGGAGGCCGTCGGCCGCCTGACCGGCGGGGTCGCGCACGACTTCAATAACCTGCTGACCGTGGTCATCGGGGCCCTGGACATGATGCTGAGGGCACCCGACGACGCCGCCCGCCAGAAGAAGCTGGGCGAGGCCGCCCTGTCGGCGGCGCGGCGCGGCGAACGGCTGACGCACCAGCTTCTGGCCTTCTCACGCCGTCAGGCTCTGCGCCCCGAAGCGACGGACCTGAACGGCCTGATCCGCGAGAGCGAACCGCTGCTGCGCCGGGGTCTGGGCGAAGCTATCGAGTTCAAGCTCAAGCTCCGGCGCGGCGGGGCCAGGGTCAATGTCGATCCCGCCCAGTTCGAGGCGGCCCTGCTGAACCTCATCGTCAATGCCCGCGACGCCCTGGGGGATCGTGGAAAGGTCAGCGTGCAGACGCTCACCTGCCATGTCGAGGCGGGCGAGATCTCTGAAATGCCGGTCGGCGACTATGTCTGTATCACCGTGTCGGACAACGGTGCCGGGATGGCTCCGGAGGTGATCGAGCGGGTCTTCGAGCCCTTCTTCACGACCAAGCCGATCGGCAAGGGCACCGGGCTGGGCCTGAGCCAGGTCTACGGCTTCGCCCGCCAGAGTGGGGGCGGCGTGCGCGTCAACTCGACGGTGGGCCGCGGCACCGAGATCCGGCTCTACCTCCCGCCGCTGGCGGCTCCCGAACGAGCCGAGCCGGCGATCCCCGTAGCCGAGCCTCGCGCCATGACAGCAGGCGGACGCCTGCTGCTGGTCGAGGACGATCCCGGCGTCGCGGCGGTCGCCCAGGAGTTGCTTGAGGGGCTGGGGCTGGAGGTCCGGTCGGCCGACAGCGCGCCCCAAGCGCTCGAACTGCTCGCGCAGGAGCGGTTCGACATCATGCTGACCGATGTGGTGATGCCCGGCGGCATGACCGGCATAGAACTGGCGCGCGAATGCGCGCGCACCTGGCCTGAGATGAGGATCGTCCTGACCTCGGGCTACGCCGGCGAGGATGTGGACGCAGCTCTGGCGGATGCGCCCTGGCCGTTCGTGCGCAAACCCTATTCCGGCCAGCAGTTGGCAGCCGTGCTGGGCGATCTGGCCTGACACCAAAAGAAAGGACCGCCCGGCGAGGCCGGACGGTCCATAATCTCTGGCCGGTAGAACAGCCCTGGAGCGAGATCGGTTGAGTTCGGCGCAGCCCAAATCGGCTCAGATTTCGCTCCGCTCTGATGCTGGACCATTTTCTGGATTCAGGTCGGGTCGACCTGAAGCGAAAATGGTCTAGCGCTGGCGCGCCTTGCGGGCAGCGTAGCGCGCGTCGCGAGCCACCTTCTGCTCTTCCTTGGTGAGTTGCTTGCGCTCCTTGCGGGCGGCGCGCTTCTCGGCCTCGATCGCTTCCTGCGCGTCGTGATCCGCGGCAAGGCGGGCGGCATCGACCTCGGCCTTCTGACGACGGACGTCGGACTTTTCCAGCTCGCGCTGTTGGCGGAGGGTCTCCTTCTCGGCCGCGCGCTTCTCGGCCAGTCGCTCGAACTCGGGGTCCTGAACGGCGGGTTTGGGCTTGAAGCGGGCGAGCAGGGCCTTCTTGGCTTCCTGCTGGGTGGAAATGCGGTCGGTGAAGCCGGTTTGTTTCAGATCTCTCATGCGAGCGGTCGTCGATGTCCTTGATGGGTTGTCGAATGCGTAAAACAGGCGAGGCGAGCGGCGCTCAGCCAACGCAGCGTCGGCTAACCCCATATGGGAACGAAAATCAAGGTTGCGAGGCGGGAGAGACCTCCCACGCCGCAATCAGGTTCCGATCTGTGTCAGTTCGGTTTCTCGGCCTGGCCGACCGCAGCGCCCGCCGCACCGCCGACGGCGGCGCCGACAGGTCCAGCCACAATGGCACCGGCGATGGCCCCGGTGGCCGCTCTCTGTTCGATCGAATGGCCGCATCCGGCCAAGGCGGCGGCGGCGAGGCCCGCCAGGACGACAAGGACAGTGCGTTTCATGGTCGGCTCCAGTGCTGCTGCTCCGAAACGCGACTAAAGCCAAGGTGTTCCTATCGCCCTGTTCAAAGCAACACCGGGCCTTTTGAACAGTCTTATGACAACATCGATCATCGAATTAAATCTTCAGTGGGCCGCAGTTCCCCCCCTTCAGTTTATCTTGTGATCAATCAATACAGTATTGCCGCCATCCACTGGTGACCCCATCATGGCGCGACAATCTGTCACCTCTGGGATACCCGGCGTAGCGCCATCTTTGTTGCGGCGCACACCAATCTTGCGAATCAACCACATTGGCGCCACAAACGGCTGGCTTAAGGCGCGTCCCCGACGATCAGCCTGTTCGCCGACCGTCGATCTACCGCAGCCGGGCCGCGACCAGAGAGTCGCCCCAGCCGCGAGACTATCCGGGGGCGGCGCTGCGCCCTGCTGAACAGGACTGAGCCTTTGTCGAACCCCTCGCATTCGCGTGCAATCTCTCCTGCCGAACGCAAGGCCGTGATTCGGCCCGGTACGGCGGCGGCGGCATTCGGCGCGCTTGTGGGAGTGGCGATCGGTTGCGCCTGGCTGGGCGGGACCGCGGCGAAGGCGACGACGGTGCGGGCGCAGGCGGAGCGGATCGAGAGCGCGACCGCCGCCGGATTCACCGAAGAGGCTCTTGCCGCCGCTGCCGGCGGCCTGGACGAAAGCGCGCTGGCGATTGCGCGGCGCCACGATCCCTACACCGTCGCCGGCGGGGCCCAGCGCGACCGCCAGGCTGAGCTGCTGACGGCGCGCCTGGAACAGCTCCGCAGTCAGAACCCTAACTCCAGCCTGCGGCGTGTCAGCCTGACCGGACCGGTCGCGGCCCAGCCTTTCCGGCTCGGCGGTGCGCTCGACGCCTCCCGCGATCTCGACTGCCTGACCCAGGCTGTCTACTACGAAGCACGCGGCGAAGGCCGTGACGGCATGAAGGCCGTGGCCCAGGTGGTCCTGAACCGCGCCCGCCATCCCGCCTTCCCCAGGAGCGTCTGCGGCGTCGTCTTCCAGGGTGCCGGTCGCCGGACGGGCTGCCAGTTCAGCTTCACCTGCGACGGCTCGATGCGGGGCCGGGTCAATCGCACCGCCTGGGACCGCGCCCGTGACATCGCGTCAAGCGCCCTGTCCGGCAGCGTCTACGCCGGCGTCGGCAACGCCACCCATTTCCACACCACCGGCGTGTCGCCGCAGTGGCGTCACTCGCTGGTGCGGGTCAATCAGGTCGGCAGCCACCTGTTCTACCGTTTCGGGGGCCGCTCGGGCTCCGGTGCCGCCTTCGCCTACGCCGCCCGGCCCTCCAGCGAAGCCGATGCGCCGCGCCTGATCCAGGCCAGCCTCGATCCGACCGGAACCGTTCGCGAGGCCGGAGCCATCGCCTATAATCTCCTGCTGGCCCAGGAAGGCCGCGAGGCCGCGCCGGCCGAACGTCTCTCCACGCCCGCACAGACTTCGGCGGTTGTCGGGACGCCGGCCCCGGCCGAGCCCGCCGCCGTCGCCGCCTCGTTCTCCGCTCCCGCCGCCTGAGACGCAAAGCTCACTGATTAGCCGTCCTGAACCTTCCATTGGTTGGTCAGGTTGTGCCGCAGGTTTCCGAACCCGTTCGGGGGATCGAGATTGACGTCGGCAACGGCCGGCTGTGACGGCTCCGCGCCGTGGTCAGCGAAGCTGCGCTGCTCTTTCGGAACCTTGGGCCGATGGGTCATGGAAAACGCCTTCCGTCCCCTTCCAAACCCTTCGCGGACACAGCCTGTTCCGTAGCGGCGTTCGACGGCCCGGCTCAGACGACGTCGAGGCCGATGTCCAGCGCGGCGGCGGAATGGGTCAGCGCACCGACCGAGATCACGTCCACGCCGGTCCCGGCCATGGCGCGGACCGTCTCCAGACGAACACCGCCGGACGCCTCCAGTACAGGACGCCCGTAAGCCGACGCGGCGGCGCGGGAGACCGCCTCGCGCAGCCTGTCGGTCGTGAAATTGTCCAGCATGACGACATCGGGTCGTTCGGCCAGCGCCTCGTCCAGCTGATCCAGACCGTCGACCTCGACCTCGACCCTGACCAGATGCCCGGCGGAGGCGCGGGCGCGCCGGATGGCCTCGCCTACCCCACCGCACACCGCCACGTGGTTGTCCTTGATCAGGATGGCGTCATCCAGCCCGAAGCGATGGTTCAAACCGCCGCCGCAGGCCACGGCGTGTTTCTCCAGCGCCCGCAGGCCCGGTGTCGTCTTGCGCGTATCGGCGATCCGGGCCCCGGTTCCAGCGACCGCGTCGACATAGGACCGGGTCAGGGTGGCGACACCGCACAGACGGCCGAGCAGGTTCAGAGCCGTCCGTTCGGCGGCCAGAAACGCGCGCGCATCGGCCTCGGCCTCGACCAGCACCGCTCCGGCCTCGAAGGAGTCGCCGTCGCGCAGAGACGCCGTCACCGTGGCGTGGGGGTCCATCGCGTGCAGGGCGATCCGGACGCAGTCAACGCCCGCGAGCACGCCGCCCTGGCGCGCCACGAATGCCGCCTTCATGCGCGCGCCCTCTGGAATACAGGCCTGGGCGGTGATGTCGCCGGCCCGGCCGAGATCCTCGGCAAGCGCCATCCGCACCACCGGCTCGATCAGCAGGTCGGGCAGTCGTCGGGTCATCTGTTCCTCGCTCATTCAGCGGCCAGGGCGAGGCTGGCCGCGTGCAGGCGGCTGTGGCGGGCGACGCTGTGCGGCTCCGGAAAGTCGCTGCGGTGGTGGCCACCCCGGCTCTCACGGCGATCCAGCGCCGCCTTGGTGATCAGCCGCGCCGCGACCAGCGGGAGCGCGCCGGGGGCCTCCGTCTCCAGCGCGGCCAGAACGGCGAGCGCCCGGGTCAGGCCGGCGGCCTCGCGCACCACGCCGACCTCGCGGCTCATGATGTCGCGCAAGCGGGTCAGGCCTTCCGGCGAGAGGTCCGGAGACGCCTCGGGGACCATCGCGGCGTCCCCCGGCGAGGTCTCCAGCGCCGCCGCCCGTCCGGTGCGCCTTCCGAAGGCCGCCGCTTCCAGCAGGGAGTTGGAGGCCAGCCGGTTGGCCCCGTGCACGCCGGTGGCGGCGCATTCCCCGACCGCGAACAGGCCGGGCAGACTGGTGCGCCCGTCGGGGGCCGCCGCGATCCCGCCCATGTGGTAGTGGGCCGCCGCCGCGACCGGGATCGGCGACTCACGCGGGTCCAGTCCGGCGCGGAGACAGGCGGCGAACACCGCAGGAAACTCGTGCGGAAAGGCCGGGCCGACCGCAGTACGGGCATCGAGAAATGCACCCCGCCCCTCAGCTCGCGCCGCGTGAACCGCCCGGGCGACCACGTCACGCGACTGCAGATCAGCGTCAGCGGCGTCCCCCAGCAGGAAGCGGCCCTGACCGTCGATCAGACGCGCGCCCTCGCCCCGCAAGGCCTCGGTCGCCAGCGGCATGGGGTCCAGACCGACATCGATCGCCGTGGGGTGGAACTGGACGAATTCGGGGTCGAGAATTTCCGCACCGGCCCGGTAGGCCAGCGCCATGCCTTCGCCCAGCAGGGCGGCGGGCGTGGTCGTCTGCGCGAACAGTCCGCCGGTGCCGCCGGTGGCCAGAACCACGGCCGGTGCCATCACCTCGACCAGCCGGCCTGCCCGCTCGAGCAGGACGCCGCAGACCCGACCGGCGACCGTCTGGATCAAGCCCCTCAGGCGAGCGTCTTCCCACACTTCGATGTGCGGAGCGGCCCGGACCGCCGCGACCAGGGCCGACAGGATGGCCCGCCCCGCGCCGTCTCCGCCGACGCGGGCAACGCGGGCGTGGGAATGGGCCGCCTCCAGGCTGACGGCGAAGGCCCCCTGCTCGTCTCGATCGAACGGCGCGCCGAGCGACGCCAGCCACTCGACGGTCTCCCGTCCGTCTCCGGTCAACAATGCGGCGGCTTCAGCCTGCACGAGGCCCGCACCCGCGGCCCGGGTGTCGGCGGCGTGAAGAGCCGGAGCATCGCTTTCCGACAAGGCCGCCGCCACCCCGCCCTGAGCCCAGGCCGAGGAACAGGCCTGCAGCAGGGGGGCAGGGGTCACGATCAGGACCTTGCGAGGCGCGGCTTCCAGCGCGGCTGACAGCCCCGCCAGACCACCGCCGACGACCACCGGTCCTTCGTGGTGGATGCGTTTCACCGGCCGAACTCGAAGTATCGGCCCCCCAGGGCCATCGCTTCGCCGAGAGAGCCCGTCATCGGCAGCAGGGCGGCGAGTACGAGGCCCGCGCAGGCCACTGCGGTCAGGAGGAAGAGCCCGACACTCCTGGCGGATTCGCCCCCGGTCAGCGGACGACCGTCCGGTCGCCACACACCTCGCCTCAGGTGCCCGATCAGCGCCAGCGCGAGGAAGGCCGCGAAGATGTAGCTGCCGTTGGTGAGGCCCCACAAGACCACAAGCGCTCCGACCAGCCCCATCGCCGCCTTCTCGACCATCGGATGGATGCGCGCCAGCACAGGCCCCAAGGCCTTCGAACCGTCCAGAGGCGGCGCGGGCGCGAGGTTGATCAGATTGATGATCCCGATGACGAATACCCCCTCCAGCCAAAGACCGTTGCCGGTGATGATGAAGCCCGCGAGGAACGGAATGGCCGCCAGCAAGCCAAACGCCGGCCCGGCCAGCGACACCAGCACACCGTGCCACTCGCTCTGAGGCAGACGCTGGCTCTTCGCCACGCCGCCGAGGAAGGGGATGATGTAGATACGCGCCGGACCCATGCCGAGCCGGTTCATGGCCAGCACGTGGCCGTACTCATGCACCACTAGACCCCAAATCGCGGCAACGGCGATGACCCAACTCTGGGTCACGAACCAGATGAAGCCGCCCAGCAGCAGGGTGGATACGACCGCCCATACGGGGTTTTGTCCCTTGTCCAGCGATGCCTCCGCCGCGCGCGCGGGTTTGGCGGGCCTTGGGGCGGACGGCTCCGGGTCGGGCGTGGAGTCCCAAGGACCCGGCGGTCGAGGCGTGTTGTTGTCTGTCATATACCCGACGTGGCCTTTTCCGACCTGAGCCACAAGGCCAGCATGGCGAGAAGCCGCAGGGTCTTGCGGTCGACCGTGGCGACGGCGCGGACGGGCGGGACGTAGTGCATCGACCTCAATCCAGTTTGTGGGCGCGGGCGTCGTCGGGCGCGGCCCGGACCAGGGCCGCCGCGATCACATTGCGCGGCACGCCCCGCCGCAGCATGAATTCATAGACGCGGCGGATGTCGCGTCCCCATCGAAAACCGATCCAGCGCCGCTTCGTTTTCCAGATCAGGATCACGAAGCCGACCGGCGTACGTCCCACCCAGGCCATTCAGATCAGATCCACGGCGACGTGATGGCGGGCCTTGATCAAGTCATAGCGCGCCGGGACCGCCGGGGGCGGCAGGTCGATCATCCGCTGCACGGCCAGTCGGGCGCGTCCGGCCATGTCCTCGGGCACGGTGACCTCGAACTGCATGTTCAGCAGGCAGTCGCGGATGTTTTCCAGCGTGATGCGCTTCATATGCGGGCACAGGTTGCAGGGGCCGATGAACTGGACCCCCTCGACCTCGCCGGCGACATTGGCGGCCATCGAACATTCGGTCAGCAGCACCACCTGCTTCGGCCGTCGTGCGGTGACGTGATCGATCAGCGCGGCGGTCGAGCCGGCGAAGTCCGAGGCCGCCAGAACATCCTCCGGACATTCGGGGTGGGCGAGGATTTCCGCCCCCGGATAGGCCGCGCGCATCTCGGCGATGTCGGCGGCGGTGAAACGTTCGTGGACCTCGCAGCGGCCCTTCCAGGCGATGATCCCGACCGTCGTCTGGGCCGCGACATTCTTCGCCAGGAATTCGTCGGGGATCAGGATCACCCGGTCGACGCCCCATTGCTTCGCCGCCCATTCGACCACCTGCACAGCGTTGGCACTGGTGCAGCAGATGTCGGTCTCGGCCTTCACATCCGCTGTGGTGTTCACATAGGTGACCACCGGCAGGCCCGGATAGCGCTGCTTGATCAGCCGCACGTCGGCACCGGTGATCGAGGCCGCCAGCGAGCATCCAGCGCGCAGATCGGGGATCAGGACCGTCTTTTCGGGCGACAGAATCTTCGAGGTCTCGGCCATGAAGTGGACCCCCGCCTGGACGATCACCTTCGCATCCGACCGGGCGGCCTCCTTCGCCAGGCCGAGGCTGTCGCCGACATAGTCGCCCACGCCGTGGAAAATCTCGGGCGTCATATAGTTGTGAGCGAGGATGACAGCGTCGCGCTGGCGCTTCAGCTGGTTGATCTCATGGATCAGCGCCGCCTGCGCCGGCCATTCCAGCGGCGTGACATGGTCCTTGACCTTGGCCCAGACCGGCGCGGTTTCCCGCTCCAACTCCTTCGACAGCCCGAAAGCGCCGTCCGCCATCACATTCACCCTTTTGCTCTATATGAGCAAATCAGAGGCCCAAAGAACGGCGGTTCGGATTTTCACCCGCCCGCCGACTTATGCTCACTTTCAGCATAAGCAGGTTTAATCTAGGCCGATGACGGAGGAATGCAAGGTGTTTGAAGGCTCGCCGCGCGAGCTCAGCCAATCAGCTCCTCGCGCACGACCACGAGCAGCGGGCGATAGAGGAACATCACCTTTCCCTCCACCGGCACACCATCGGGTGCCTCAACCTGACCGCCGTTGAGTCTCTCCATATTCACCGCACCCGGGGGCGCATCGGGTGCCGGCGGATGGTCCGCCCGGCATTCGGTCAGACGCAGTTCATGGATGATGCAGCTGATCTGCGCCTCGGCGCGAGGCGGCGGAGGCGCGGACGGTTGCGACCGGTCAGGGCGGGCGCTTCCCCGGGCCCGGGGCCGGCCCTGGATCCGGGCAGTTCGGATCGACGGGCCGCTCTCGGCGAGCGAAACCTCGCTGCCGGCCCGGGCCAGCAGATCCCGCTCATCGGTGACCGGCCAGCCGCAATCCGTCAGCACGCGATCGAGGTTGGCGTGCTCCGTCGGCAGGTCGAAGGTGGTGCGGAACGGCGGCGCATCGCCCTCGGGCGTCCAGATGGTGTAGGCCCCGCCACCGCGCAGGAAACGGACATCGCGGGCGGCGTTGTTGCTGCGCATAAGGCCGGGTGCCCCGGCGGGCAGCCAGGTCTGCACGTCGTTTCGACCGTCGGCCCGCGTCGCCTGCAGCTCAATCCTGCTGTCGAGTTCCGGAGGCAGACCGACCAGCGCCGCAGTCAAACCGCCCTGACGGCATTGCACCATGATCGCCAGGCCGGCCTCATAGCGGGCGGCGGCGACAGACAGGGCCCGGCTGGGGTCCTGTTCATACTCCCAGTCGTCGTCCTGCGCGAAAGCCGTCGTCGACGGCATCATGGCGGCCATCAGCGCGGCCAGCCCCAAAAGGCTTCTGATCATCGTGGCACTCCCCAGTCCCGGGCGCATCACGCGCCGGGATGGCGCAGCCGTCAAGTCAGGCGACCGCCGTGCCCTCATGCGCCAACAGCCAACGCTTTCGCTCCAGACCGCCGGCATAGCCCGTCAAAGTGCCGTTCGCGCCGATCACCCGGTGGCAGGGCACGATCACGGCGATCGGGTTCTGACCGTTCGCCAGACCCGCCGCGCGTACCGCCCTGGGCGAGCCGATGGCGGCGGCCAGCTGACCGTAGCTGCGTGTCTCGCCGGCCGGGATGGACCGCAGGGCGGCCCAGACCGACTTCTGGAACTCCGTCCCGCCGGTCCGCACCTCGAGTCCGTCGAGGGCGCGGGTGTCGCCGCTGAAATAGGCTTCAACCGACCGGCGGACGGCTTGCGGCGCGCGGCCCTCGGTGAGGGCGGCCTTGCCCCAGTGTCGCTTGAGCAGTCGGTGCATCCGGTCCTCGTAGCCGGCGAAGTCCAGCGCCCGCACGGAGCCTTCAGGGCCGGTGACCAGCAGCACCTCTCCGACCGGCGTGGCGACGCGGTCGAGGGTCAGGGTTTCAGGCTGCGCGTTTGGCATCGGTCTTCTCCATCAGATCAGCGGCGCTGACTCCGGCCATGGCCAGGTGCAGGACTCCGTAGGCCCGCCACGGCCGCCACTGTTCGGCACGGCCGGCCAGGATTTCATTGCCGAGGCGGTCGTTTGGCACCTCCGTGCCGTCGTCGATCCATTGACCCGGCAGCCGCAGGCCGGGCCGTTTCGCGATCAGGGTCCTCAGGGCAGGATCCGCCGACAGGTCGTGACCGATGGCCTCAGGGTCCGCCGACAGGTCGAACACGCGCCTCACCCGGGCCAGCACGCCCGGCAGAGCCTTCAGACTGCCCGCATTGATGCATACCGAAACCCGACCTACCTCAGCAGGTTCGACCGTCACGGAGCCCTCGGCCCCATCGGCGCTGACGGTCAGATCGCGCGACCACCTCCGCCCCTCGACGGCGTCCCCGCGCGCCGACAGCGCTCCGAACATGGCGTCCCAGTCATACGGCGGTCGATACGACAGGCTCAGGCGGACGCCGCCCTCGTGCAGCTTCTCGCCACGGCACCGCAGGGCCGAGGGCGGGCGTTCGTAGAGGGCGTGAAAGGTCTCGTTGAAGCGTCGGACGCTGCCGAAGCCGGACGCCAGCGCGACCTCCGCCATCGACAGATCGGTCTGGTGGATCAGGGCCTTGGCCAGCAGCACCCGCCGGGTCTGGGCCACGCTGACCGGCGCCGCGCCCAGATGCTGGCGGAACAGGCGGCGCAGGTGGCGCTCGCCGACGCCCAGTCGACCGGCCAGCGCATCGACATCGCCTTCGTCCAGCGCGCCCGCCTCGATCAGGGCCAGCGCCCGGCTGACCGTGTTCGAGGTGCCGCGCCAGGCCCCCATATCCGGGGCCGTCTCGGGCCGGCAGCGCAGGCAGGCCCGGAAGCCGGCCTCCTCGGCAGCGGCAGCGGTGGGGACAAAGACCATGTTCTCGCGCTTCGGCGTCCGCGCCGGACAGACCGGGCGGCAATAGATGCCCGTCGTCTTAACGCAGCCGAAGAACCGTCCGTCGAACCGCGCGTCGCGGGTCAGCACCGCGCGGTAGCAGGCCTCCTGATCGAGCTCACGGGTGTTTTCCATGGCCACAAGATGGGCGCTGCCATCGCCGGAGTCTCGCGGTTTTCGGACATGAGGGCCTGACTCTCTCAAGTCCTCGGCGTCTTCGTGGCGTGTCTTCGAAATCACCGGAAATTCGTCGTCGAATTCCCTTGGTCAACCGGCGCGCGGATCCACCGGCAGCCCCGCCGCCTGCCGCGCCTTCATGGTGCGCAGCCAGCCGTGCAGGGCCTCGCAGTCGAGACCGTGCATCATCAGCCGATAGCCGGCCTGCAACGTCGACAGCGCCACCATCGGATGGCCATTCTTGATGAAGTTCAGATGATAGTCTGTGCCGAGGATGCGGGCGATGTAGATGGCCACCGTCTCGTCCAACTGCAGCGAATGCGCCGCCCGCACGAAGTCGTTGCGCGGCAGCATCAGGGCATAGAGGGGCGTGTAGAACTCCACCGCCGTCTGCACGTCGATCCTGTTCAGCGGCCCAGTCGGAAAAGTTTCGAAGGCCGGGAAGGCGTCCGAGATCATCGAGAAGTCCAGCACCTCAGCCGGCATGATCTCGCGGCCCTCGGCGCGCAGCCGCTGGTTCAACTCGATGATGAAGTTGAAAACGTTCAGATCGTGCTGGAGGAACAGGTTGTTCTCAATATCCTTCAGCGTCGTCGGGCGCAGCGGGTGACTGGAGATGTCGGCCGCACCGGCGTTGACCCGCATAAAGGTCAGCAGTTCGGTCCCGACGTGGAAATGGCGCAGGATCAGGGTGTTGGTCTCGGGTGTGCCGAAGGTGCGCAGGCCCCAGTGAATGGTCTTGTGCAGCAGGCCGTTCAGATTGGGGTGGCGCGGTGAGAGGGCCCTCAACACCTTCACCACGCAGAAGAACAGGATCACCAGCGGGCGGCTGACCGGGAACAGCCAGCGCCGCGACCACGACCGCGCGCCGACCAGCAGGCAGCGTTTGGCATTCGCGTCGATCGGCAGGCTCTGGTCCAGATACAGTGCCAGCCAAGGGTCGGGGTCGCGCGGGTCGTGCGCCATGTCGACGAAGGGATCGTGGGCCGTCGTCACGAGGCGATTTCCTCGATCTGCAGCGCATACAGCCGGGCCGTCACCTTGGCCGTGGTCACGATCCGCTCGGCGACCGCCTCGTCCGGCAGGACCATGGCCAGCATCTCGCGAAACTCCTCCATGTGCTCGACGTCATTGTCGCCATGGTAAAGCAGGAAGCGCAGGGCGTCGTCGGACAGACCCAGCCGCGCCTTGACCTTCAGCCCCCACGGCCTGGCCTTGATCGAGCCCAGCCCCTCGATAATCCACATGGCCCCCAACAGGCCGAACGGATCCGGTTTCGACGCCTCATGGAACATCCAGGCCGACAGGGCTTCAGAGCCGACGTTCTTCCTGGCGCAGAGAATGTCGGCCAGTTCGCCGCCCGCCTGGACGAAGTCCGTCTCCAGCAGGCGGAAGTCGCGGTGCTCGGTGACCGCGTGCTTCATCAGGATCGAGCGCAGCTCGAGGTGATCCTCGCCGATGTTCGACGCCGCCCGGCTCATCCACAGCGCGCCGTCCTTCACCTGCTGGCGCAGGTTGATGAGGAAGGCGTGGTAATCGGCCAGCTCGAACCGCCCGCGCGTCAGCTTGCGGATCAAGGGCGTGGCTTCGAGCCTCTGCTCGAAGTCGGCGAACACCACGGCCAGCTTGCGCAGGGTGTCGGCTACGGCGGCGTCCGCCATTGGCTCCTTGATCGGAGGTCCATCGGCCATCACACCACCTCCAGCATCATGAAGCCGATCATGGCCCGGCCGCTCTCCGGCACGATCAACAGCACCCGGTCGCCTCGCTTCGGCCGTCCGCTGCGCATGAAGGCTTCCAGCATGACCCAGATCGAGGCCGAACCGATGTTGCCGGTTTCCGACAGGGTCGTGAACCACTTTTCCTCGGGGATCATGGCAGCCGTGTTCTCCAGCAGGCCGACAATCTCCTCACGCAACGACCGCGCGGAATAGTGACACAGCAGGTGGTCGACCTGATCGGGCACGATCCGGCCGTTGTCCACCTTCTCCAGCCAGACGCCGATCCAGGCGCGGATGACAATCTTCAGCAGCGCGAAATCCTGCAGCAGAGCCACGGCACCGGCGGCATGGGCGGCGGTGGGTCCGGTGTGACTCCAGGCGCTGGCCATATCGGCCCGGTCGGCTCGCGTCGAGCCGGCCCACATGCAGGGATCGAACCGGCCGGCGAGCGAGATGAGGTCGATCCAATCGACCTTCAACGACACGCGGTCCGCCCGGGGCCGGGGCTCCATGGTCACCGCCCCCGCACCATCGGACAGGGTGAAGCGCAGGAAGTCCGCCTCGGTCGTAACCCGGCCCTTGGCGTCGACCAGGGCTGTGCCTTCGTAGAAAGAGGGGCGGAACCAGCGGGATGAGAACTCGCCGCCGGCCGCGACCGCGACGTCCGCCTCTCCTGCCCGAACCTGCAGCCAGGCACCCTTGGCGGCCATAAGGGCGGAGGCGCAGACCGACTGGTAGCTGGCGATCTCAAGCGGGCCGCACCCGAGCTCGGCGTGAACAGCCACGGCGTGGCCGGGGACAAGAAAGTCGCCCTGGGTCGTGGCCGTCGCCAGATGCTGCAGATCGGTGAGGGCGAGTCCGGCGTCATCGAGTGCGGCGGACACCGCCTTCGCCGTCATGCCCGCGTTGGTGTCGAGGACCGATCCGTCCGCCCCCATCGCGTAGTGGCGGGTGGCGATGCCGTTCCATCGGAGGGCGCGCCGGCCGACCACAGAGCCCCGCCCGCCGACCCGGCCGATGTGGTGTTCCATCCGGTCATTGCCGATCGGCAAACCAGGCAGATGTGCCCCGACACCCGTGATGTAGACGTCCCTCAACCGGGTCCCGGATTCGCTCATCGTGTCAGGTTGCACGACAAGTTCCGGCGGAAGAAGGGCGTTCAGATGACGGTTCGGTCAGAACGCCGACCGCGGATCGGGCCGGGCCAGCCGCCACAGGTTGGCGACGATCCCGAACACCAGGCTGATCGCCGAGAAGGCGAGCACCCAGGTCATGACCAGCGACAGGGTGCCGGCCACTCCGACCAGATCCCGAGTGCCGTCGCCCAGGGTCCCCAGGCGGTCGAGGTCGAGCAGGGCCCAGTCGCCGGCGATGCGGGCAGTTTCACCGTCACGGCTCAGGGTGAACCAGTGCCCGGCCTCGAAGATGACCCAGGTCAGCCACAAGCCCCCGACCGCGATTCCGAGCTTGGCCAGCGCCCGGATCCGGACCGCATAGGGGCGGAACACGCTGTTCAGGTCGACCGACATCTGGACCAGAGCATAGACCAGGATCGGCACGAACAGGGTCGTCCAGATCGGTGCCCCGCTGACCACGGCGTCCTGACCGCGCAGTTCGATCGACGCCAGGCCGGGGAAGCGCACCGCCCCGATCCACCAAAGCGCGAACATTCCGACGGCGAGGAAGGAGAACAGATACTCCCCGCCCGGCCAGCGCTTGGTCTTGGCCAGGGCCTTGGGCATCCAGCTCGCCTTTGCCGTATCCGTTCCGGCCATCGCCCCGCTCCAGACCGCAGGATCGGCAAGGCCGAACGCGCCCAAATCCTTCACTCGCCATTGGGTCATCCACGTCGGCCGGATGCCCTGATGTTCAAAGATGGCCGCCGCCACAGTGGCCACGCCGATCAGCGTCAGACCCGCGCCGAAGAAGCCGTGAAAGGCCTGGGCGATGGCCTGGCCGGAATCGTCCGACCCGCTGATCAGACGGATGAACAAGGTGATGGCGTACACCGCCCCCAGCACCATCAGTCCCGCCTTCACCCCGAACAGCCAGTAGGGAAACAGCGCCGGCCCGACCAGGGAGTCAGGCCCCTTGCGATAGCGGGCCGCCACGACCAGCGGATGGCCGATCTCGCGGAGGATGGCCTCCTGCTCGTCCTCGCTCAGGGCGCGGCCCAGTTCCTCCTCCCTCGCCTCGAACCGGCTCAGGATCAGGTCACGCAGTTCGGCGGTGATGTCGGCCCGTTCGTCCTGCGGCAGTTGCGCGGCGACGGCGTTCAGATAGCGATCAATCAGGTCCATTTCGGTTTCCCCTTCAGCCCCGGTTTTCAGAGAATCTTGTCGAGTGAGCCGTTGATGCCGCGCCATTCGTCGGTGAGGGCGGCCAGCATCGACGTGCCCATCGGCGACAGGACGTAGAAGCGCTTCTTGCGCTTCTCTTCCTCGCGCCATTCGCTGTTCAGCAGGCCCTGACTCTCCAGCCGGCGCAGCAGCGGATAGAGGGTGGATTCCTCCATCTCCAGCCCGTCGGCGGCCAGCGCCTGGCGCAGGGTGTAACCGTACCGCTCGGTCCTCAGGCAGGCGAGCACGGCCAGTACCAGCGATCCCCGACGGAGTTCGAGCCGCATGGATTCAAACAATTCCGGATCGACTTTCATCCGCTCACCCGCTCGTCACATAGTGTGTGACACACAGTGTGTGCTGCATACTGTATGAGGGAGTCAACCGTGATGGCCGGCCGACTCTGGACCGGGCTTTGCTTGCGATCGGCGCGACCCACTTCGTCCTGGGCGATTGTGATCTGAAATCCATCGACTATCTGTTGTGGAGCCAAGCCGTTAGACTGGTGGGCCGCAGCGCCAGGAAACGCCTTTCTGTGTTGAAAAATCTGCTCCCCAGCAAACCGGGCACGGAGCCCCTGGCCGAGGCGCTGAAGGCGTGCCGGAGCCATTTCCTGTGGGCCGCGGTGTTCTCGGCGCTGGTCAACCTGCTCTACCTGACCCCGACCATCTACATGATGCAGGTCTACGACCGCGTCGTGCCGACGGGCGGCCTGACGA
>JBBQOK010000004.1:0-33746 GCA_038330765.1 Caulobacterales bacterium | reverse complement strand
CAAGCCTCTGGCGGCGCTGGATGAAACGGCCCGACTATGTCGGCGATCTCGCGGTCTGGTGGGGTCTGTTCCTGATCGCCGCGGAGACCGGACCGGGGCGGTGGTCGATCATCGGACCGGTCTTCCTGACCCTGGCCCTGTCGCACTGGGTCAGAACGGAAAACCCCCGCCGCGTGAGCGACGGGGGCTGACCGTTTCGAAGGGTTTCCGCGGAGGTCATGACCCCCCGCGGCGGTTCGTCTTACTGGGCCGGGTTCGCCGTCGAGGGCGAGGTGTTCGGCGTGTTCGCGGTGGTCATGCCGCCGTCGGCGTTGCCGGCCTGTTGCTCGATCATGTCGGCCTTCTCGTTGAGGGCGGTCTCCTGAGCTTCGGTCGGGGCGGCAGCCGCTTGCTCTTCCAGGGCGTCGGCCTGGATCTCGGCGTTCTTGTCGGCGGCGCTTTCACCGCAGGCGGCGAGGCCGGCGAAGGCGAAGGTGGCGGCGGCGGCGATGATGAGTTTACGCATGGTGTGTTCCTTCCACAGTGGAGCCGCTTAAACGCCGTGCCGCGAAATTGGTTCACGGGCGCGTGACTGTTCTGTGAGTTTTCCGATTCAACGGGCCTGGGCGAAGGCCACCCGGGCAGCGCCCAGCAGGGCCGCGTGCTTGTGCATGATCACGTTTGTCGGGATTGCGGCCATATAATCCGTGAACCGGCCCTTGCGCTCGAACCGCTCCCGGAAGGGGCTGGATTGCAGGAAGGGCAGGATGCGGGGGGCGATGCCGCCGGCGATGAAGACGCCGCCGCGCGCGCCGGTGGTCAGGGCGATGTCGCCGGCTACGGAACCAAGGATGGCGCAGAAGCGGGCGAGGGTGGAGCCGCAGGCGCTGCGCGGATCGGCCATGGCCTCTTCCGTGATCTGGGCCGGGTCGTCGATATGGGTCTCGCGCCCGTCGATCTCGGCCAGGGCGCGGTGCATGTTGAGCAGCCCGGGACCACAGATCAGCCGCTCGATCGAGACGCGGTCGTAGCGGCGGCGCAGGATGCGCAGAATCTCGTCCTCGATCGGATCGCTCGGGGCGAAACAAGCGTGGCCGCCCTCGGATGGCATGGCCAGCTCATTGCCGAAGGCGTCACGCGCCAGGGCCGAGACACCAAAGCCGGTGCCGGGGCCGAGCACGGCGATGGCCGAATGCGGGTCGCCCTCTTCGGGGCCGCCCAGCGAGGCCAGTTCGTCTGCAGGCACGACCGGAGCGCCCCAGGCAAGCGCCTCGAAATCATTGATCAGGCGGACGGGGGTGAGGCCCAGGCTGCCGAGCTCCCGTTCGGAGATCTGCCAAGGCGAGTTGGTCAGGTCGATGGTGCCGTCGGTGACCGGTCCGGCTACGGCGATGATGCCCGACGTGGGCTTGACCCCGCAGCCGTCGATATAGGCCTTCACACCGCCGAGGAATGTGGGGTGGTCGGCGCCCTTCAGGCTTTGGTGGTGCTCCAGCACCGGCCTGCCGTTGATCCTGTGGGCGATGGCGAAGCGGGCGTTGGTGCCGCCGACGTCGCCGACGAGGAGCGTCCTGTCCCAGGCGATGCCCGCACGGGTCCTCTCCTCGGGACGGATCATGATCAGGCGTCCACCGTCCGGTCGACAATATTGGGATCGGGCGGTGTGTCGATACTGGCCGGGCGGCCAGTCGGGGCGGCGAAACAGATCGACGCGCCCTCTTCGGCGGTGGAGACGGCGTGGCGCAAGGCACCGAACAGTTCGCGGCCATAGCCCCAGGCGGAGCCTTCGGCGTGGGCGTCGCTGCGCTGCGCGGTCGGGCGGGCGTTCAGGCCGTCGACGCCGACGGTGGTCAACACCCCGGCCTCGGCGTCGAGCCGGATGATGTCGCCGTCCCGGAGGTGAGCCAGCGGTCCGCCGGCCAGGGCCTCCGGGCTGACATGGATGGCGGCGGGTGTCTTGCCCGAGGCACCGGACATCCGGCCGTCGGTGACGAAGGCGACCTTGAAGCCCTTGTCCTGAAGCACGGACAGGGCGGGAGACAGGCTGTGAAGCTCGGGCATGCCGTTGGCGCGGGGCCCCTGGAAGCGCAGGACCAGGACCACGTCGCGGTCCAGCCTGCCGTCCCTGAAGGCCTGCAACGCCGCCTCCTGGGATTCGAAGACGGCGGCGGGGGCCTCGACGATGCGGTTCTCGGGCTTGACCGCCGAGACCTTGATGACGGCCCGGCCAAGGTCGCCCTGGACCAGCCGCAGGCCGCCGTCCTTCTGGAACGGATCGGAGGCGGGACGGAGAATGTCCGTGTCCAGACTCTCCGCGATGCCGTCGCGCCAGACCAGTTCACCCTCCACGAGGGAGGGCTCCTGGAAGTAGTGATGGATACCCTGACCCATGATCGTCATCACATCGGCGTGGATATTGCCGGCCCCGGCCAGCTCACGGGCAACGAAGGCGACGCCGCCGGCCGCCTGGAAGGCGTTCACATCGGCCGAACCGTTGGGGTAGATGCGGGCCAGCAGGGGGGTGACGGACGACAGCTGATCCATGTCGGTCCAGTCGATCAGGACGCCCGCCGACCGGGCCATGGCGACCAGGTGGATGGCATGGTTGGTCGAACCGCCGGTGGCGAGCAGGGCGACGATCATGTTGACGATGGATTTCTCGTCGATGACGTCGGCCATGCGGCTCTCGCCCGAACGGGCCAGTTCGACCGCGCGTCTGGCGGTAGCGGCGGTCAGGGCGTCGCGCAGGCCGGTCTCGGGATGGACGAAGGCGGTCGAGGGCAGATGCAGGCCGCCCAGCTCCATCATCATCTGGTTGGAATTCGCGGTGCCGTAGAAGGTGCAGGTGCCGGGCGAATGGTAGGAGCCGATCTCGCTCTCCAGCAGGACGTCCCTGCTGACCTGGTTCTGGGCGTAAAGGGCGCGGACGCGGGCCTTTTCGGCGTTGGGGATGCCGGAGGGCATCGGCCCGGCGGGAGCGAACACGACCGGCAGGTGTCCGAAGGCGAGCGAGCCCATGAACAGACCAGGCACAATCTTGTCGCAGACACCGAGGCAGATGACCGAGTCAAAGGCGTCGTGGCTGAGGGCCACGCCGGTGGACATGGCGATGATGTCGCGGCTGAACAGCGACAGCTCCATGCCGGGCCGCCCCTGTGTGACGCCGTCGCACATCGCGGGCACGCCTCCGGCGACCTGGGCCGTGGCGCCGCTCTCTCGCGCGGCCTCGCGGACGATGGCGGGGAAGCGTTCGAACGGCTGGTGGGCCGAGAGCATGTCGTTATAGGCGGTGACGATGCCGACATTGGGCTGTTTGCCCCCCATGGCGGTCAGTTTGTCGGCGACGGTCTGGCCGGCGAAGGCGTGGGCCCAGTTGGCGCAGCTGAGTTTGGCGCGGCCGACGCCAAAGTCGCGGGCGGCGTTCATGCGGCGCAGATAGTCGGCGCGGGTCGCCTTCGAGCGTTCGACGATGCGGGCGGTGACCTCGGCGACGACGGGGTTGAGGCGGGTCATCAGGCTTTCTCCGTCCACAGCACTTCGAGCGGGACCTTGGCGGCCAGCAGGGCGGCGACGGGCTGGATCGCTGGATCGCCGGCGGCCTCGCGCTCGAAGACGGCGCGCTTGGCCGGCCCGGTCAGGGCCAGGACGACGCGCCGGGCCCCCATCAGATACGGCAGGTTGATCGACAGGCGTTGGAGGCTGGGGGCGAGGCCGTCGCGGCCGGCGGGGACGCCGAGGACGGTCGGCTTGAGACCCGGCGACAGCAGGGTCTTCAGGGTCGGGCTGTGGGGGAACATCGAACAGATATGGCCATCCTCCCCCATGCCGAGAAGGACCGCGTCCAATTTGCCGCCTTCGGCCGCGAGCGCATGGGCGGCGAGGGCGGCGGCCCGATCGACGGTGACGGCTGAGTGGAACAGGGGCACGAACCGGGCGGCGGCGGCCGGGCCGGTCAGCAGGGTCCGTTTCAACAGGGCCGCATTGGACTCGGGCGAGGTCTCGGGGACGTAGCGTTCGTCGATCAGGGTGACGGCGACGCGTGACCAGTCGAGGTCCGCCTGGGCCATGCGTCGATAGATCGGCGCAGGCGTAGTGCCGCCGGAGCCGGCGAAGACCGCCTTGCCCGTGTCGGCGAGGGCGGCGGACAGGGTCTCGGTCAGCCGGGTGGCACAGGCGTCGGCCCACGCAGCGCTGTCGGGGAAGGTCGCAAATCTCTCATTCATGGCCGGTGTTCCATGCGCGGCCGGTGCGCGACAGGAGCAGGTCGGCGTCGTCCGGCCCCCATGTCCCCGCCGCATAGGTTTTCGACTTGCAGTCCGCGCCGGCCCAGGCTTCGGAGACCTCATCGACCCATTTCCAGGCCTGTTCGGCCTCGTCGCGGCGCACGAACAGGGTGGAGTCGCCGGCCAGGGCGTCGAGCAGCAGACGCTCATAGGCGATGCGGCGGCGCGGCGGTTTGGTGTCCCTGTCGCCCTGCCCCCATGACAGGGACATCTGGATCGGCTGCAACTGCATGCGCTGGTCGAGGCCCGGCTTCTTGTTCATCACCGACAGCGAGATGTCTTCCTCGGGCTGAAGCTCGATGACCAGCCGGTTGGCGGCGATGTCGCCGCGCGCGCCATGGTCGAAGATGGAGTGGGGCACCGGTTTGAACTGGATGACGATCTCGGTGCGCTTCTCGGCCAATCGCTTGCCGGTGCGCAGGAAGAAGGGGGTGCCGGCCCAGCGCCAGTTGTCGATGTCGACCCGCATGGCGATGAAGGTCTCGGTGTCGGAGGGCTGGCCGCGCTCGGCCTCATAACCCTGGACCGGTCGGCCGTCAGACTCGCCGGCGAGGTATTGGCCGCGGACGGTGACGCGCTCAGCCTCATGCGACGTGATCGGACGTAGCGAGCGGATGACCTTGACTTTCTCGTTGCGGACCGAGTCCGGATCGAGGTCGGACGGCGGCTCCATGGCCACAAGGCAGAGCAGCTGAAGCATGTGGTTCTGGAGCATGTCGCGCAATGCTCCGTACTCGTCGTAATAGGGCCAGCGATCGCCGACGCCGACCGTCTCGCCGACCGTGATCTGGACGTGGTCGATCGACAGGCTGTTCCACAGCGGCTCGAAGATGGTGTTGCCGAAGCGCAGGGCGATCAGGTTCTGGACCGTCTCCTTGCCGAGATAGTGGTCGATGCGGAAGACCTGGTCCTCGGAGAAGGCGTGGGCGACGGCGTCGTCGATCTGGAGAAAGGACTGAAGGTCGCGGCCGACGGGCTTTTCCAGCACCACGCGATCGGTCGATTCGGCCAGACCGGCGGCCTTCAGGGCCGTGACGATGCGGCCGTAGAGCGAGGGTGAGACGGCCAGAAAGCTGGTCACGCCTCCATCGCCGACCTTGTCCTTGAGCGGTTTCAGGCTGACCGGATCGGTGGCGTCGACGGGTAGATAGTCGAGCCGGGCATCGAGCCGGGCCCAGGCCTCGTCGGACCAGGCGTCATCGGCGCGGGCCTTGCCTTCGACCGCGGCACGAACCTTGGCGACATATTCGCTGCGGCTCTCTTCCGAGCGGGCGGCACCGATGATCTTGAGGCCGTCTGGCAGAAGGCCGTCGTGCTCAAGAAAATAGAGCGAAGGCAGGAGCATCCTCATCGCGAGGTCGCCGCCGCCGCCGAACAGCACCAGGGCCGCCATACGCTCTCCTCAGATCTCAGGTCCCAGCGTGACCGGGGGTTTGTCTGGCCGCTTCCGCGCGCTGCGCCAAGACGTCGAGGACGTCCTGAAACACCATGTGACGCGCGCGGAGCAGCACCAGCAGATGGTAGATCAAATCCGCAGCCTCGGATGCGAGTTCCGCATCGGGGCCTGCGGCGCCCGCCAGAGCGGTCTCGACGCCCTCTTCACCGACCTTCTGCGCGGCGCGTTTCGGACCCTCGGCGAGCAGGCGCGCAGTCCAGCTCTCGGCCGGGTCGGCGGCGGCTCGGGCGGCGATGGTCTGTTCGAGACGGGCGATGCGGCCGAGGCCCGGCGCATCCTCTTCGCCGAAGCAGCTGATCCGGTTCAGGTGGCAGGCGTTGCCGACCGGGCGGACCTTGAGCACGAGGGAGTCCGCGTCGCAGTCGGGCGTGATCGAAACGACCTGCAGGCGATCGCCCGAGGTCTCGCCCTTGCGCCAGCGCTCGCCACGGGAGCGGGAGAAGAAGGTGGCCTCGCCGGAGGCGATGGTCTCGTCGAGGGCGGCGCGATCCATCCAGGCGAGGATCAGCACCTGAAGCGTGGCCGCGTCCTGGACGACGACGGGGATCAGGCCGTCGCCCTTGTCGAAGTCGAGGGTGGAGGGGTCGATCATGGTCTCACCTCAACGCCCGAGGCGGCGAGAAAGGCCTTCAGGTCGGGGATGGAAAGGGTGCCGGTGTGGAAGACACTGGCGGCGAGGGCACCCGATACGTTGGCGCTCTCGAACACGTCGAGGAAGTGCGAGGCCGCGCCGGCTCCGCCCGAGGCGACGAGGGGAATGGTCAGCCGGCTGCGGGCGGCGGCCAGCTGGGCGATATCGTAGCCGCGGCGAACGCCGTCCTCGTCCATGCAGTTGAGGACGATCTCGCCCGCGCCGAGCGCCTGGGCCTCGACGATCCAGTCGAGGGTGCGGCGGCCGGCACCGCGGCTGGCGGTGGGGTCGCCGGTGTACTGGTGGACGAACCAGTCGTCGCCGGCGCGCTTCGAGTCAACGCCGACGACGACGCACTGGGCGCCGAAGCGGTCGGCCATCTCCGCGATCAGGTCGGGGCGCTCGAGGGCGGGGGAGTTGATCGACACCTTGTCCGCGCCGTGGTCGAGGCAGCGCCCGGCCTGTTCGACCGACCGGATACCGCCAGCGACGCTGAACGGGATGTCGAGCAGTCGCGCAATGTCGCGGACCCAGTCGTAGTCGAGAGTACGGCCCTCGGGGCTGGCGGTGATGTCATAGAAGACCAGCTCGTCGGCACCCTGATCGCGGTAGCGGGCGGCCAGATCGGCGGCGTCGCCCATGTCGACATGGCCCTCGAAGCGGACGCCCTTGACTACGCGGCCGTCCTTGACGTCGAGGCAGGGAATGATGCGCCGGGCGGTCATCTGGCGACCCTTCCTGATGCAAAAGGGCCGGTCATGAGCGGGCGGTCTCCAGCGCCTGTTCGAGACTGAACCGGCCCTCGTAGAGGGCCCGGCCGACGATGGCACCGGAGGCACCGACGGAGCGCGCACCGGTCAGGTCGGACAGGTCGGCTACCCCGCCCGAGGCCTGGAGCCACAGATCGGGGCGGCGCTGATGGATCTCGGACAGCAGGTCGAGGTTGGGACCGGTCAGGGCACCGTCGCGGCCGACGTCAGTGACCAGCAGATGTTTCGCCGAGCCGGGCGGATAGCGGTCGAGGGCGGTCCACAGATCAACGTCGGCGGCCTCGGTCCAGCCCTTCAGTGCGGGGACATAACGGTCGCCGTCGGTGCGAACGTCGATAGCGAGGGTGATGCAATCGGCGCTGAAGCGATCGAGCCAGCCGGAGACGGCGTCGGGATCGGAGACGGCGAGCGAACCGACCACGACGCGGCTGACCCCGGCGTCGAGCAGGCGCTGGACATCGTCGGCGGAGCGCACGCCGCCGCCGGACTGGATGCGGATGTCGATGGCGGCGGCCAGTTCTGCGATCAGGGCGTGCTGGACCGCGCGGCCGGCCTCGGCACCGTCCAGATCGACGATGTGGGCCCAGTCGGCGCCGGCGGCGCGGAAGGCGGCGAGGCGGGCGGCTGGAACGTCGTCATAGCGGGTCACGGCGTCGAACCGCCCGTGCATCAGGCGCACGCAGACGCCGCCGCGCAGGTCGATGGCCGGATAGACGATCATGCGGGCAACTCCAGGAAATTCTTCAAGATCCGGGCGCCGGCGGCGGCCGAGCGCTCGGGATGGAACTGGCAGCCCCAGCGATTGCCGCGACGGACCACCGCCGGGACGCTGGTTCCGTAGTCCGCGCAGGCCAATGTGGCGTTGCCGTCAGGACAAACGAAGCTATGGACAAAATAGGCATAGGCCCCGTCTTCGACGCCCTCGAGCAAGGGGTCGCGCTTCAAATGACCGAGCCTGCTCCACCCCATGTGCGGCACAGGCAGGTCGGGTCGGACATCGAGACGACGCACCGTTCCGGGAATGAAGCCCAGCATGTCGATGCCCCCCCCCTCCTCGCTGCGCTCGAAAAGGAGCTGCTGGCCGAGGCAGACGCCGAGCAGGGGGCGGGCGAAGGCGCGGATCGGCTCGACCAAGCCGAGGGCCGACAGGCGGGCCATGGCGTAGCCGGCGGCGCCGACCCCGGGCAGGATCAGACGGTCGGCGGCGGCAATTTCCGCCGGATCGGAGGTCAGGTGGACGGTCGCACCCAGCCGCTCCAGCGCGAACTGGACCGAGGCGACGTTGCCCGCGCCGTAGGAAACGACGGTGACCGTTGTCACAACACCCCCTTGGTCGAGGGAACGGCGTCGCCCTCGACGCGGATGGCCTGGCGCAGGGCACGGCCGAAGGCCTTGTAGACGGCCTCGGTCTTGTGATGGTCGTCGTCGCCGGTGACCGAGACGTGGATGGCCGCGCCGAGGTGTTCGGCCAGCGAGCGGAAGACGTGGGCGGTCAGGTCGGTGCGGTAGTCGCCGATGAAGGGCGTCGAGAACGTCCCCTCGAACACCGGATAGGGACGGCCGGACAGGTCGATGGAGACGGTCGCGTTGGCCTCGTCCATCGGCAGGACGAAGCCGTAGCGGGCGATGCCGCGCCGCTCGCCCAGCGCCTGTTTGAGAGCCTGCCCCAGGGCGATGGCCGAATCCTCGATGGTGTGGTGCGGGTCGGTGTGCAGGTCGCCCTCGCAGGCCAGGCGTAGCGAGAAGCCGCCGTGGGCCGCGACCTGCTCCAGCATGTGGTCGAAGAAGCCGACGCCGGTGTGGATCGAGATCGGGCCGGGCGCGTCGAGGTCGACGGCGCAGACGATGCGGGTCTCCTTGGTGTCACGAACGGCCTGTCCGGTGCGGGCTGGCCGGGTGCGGGACGGGGCGAGGCCGAGGGCGGCGAGAAGGCGGTCGTTGATGTCGGCCCGGGCGGAAACCGGGAGACGCAGGCGGTCGCCGCTCCGCTCCGCCCCGACCCCGAAGCGGGCGAGGGCCGCGAGGACCACGTCGGGATCGGACGGGCGCGCCATCAGGATCGGGCCGACCCCGGGCTCGATCGGCATCTCGCGGGACAGGGCTTTGGACAGGCGCTCGCGCTCGCGTCGGACGGCGGCGATGCGTTCGGCGGTCTCGATCAGGCGGGAGGGATCCAGCGCCTGAAGCGCGAGGCGCACCGAGACCTCGGGCAGGGCGTAGGGCTCCAGCACCGAGGCGAGGCGGGCGAGGGTCCCGGGCTGGCCCAGGGCCGCGCCGACGCGGGCACCGGCCAGGCCGTATGCCAGTGACAGACTGCGCAGGACGATGAGGTTGTCCCGTTGTCCGATGACCGTGGCGGCCGAGGGCGCTTCGGCGAATTCGCCGAGGCCTTCGTCGACGACCAGCAGGGCGGGGGCGACCTGGGCGGCCATCTCGGCCACGGCGTCCGGCGAGCCGAGGGCCCGGACGATGACAGCCGCAGGCGCGGCACCGGCGGGCGGGCGGGCGTACAGGCCGGCAAGGGTCCGGTAGGGCTCGACGTCGGGGGCCTCGACCGACAGGCCATCGCGGGCGGCGAGGCGGAAGACCAGCTCCAGCCCGTGGGTCAGACCGCGCAGCGGCAGGACGCTGTCGGCGGGGACGGCATAGATCCCGGCCATGCGGGCGGCCAGGGCCTGCGGCTCGGCCGGATAGCGGTCGAGGCCCTCACCGCCGGCGACAAGCGGGGGGAAGGGCGCGGGGAGGTTGTTCATGATCCGCTCCTCAGGTCGGCGGCTCTGGCGTGAGCTTCGAGGCCCTCCATGCGGGCCAGACGGGCGGCGATGGGTGCAAGGGCGTTCGCGCCGGGCCCGGTCACGGACTGGACGGACATGGAGGTCATGAAGCCGGCGGTGGTGATGCCGCCGAGCGTGCGGGCCGCGCCATCGGTGGGCAGGACGTGGCTGGGACCGGCGGCGTAATCGCCCAGCGTCTCGGCGGCGAAGGGGCCAACAAAGACCGCACCCGCAGCGGTGATCCTGTCAACGAGGGCGTCGGCGTCGACGGTTTGCAGGGCGAGGTGTTCGGGGGCGTAGAGGTTGGAGACTTCGCACGCCTCGGCGACATCGCGGACGCGGATGGCGCGGCCTTCTGCGAGGGAGGCGCGGGCGATGGCGGCGCGGGGCAGCGTTTCGAGCTGGCGCTCTACCTCGGCGAGGATGGCTTCGATGTTGGCGCGGCTTTCCGAGACAAGGATGACCTGGGCGTCGGCGTCGTGCTCGGCCTGGCTGAGCAGGTCGGCGGCGGCGATCTCCGGGTCGGCGTCGCGGTCGGCGATGACCAGAAGCTCGGACGGGCCGGCGGGCATGTCGACGGCGGGGCCGCCGGGCAGGGCGGACGCCTGTTTCTTGGCCTCGGCCACCCAGGCGTTGCCGGGGCCGAACAGCTTGTCGACCGGCTCGATCTCGCCGTCGTCGAAGGCGGCACCGAAGGTCAGGGCGGCGATGGCCTGGGCCCCGCCGATCAGCCACAGGGCGTCGAGGCCCGCCTCGTCGGCGGCGACGATCATGGCCGGGTGAGGCTGGCCGTTCTTCGAGGGCGGGGTGACGGCGACGCGGCGGCCGACGCCGGCGACCTGCGCCGGAATGGCCAGCATCAACAGGGACGAGAACAGGGGGGCGGTGCCGCCCGGAACGTAGAGACCGGCCGAGCCGATCGGCCGCCAGACCAGCCGCGAGCGCACGCCGGGCGTGGTCTCGACCCAATCCGAATTCTCGGGCCGCGTCGCCTGATGGAAGATGCGGACGTTTTCGGCGGCGATGCGCAGGGCGTGGGTGGCCGAGGGCGGAAGGTCGGCGCGGGCCTGACGCACGGCGTCGGGCGTGATGGCGATGCGGCGGGGGGCACCGCCGTCCAGCTTCAGGCTCCAGTCGGCGACGGCGGCACCGCCCCGGGCCTGAACATCCGCGAAGATGTCGCGCACAGTGTCGCTGACCCGCGTTTCCGTTCGGCGGGCGGGACGGGCCAGGGCCGCGCGGCGGCCGGCGGCGTCAAGGCTGCTCCAGTCGATCAGCCGCATCACATCATCTTCTCGATGGGGAGGACGAGAATCGCCGAGGCACCGGCGGCCTTGAGCTTCTCGAGCGTCTCCCAGAAGACCGCCTCCTGACAGACGGCGTGGACGGCCACGGCGTCGTCGCGGCCCGACAGGGGCATGACGGTCGGCGAGCCCGCGCCGGGCAGGATGGCGGTGATCTGGTCCAGCGCCGAGCGGGGCGCGTTGAGCATGACGTATTTGGCCCCCTGCGAGGACACGACGCCGGACATGCGTTCGATGATGCTGTCGAGCAGGTGCTGAAGCGACGGCTCGGGGGCGACCGGCGAGCGGATCAGGACGGCCTGGCTGTCGAGCACGGTCTCGCGGGCCTCGAGGCCGTTGGCCTCGAGCGTCGCGCCGGTGGAGACCAGGTCGCAGATGGCCGAGGCGAGCTTGAGCCGGGGGGCGACCTCGACGGCCCCGCGCATGGTGACGATGTCGGCGTCGACACCCGCGTCGTCCAGCCAGCGACGTAGGATCTTCGGATAGGAGGTGGCGACGCGCAGGCCCTGCAGCGACGAGGGCCCGGCGTAGTCGAGGGTCGGCGGCACGGCGATCTTGAGGGTGCAGCGGCCAAAGCCGAGCGGCATGATGACCTCCGCCACCGGGCCGCCGTTGCGCGCCTCTTCCAGCACATTCTCGCCGACGATCCCGAGGTCGCAGACGCCGTCGGCGACGAAGGTGGGGATGTCGTCGTCACGCACGCGGAGAAGGTCGATCGGATAGTTCTCGACCCGGTAGAGCAGGTCGTTGTTGCCCTTGACCACGCGCAGGCCCGCGTCCCGAACCAGATCGAGGCTGCGGTCGGACAGACGGCCGGATTTCTGGACGGCGATACGCAGCCGCCCCTTCACTGTGCTCATGATCTCAACTCAGGCTTTGATGCGGTCCAACACCAGGCGGTAGCCCTGATGCGGCATCTCTTTCAGGAACCGGGCGACCCGCACGACCGTGGTCGGACTGGCCTGGGCCTCGGCGGCGATCTCACGATAGGACTTGCCCCCGGCGTCCAGCAGGCGGGCGACCTCCCACCGCTCGGCGAAGGCGCGGACCTCCGACGGGGTGCAGAGATCGGCGAGGAAGGCGTCGACCTCGTGGCGCGTCCTGAGCGTCAGAAGGGCGTCGTAGAGGGCGACGCGGCTGCGCGCCGTGGCGGCGGCGTTGCGGGGAAGGGTGTCGGTCATGGCGTGTCACTATGCTGTAACAGTGGAACGGTCAAGAGGCCCGTTTGCCTCGACCCTCGACCCTCGCCCCTCGTCGCTCTATCTCCATCCCATGACCAAGGTTCTGATCATCGGCGCGGGGCATGCGGGCGGGACGGCCGCGGCCTTGCTGCGGCAGTTCGGCCATGAGGGTCCGATCGTGCTGGCGGGCGAGGAACCGGTGCCGCCGTATCAGCGGCCGCCGCTGTCCAAGGCGTGGCTGAAGGGCGAGGCCGATCTGGAGGCGCTGCTGCTGCGGCCCGAAAGCTTCTACGCCGAACAGGACATCGAGCTGCGGCTCGGCGTGACGGCGACGGCCATCGATAGCGGAGCGAAAACGGTCACGTTCGAGGATGGGACGGTCGAAGCCTATGACGCCCTGATCCTGGCCACGGGGTCGACAGCGCGGAAGCTGACGCTGCCGGGGTCGGACCGGCCCGATCTGATGGAGCTGCGGACGCTGGCGGATGCGGAGACGCTGAAGGCGGCGCTGGGGCCGGGCAGGCGGCTGGCGGTGGTCGGCGGCGGCTATGTCGGGCTGGAGGCGGCGGCCTCGGCGCGGGCGCTGGGGGCCGAGGCGGTGGTCATCGAACGGATGGACCGGGTTCTGGCGCGGGTTGCGTCACCCACGCTGTCGGACTTTTTCACCGCCTATCACCGGGCGCACGGGGTCGAGGTGCTGACCTCGGCCGAGGTGACGGGGTTCGAGGACGACGGCGTGCGGCTGGCCGACGGTCGGCTGATCAAGGCGGACGCGGTGCTGGTCGGGGTCGGGGCGCTGGCCTGCGATCAGCTGGCGGCGACGGCGGGGCTGACCTGCAAGACCGGGATCGTGGTCGATGAGACGGCGCGGACCTCGGACCCGGCCATCTGGGCCATTGGCGACGTGACCTTCCGGCCCATTCCCGTGCATGGCGGGCGGATGCATCGGCTGGAGAGCGTGCCGAACGCGCTGGAGCAGGCGAGGCAGGCGGCGGCCGCGATCACCGGGCGCGCGCCGCCCGCGCCCGAGGTGCCGTGGTTCTGGTCCGACCAGTATGATGTGAAGCTGCAGATCGCGGGCTTGCCCGAGGGCGCGGACCGGCAGGTGCTGCGGGGCGACCCGGCCGTCGCGGCGTTCGCCGTCTTCCACCTGATCGGTGACCGGATCGTCAGCGTCGAGGCGGTCAACGCCGCGGCCGAATTCATGGGCGGGCGTCAGCTGATCAGCCGCGGGACGCCGGTCGACGTTATAAAACTCGCCGATCCGGCAACGCCGATGAAAGCGGTCGCGGCCGGCTGAGCCGGGTCAGGCCGCGGCGATGGCGTGGGCGGAGGCAGGGCCCGTAAGCCGTTCAATGAGGGCGGTGAGGGAGACGGGGCGGCCGATCAGATAACCTTGGGCCAGATCGCAGCCCATGCCGCGCAGCAAGGCCAGGGCGGTCGGCGTCTCGACGCCTTCGGCGGTGACCTTGAGGCCGAGGCCGTGGGCGAGGTCAATGGTCGACTTGACCAGCAGACCGTCGCGGGCGGAGTGGTCGAGACCGAGGATAAAGGCCTTGTCGATCTTCAGTTCGTCGGCGCGAATTTGCTTCAGATAGGCCAGCGAGGACAGGCCTGAGCCATAGTCGTCCAGCGATACGGAAATCCCGGCGTCCGAGAAACGCTCGACGATGTGCAGGGCCATTTCGGGGTTTGTCATCACCGCTGTCTCGGTGATTTCGAAACAGAGTCGGGCCCCGGCTTCGGTGACCGCGGCGATGGCGATGTCGGCGAAGGTCTCGTCCGACAGCAGACGGCCCGAAATGTTGACCGAGACGAGCAGCTCATGACCGGCCTCGGCCAGGGTGCGCTGGTCCCGGATCGCCTCGGCGATGGCCCATTCGGTCAGCGGGCGGATATGTCCGGTCTCTTCCGCCATGCCGATGAACAGGTCGGGCGGGACAAAGCCGCGGCGCGGGTGGGTCCAGCGCATCAGGGCCTCGATGCCGGTGATCCGTTCCGCGCGGAAGTCGTATTTGGGCTGATAGGCCAGGGTGACCTCGCCCTCGCGGAGGGCGGTCATCAGCTCCGAGATCAGGGACAGGTTGCCGGCCGGGTCGCCGTAGACAGCCTGATCGAAGGCGGCCACCGGGCGGCGGGCACTGCGGGCCTGATCCAGGGCGATGGCGGCGCGATCGACCGGCGAGGCGATGTCGGACCCCGAGCGGCCCCGGTCGGCGACCCCGGCGATGACGGTGATGTCGACCGGGGCGCCGTTGATCAGGATCGGTTCCTGCGCCGCCTCGGTCAGCCGGGCGGCCATGGCGACCGCTGCGTTCGCGTCGTCGGCCAGGACGACCAGCCCCAGGACGCCGGCACCGACCCGGGCGACGGGCGCGCCGTCGGCGAGCCCTTCAATGCGCCGGCCGAGGGCTCCGATCAGCCGGGCCATGGAGTCGTAGCCGATGGCGTTCCGCACGACCTCGAACCGTTCGATCCCGAACAGAATGACCCAGCCGCCTGCGAGGGCGCCGGCGCTACGCTCGAGCGCCAGGCGGTTGGGCAGGCCGGTCTCCTGATCGTGGAGGGCCATGTGGGTCAGGCGTGCTTCACGGTCGCGCAGGTCGCCGACCATGGCGTTGAAGCTGGAGGCCAGCCGGCCGATCTCGTCGGCGGAGGTGACGGGTGCCTCGACATACTCGCCGCGCTGCAGGCCGTGCACGGCGTCGTCGAGGGCGGAGATCGGACGGGTCAGGCTGCGCGACAGGAACCAGGTTCCGGCCATCAACAGGCCGAGGCCGCATACGCCGATCAGGGCCAGCGACAGGAACAGGGGCTCATAGGGCTTGAGCGCCCGCGACAGTGGATAGGTGAGAACGAGGGCGGCTGGTGCGTCCCTGTCGAAGCTGGGCAGCGGCCGGGAGAGCCGCATCGAGGGTCCCTGGTCGGTCGCAACGGTCGTGGTCTTCTCGCCGATCACTCCGGCTGACGGGCCGATCCGGACCGTCGCCGACAGCGGGATGGCGGACAGGCTTTCCAGATTGCGCATCTGCGCCGCGTCGAGCCGGTCCGCGAACACGACCCACCCGATCAGCACCGGTGCCATGACCGGGGCGGCCACCACCTGATGCGGTTCTCCGTCGATGGTCAGGACGCCAGCCTCGACATCGCCGCCGTTCAGCCCGCCGAAAAGCTTGTCCAGCGTGGGACCGTCCAGCGTGATGCCGGCTGCGGTCGCATGGCCGTCCGCGCTGAGAACCAGCGCGCCGTCCACGCCCTGACGGTTGCGGAGGTTGTCGAGCGCCGAGCGGACGGTCGCCTCGTCGCCCCTGGCGACGGCTTCGCGGAAGCCGTAGTCCTGAGCCAGGACGGCGGCTCCCTGGTGGAGCTGGTCCGAGCGCGAGGCCCAGATCTGGCCGTAGACGGCACCTGACGCGGTCATTTCGTTGCGCACCACGGCGCGGGCGCTGCTGCTGACGGCGGTGACGACGGCGATCGCCGCGAGCACCAGGGCGACGCCAAACAGGCCCATGTAGAGCACAGTCAGGCGCGTCCGAAGGCGGCGGAACCCGGGCAGTTTGCGAAGGATGGCGGGCGCGTTCACCGGACCGGGGCCCGGCCGCTGAAGTCGCCGGTGAAGGTGCGCCGGGCCGCGGCCGTGCCGATGGCCAGGGTCTGGGCCGTCTCATTGCCGCGCACGGCCAGGCGCGGATGCCAGACCCTAAGCGTGGCCGTACCGGCGAAAACCGGAGCGCCCGAAAGGATCACCTGGAGAAGGATGAGCAACGCTCGCATCGTCCCGGTTTAGGAGCGCGGAATGAAGTCGAGGTAAACTTGAGCGGCCAGGCCGAGCCCCTCCGGCGCGACGCCCGCTGCAACATCCGTAACATCCGCGACAAGCGAGACATCGGTGGTCAGTAGACGTCGCGGCGGTAACGGCCAGCCCCGGTGAGGGCGAGCAGGCGGTCGGCGCCGAGGGCGGCTTCCAGCGCCGTCTGAACTCCGGCGGACATGCCTTTGAGGCTGCCGCACACCAGGATGGCGGCCCCGCGGTCGACCCAGGCGGTCACTTCGTCCGTGTTCTGATCGATGAGCTGTTGTACATAGCGGCCATCGTCGGGATCGCGCGAGAAGGCCCGGTCAAGGCGGGTCAGCAGGCCCGTTTTGAGGGCTGCTTTGAGCTCGTCGTCGAGAAAGGCGTCGTGGGCCGAGGTGCGTTCTCCGAAGAGCAGCCAGGTTCCGCCGTGAGCGAAGCCGCTGCGGGCGCGCCAGTGGGCGCGGAGACCGGCCATACCCGTGCCGTTGCCGATCAGGATCAGCGGCGCTTCCGGTGCCGGGCCATGGAAGCTGCGGTTCGTGCGGATGCGCATGTCGACCGGATCGCCGACCGTCAGGCCCGCGATCAGCCAGCCGGAGGCCAGTCCGGGGGAGCCGTCGGGGCGGGCCATGCGGCGGATGATGAACTCGACGCAGCCGTCAGTCGGAAGCGAGGCGACGGAGTATTCGCGGCTGCCGGGTGACGCGCCGCCTTCGAGGGCGAGCAGGCCGATCTCGGCGATGTCGCCGGCGACCCAGTCCGGGTGATGATCGACGGGTTCGAAGGCGAGGTTCCAGGCCTCGCCGCCCGGGCTGCCGGGGTTCAGATGGACGCGGTCGACAAGACGCCAGCGATCATAGGCGGGCGGAGTCCAGTCGGCCTGGACGGCGTGGCCTGTGACCACGCCGAGCTGACGCTGCCAGTGCCGGACGGCGCCGGCGTCGCCGTTGTCCACCTCCACACGGTCGAACAGGGGCGTGGCGCCGGAACGCCGCAGCCACTGATCCAGCGCCCGGCCGAAGCCGCAGAAATCGGCATAGGTGCGGTCGCCGAGCGTGAGCAGGGCGTAGGACAGGCCGGCGAGGTCGACAGGCGCGGTCATGTGCCGGCGCGCGAACCACGACATGGCGTCGGGGCCGTCGCCCTCGCCGGTGGTGGAGGCGACGATCAGGACCCGGCCGGCCGCCTTCAGCTCTTCGGGTTCAAGGTCGCCGAGCAGGACGACGCGGGCGGGGACACCGGCGTCCGACAGGCTTGAGGCCGTCATCCAGGCCAGTTCCTCGGCGAGGCCGGTCTGGCTGGCGAAGGCGACGAGCAGGGCGTCGGAGCCCTCGGCCGGGGCGAGAGAGGCCGCGCGAACGGCGGTGGCGCGGCTGGCCCGGGCGCGGTGCCAGGCCACGGCGAGGACGACGAGACCCCAAAGGCCGAAGGCGACAGCCGCATACAGCCAGCGGATCGGGTCGGCGGTCACGCGCCCTGGTTCAACATGGCGGTGAAGGCGGGGGTGGCGGTCTCGGTCATGCCGTCCTCGCCGCGCACGACGAAGGCGGCGGCGATGTTCATGGCCTCGGCGAAGGCGGGGCCTTCCTCGGGCCCCATGACGATCAGGGCGGTGGCCATGGCGTCTGCGTACATCGCCGTGTCGGCGAGCACCGTGACCGAGGCCACGCCGTTGTTCACCGGCCGACCGGTGTGGCCGTCGATGGTGTGGCTGAAGCTCTGGCCATAGACTTCGTAGTTCCGCACCCAGTCGCCGGAGGTGGCGACCGCCATGTCGAAGAGGGCGGCAACGGTGCGGGGCGCGGGCGCGCCGGGTGCCTGTTCGAGGTCCGCCCACCATGGGTGGCCGTTGGGCTTGACGCCCGCGCCACGCATTTCGCCGCCGATCTCCACCAGATGATGGGTCGCGCCCAGGGCTGTCAGGCGTTCGGAGACGCGGTCGACCGCATGACCCTTGGCGATGCCGGACAGGTCGAGCTTGACGCCGCCCAGCTGCTGGATCGCGCGGGCGTCGCGGTTAAGGCGCAACCGGCCCCAGCCGCTGAGTTCTCGGGCGGCAGCGATCTCTTCCTCGAACGGAACGGTGTGTCCCTTGCCGAAGGAGTCGAGCGGGCGCGGGCCGGGCGGGCCGAAGCCCCACAGATCAACGAGGGCGCCGAGGGTCGGATCGACGGCGCCGTTGGTGTCGTCGGCCAGGTCGAGGGCCGCGTTGAGCAGGGTCCAGAACGGTTCGGACACGGCCCAGAATCCCGGCGGGGCGGCGTTGAGACGCGACAGCTCGGACCGGGGCTCCCAGTGGCTGAAAAGGAGGATGATCCGCGCCAGTTCTTCCTCGATGGACGTCTGGAAGGCGGCGCGGTCGAGGTTCGGCGCGGGCACAAGCCGGACGGCCCATGTGGTCCCCATGGTCTCGCCGGCGAAGTCCCAGATCAGTTCGCTGGTCGGGCGCACCGGCGTCTTGCCGTGGATCGGGATCAGGATCCGGTTGTCCACGCGCGGACCGCCGTCGCCGATGAGGATCGGTGGCGGGGCCGTGCGGTCGGGTGTGGAGGGTCGGTTGGTCAGGGCAGGACTTCCAAGACCGCAGGAGCGGCAACTTCGGTCACGGGTGGCTTGTGCCGAAGTTGCGAAGGTTTGCAATCGCGGAGTCAGTGCGACAGTCTGACGCCAAGGCTGATCGTGCGCGGCGGACCGAAGCCGGCGACGCCGGTTCCAGTCTCAGCGACCTCGACTTCGGCGTCGAACAGATTGGAGGCGGCGAGCCAGAGGGTGGTCGACTCCGTCAGGGCCCAGTCGGCGCGAAGGTCGACTGTGGCGGCCGCGTCCAGCACCCGGCTGTTCAGGTCGTCGTCAAACCGGCGGCTCTCCCAGCGCAGGTCGGCGGCGAGGGCCAGCCGGTCAACGGGCCGCCACTCCAGAGCGGCGACGGCGCTCCAGATCGGGGCCTGGGCCGGACGCAGGCCCGTCAGCTGCGGGGCCATTGCGCCGCCGTCCAGACGGGCGTCCGTGGCCGAGGCGGCGGCGCGGATCGAGAGGGCGTCGGTCAGGTCGAACCGGCCCTCAATCTCCAGCCCGGTGGCCTCGATGGTTCCGGCGTTCATGCGTTGGCGCAGGACGCCGCCGGCGGGGACGAAGCCGGCGCGGGGGAAGACGCCGGGACCCTGGCCGATCGTGACGTTGACGATTGCGTCCTCGATCTCGGTCCAGAAGGCGGTGGCGGTCAGCCCGGCCCGGTCGCCGGTCCAAGCCCAGCCGGCCTCGACGCCGCTCAGGCGTTCCGGCTCGAGCGCGGCGTTGGCCTCGGTCAGGTCGTTGCCGACGCGGAAGGGGCGGTGGAGCTCGTTAAGGGTGGCGGGGCGGAAGCCGGTGTAGGCGGCGAGACGCAAGGCGTGTCCCGAACCGATATCGCGGCGGGCGGCGAGGCGGGCGCTGACCACCTCGCCTGAAAGGTCGGGGTCGGTCTCGTCGAGGGTCGGCAGGCCGGTGGCGAGGTCGCGCTCGAGACGGCGACCGACGCGGCTGGCCCAGGCGTCATAGCGGAGCCCACCCGCAGCCAGCCACGGTCCGGAACGCCACGAACCCTCGGCATAGACGCCGGCCACAGAATTCTCGCCGCCCGCGACGCGGCTGCGCGTGAAGCCGGAACCGAGATTACGGAACCGTTCGCGGGTCTCGCCTTCGTTGAAGCGCGCGTCGGCACCCAGTTCCCATTCGACGCGGGCGATGCCGGTGACGATGACCCGGCGCAGGGCGGCGTTGGTGCCCCAGCCGACGGCGGGGGTTTCGTCCTGCGACGCCGCCGGACGGGCCGAGGAGCGGTCGTCGGCGACCGCCACGAAGGTATTCGACAGGTCGCTCTCGCGCCGCCAGGCCTGGAGCCGCCAGCCGGGGCGGTCGGCGCGCGGCTGGAGGGCGGCCGTGGCCGAGAGGACATGGCCGCTGGTGCCGGCGCGGCTGTTCTCGACGCCCGAGCCGCGGTTCTCCTCGAAGGCCGCGGCGCGCAGGGAGAGGGCGACCTCGCCGAGCGGCAGGTCGGCGCGCAATGCGGCGGCGCGGACCTCGAGATCCAGCGGCTGGTCAGCGGCACCGGCGTCGGGGCCGCGCACCGGGACATAACCGTCGCTGGTTTCGTAGAGACCGGAGGCGACGATGCGGGCGGGGCCGAAATCCGTGACGCCAGACGCGCCGAGACGGGCACCCCCGCGCTCGCTGATCGAGGCGTCGATCACGGAGCCAGCGTCGCGCTCACGCAGCTGGATCACGCCGGTCAGGGCCCCCGCGCCATAGGGGCCGGCGCCGGAACCGCGCAGGATGTCGAGGCCGGACAGGCTTTCGGTCGGAACCTGGGACCAGATCACCCAGCCGCCAAACGGATCGTTCAGGGGCACGCCGTCGAGGGTGACAAGGGTGCGGCCCGCGCCGGACGGGGCGATGGCGCGCAGGGATATGCCCTGGGTCGTCGGATTGGCGGAGAGGCTGGAGGTGCGGCGGAACAGGGAGACGGCGGGCACTGAGGTCAGGGCCTCGTCCAGCCGTCGCTGGCCGCGCAGGTCGGTCTCATCGAGGCGGATGACGGAGAAGGCGGCCTCGCCGGCGGCGGGCGGCAGTCGGGCGCCGGTGACGACGACCTCGGGCAGGTCGGGGGGAAGCTGGGGCAGCGGAGGAATCTGGAGCATCGCCGTCACCCTAGGCCAGACAGCCTCGCCGGGTTCAAGCGGCTTCCGACATCAGGGCCCGCGCCGCAACGTCGCTGAACACCAGACGGATGGCGTTGAGCAAGGCGTCGGGCTGGATCGGCTTTTGCGACACGCCGTCCATGCCGGCGGCGATATATTCGGCCTCATCTCTGGGATCGGCGTTGGCGGTCAGGGCGAGGATGGGGATGCGGGCGACGTCGCCGGCCAGGGCGCGAATGACGCGCGTGGCCTCGACGCCGTCCATGACCGGCATCTTGATGTCCATCAGCACCAGGTCGTAACGCCGGGCCTGGACACGCTGGACCGCCTCCAGACCGTTGTCGGCGGTGTCGGAGGTGCAGCCGAACAGCTCCAGCACCTTGCCGGCGACGAAGCGGTTGGTTGCGTTGTCGTCGACCACGAGGACATGCAGGGTTTCGTGCGGTGTCGGCTCCGCCATTTTTGCAGCGGCGGCCAGCATCTCCGGCCCGGCACCGGGCAGGCATAGGGTGAAGCAAAACCGCGCCCCGCCCTGTGGCGAACGCTCGACGCCGATGTCGCCATCCATCCGCTCCACGATCTGACGGCAGATCGCCAGACCAAGACCTGCCCCCGCGCCCTCGCGACCTGCGCGGCCTGTGTTGAACGGCTGGAAAACAGCCTCGGCGACATCGTCGGCGATGCCCGGCCCGCTGTCGTCGATCATGCCGGTGATTGCGACAGCGCCGTCCTGCCAGCGGCTGGCGATTCGGACCGCGACTTCGCCGGCGGGGGTGAATTTCAGCGCATTGCCGATCAGATTGTTGAGCAGTTGCTTCAACCGCATCTCGTCGCCCAGAACCCAGTCGGAGCCGTCTGTGTCGTGCACGACGGTGAAGGCCAGAGCCTTCTCCTGGGCCCGGGGGCTCCACAGGGCCAGCAGGTCGGCTGCGACCGTATCCAGATGGACGGGCGCGGCCTCGAGCACCATCTGCCCGGCCTCTGCCCGGGACATGTCGAGCGCGTCGGTCAGCAGCCTCAGCAGGTTCTGGCCGGAGTCGAGGATGGTGCGGACATAGGGCTTCATGGCCTTCTGGGTCAGTTCGCGCTCCATCAGGGCGGCAACGCCTAGAACGCCGTTCAGCGGTGTGCGGATTTCATGGCTCATCACCGCGAGGAATTCGGACTTGGCCCGGCTGGAGGCGCGAGCCTCGGCCTCCGCTCTTGCGAGGTCGCGGATCAGGGCACCCATCTCCTCTGCCCGGCGGCGGTGAATGGCGCTGCCGGCCTGGAGCACATGCACCCCGGCACCGACGCCGACATAGCGTCCGCCCGAGGTGACGACGAAGCCGTTCAGCAGGGTGCCCAGATTGGCGGCGTCCATGCTCTGGAACAGGATTTCGGCGTCGGCGTCAGCGTCGAGCACGCGCGGGGTCGCGTCCATGAATGTCGCCGCCGGCCGTTTGGCGTAAAGGGCGCGGCCGAACTCCGCCGCCATCCGCAAGGTGAAGGTGTTGCGCTCGATCAGCCCGACGGGACGCCGGTCGGCGTCGACCACGGCGATAACGAGGGTGTCGGGCTCGCTCTGGAAACGGTCAAAGACGTCAGCGCCGGGCGTGTCCGGACCTATGGGGTCCGGGGCGCTCGCGAAGTCTCCGATCCTGGCCATGTCAACTCCCGCGTGCCCCAACCGATAGAGCCCCAGGCCTTAACGCGAGCTTTTCCAACCGTGAACGTTTTGCGAGATTGTCTTGAAAATCAATCCGTAAGCGGATGGTCTATGCGATTGAGCAGCGCAGCCGCAAACACCGAAAGCGTGTCGTCGCGGGCACCCATGATGACGATCCGGTCGTCTGGACGGGCCAGTGCGATCAGGCGGTCGCCGCAGGCTTCGCGGGTGGCCAGGGCTTCGGCGGCGCGGCCGGCGGCGCGGATACCGGCAGCGATGTCGTCGCTGCCGACGCTGCGGTCCGTCGTGCCGCCGTAGTAGACGGGCTCGGGCATCAGAAGGATGTCGTCCTCGCGCATCAGGCCGGCAAAGCCGTCGATGAACTCATGCTGCATCAGCTTTAGCGGGCCGAAGCCGTGCGGCTGGAACAGGATCAGCAGGCGACCGTCGAAGGCGTGCAGGGTCTTGAGGGTGGCGGCGATCTTGTCCGGGTTGTGGGCGAAGTCGTCGATGACGGTGACGCCGTTGGCGGTCCCGACTACCTCCATGCGGCGGCGGATGCCGGCGAAGGTCTCCAGGGCGGCGATGGCGTCCCCGACCGGGACCAACTCAAGCACCGCGCCGATCGCCGCCAGCGCATTGGCGACATTGTGTGCGCCGGGGACGTGGAGGGTGACCGGCCAGGTGCCGCCGCCCCGTTGGATCAGGTCGAAGGTCATGCCGGTGGGCGTGGGGCTCAGATTATGAGCCGAGAGGTCCGCCGTGTCGTTTCCGAGCGAGAAGGTGCGGGCGCGCGAAGGGTCGAGGCCGCTATTCAGCTCCTGCGCCAGCGCCGCCGTCTCCGGATTGTCCAGGTTAAGAACGGACACCGTGGCCCGGCCCGTGAAGCCGCCAAACAGCTCGCGCAGCTCCTCCATCGACTTGTGGTCGAGCGAGATGTTGGAGACCACGGCGACGGTCGGATCGTAGCGGGCGATGGAGCCGTCGGACTCGTCGACCTCGGACACGAACAGGTCGGGCCCGCCGATCAGGGCGCTGGCGAAGGGATGGTCGGCATCGGCGAAATTCTTCATCACCGCGCCGTTCATGACCGTGGGCGCGCGGCCGGCCCGGTGCAGGATCCAGGCGATCATGCCGGTGATGGTCGACTTGCCGCTGGTGCCGGCTACGCCGATCGAGGTCGCAGCGTTAAATAGCTGCGACAGCAGTTCCGGGCGGGTGACGATACGGGCCCCCGCGCGTTTGGCCGCGCCGATGTCAGGCACGGTGTCCTCGATGGCGCCGGTGGCGACGACGGTCTGGTCCGCGCGGGTGACGCCCGAGCCGTCCTGCGGGTGCAGGGTGACGCCGTGGGCTTCGAGCCAGGCGAATTTCTCCGGCGTGCGGCCCTGATCGCGGGACCGGTCGGAGCCCTCGATCCGGCCACCTTGCGCCTGAACGATCATGGCCAAAGGCAGCATGCCCGAGCCGCCGATGCCGCAGAAGAAATAGTCGTTCGCCATGGCTGCTGAGTAGGGCGGTTCCCTTCGAGGGGGAAGGGGCAGGAGGCAGGGTCGATGCGCGACGGCTTCAGGACGGGCGCGGGAGGCGTTGCTGCCGAGCCCATCGGCACCCGAACGCCGCCATCCTGCCTGCACCCCACCCGACCCTCCCCGTCGAGGGGAGGGCTTTTGCCGAGGCGGGGGCCGTGCGAAACACAGCGACACGGGAGGCCCGACCACGAATGAAAATCGGCATCGTCAACGCCAGTTCGCGTTTCAGCCGGCAGCGGGCCGAGGCCGTGGAGGCATGGTTCGCGGAGAATGTGCCCGACGGCTCGATCAAGGTGGCCTTCCACCCGGCCAGCTTCGGAAAGCATGGCCATTTCGGCGGCGACGACGCCAGCCGGGCGGCGGCCTTCGTCGACTACGCCAACGATCCGCGGCTGGACGCGGTGTGGTTCGCGCGCGGCGGTTACGGTTCGTGCCGCATCGCCGAGGCGGTGCTGCCGCGGCTGGACGCGGTGGCGCGCAAGAAGCGGTATCTGGGATATTCGGACGCGGGCAGCCTGCTGGCCGGGCTCTACAAGGCGGGCTTTCCGCATGTGGCGCACGGGCCGATGGCCTCGGACGCGGTGCGCAACGACGCGACGGCGTGGCGGGCGCTGAACTGGTTGAAGAGCGGCGACACGGGGTCATGGGAGCCGTCGTTGCACGAGGACCCGCGCCCGGCCGTGGCGTTCAACCTGAGCATCCTTGACGCCCTGGTCGGGACTTATCTGGAGCCTGACCTGACTGGCCATGTGCTGATGCTGGAGGACGTGTCCGAGCCGCTGTACCGGATCGACCGGATGATGTTCCACCTGACCGCCCAGCCGTCGATCCGACGGGTGGCGGGCCTCCGCATGGGCCGGGTCTCGGACATCGTCGAGAATGATCCCGACTTCGGCATGACGGCCGAGGAGATCGCCCGCTACTGGTGCCAGCGATCGGGCATCCCGTATCTCGGCGTGGCGGATATCGGCCACGACCGCGGCAACAAGATCGTCCCCTTCGGCCCGCGTTGACGGCCGCGACAGCGGCGACGCTGGCGCGACGGCGGGCGAGACGCCATCTTCGACGGGCATGAACCGCCGCACCCTGTTGATCCGCGCCGCAGGACTGGCCGCCGTCGCCGGTGGAGCTTGGTGGGCGCGCGAGACCCTGCTGTGGCCCGCGCCGAAGCTGGCCTTTGCGGACGGAGGTGCCACCCCATGGCTGCCGTATGCGCGGCGGGCCAATGTGCCGACGGTCCGCGTCAGGATCGACGGGCGCGAGGTGATCGCCCTGATCGACACGGGGGCGCAGTATTCGGTCATCGACCGGGCCCTGGCGGCGTCCCTGCCGCCCGCCCAAAGGCCGCTCTTCGACATGCCGCTGGTGGCCTATGGCGTCGGCGGCGCTGCCCAGATGGGACGAGGCACCAACCTTGATGTCTCGCTTCCGGGCCTGACCATCGGCAAGCTGAGGGCGGCGATCCTCGATCTGGGTCCGCTGGCCTCTGACGAGGGGCTGAACACGCCGCTGATCATCGGCCGCGACGTGCTGGAGCATCTGGTGCTGGCGCTGGATCCGGCGCGGCGGCACGTGCGGCTGATCGCGCGCGAGGCCTTCGTGCGCCCGCCCGACCTCCAGTCCGCGACGGTGAGCAAGGCGGGCGGTGCCATGGTGGCCGAGGTCACGATCGAGGGTGTCGCCGTGAATGCGGTTGTGGATACGGGCGCTTCATCACTGCTGGCGCTGGACAAGGCGACGGCGCAGGTCGCCGGCCTGCTGGACGGACGACCGCAGGAGAGCGGCGTCAGTCTCGTGCTGGGCGGCTCCGTGCAGGCTTCGGTGATCGAGGCGCGCACGGTGACCTTTGCGGACTATCTGTATCGCCGGGTGGCCGTCGGCGTGTTCGACCAGCCGCCCCTGCCGAATTTCCCAGGCGCGCTGGTGGGCATGGAGGCCTTCGTCGGACGCCGCGCCGCGTTCGATCTGGGCGCCGGCCTGTTGCACGTGTCGCGGCCGCTGGACCTGACGGTGGGCTGAAGCCTCAGAGCGCCGAGAAGGTGTCGCAGGACGCAGGGTCGCCCGACTGGTAGCCGCGTCGCAGCCATTCGACGCGCTGGGCCGACGAGCCGTGGGTGAAGCCTTCGGGCACGACGCGCCCACCTTGGCGCCGCTGCAGGGTGTCGTCGCCGATGGCCGAGGCGGTGCGCAGGCCTTCCTCCAGATCACCGGCTTCGAGGGCGACCGCGCCGTTTGAGACGGCGGCGGCATTGGCGGCCCAGACCCCGGCGTAACAGTCGGCCTGAAGTTCCAGCGCCACCGAATACTGGTTGGCTTCGGCCTGACCGGAGGCGCGCTGCTGGGCCTGCCGCACCTGTTCCGAAGCGCCGGTCAGGGTCTGGACGTGGTGGCCGTATTCGTGGGCGATGACATAGGCGCGGGCGAAGTCGGCGGTCGAGGCCCCGAGCTGGGTCTCCATCTGGCTCCAGAACGACAGGTCCAGATACACGTTCCGGTCGGACGGGCAGTAGAAAGGACCCATGGCGGCCTGGCCGAAGCCGCAGCCCGTGGAGGTGCCCTGTTCGTAGAGGGTGACGGTCGGCGGCTGGTAGCCTTGCAGCTTTGTCTTCCAGACGTCGTCGACGTTCGTGCCGATAACGTCGACGAAGGCCCCCGCCTGATCCTCGGGACTGCCCTGTGTCCCCTGTTCTGCGCTGCCGGCACCGCCGAACTGGCTGGCCAGTTGGCTGGTCGTCTGGGGGTCGATGTCGAAGAAGAAATAGCCGATGGCACCCAGGATGAGAACGCCGATGCCCCCGCCCGCGATGCCGACGCCGCCCATTCCCCGCCTGTCGTTGATGTTGCCGCCGCGTCGTCCGCCCTGCCAGCGCATGATCGTGCCCTCACCCTCTGTTTCACAGCCAAGCAGGAACGCGGGCCGGCGGGAAGGGATGCAGGGCGGCGGCTAGCGGGTGGGGCGATCCAGCCAGGCGTCGATCTGGGTGACGCCGGAGGTCGTCTCGCGGCGGCGCTCCGTGGCGGATTCCCGCAGGGCGCGCTCTTCTTCCGGCGAACGGAGCAGACGGTACGGCGGGGGTTGAAGGGGCTCAGGCCGGCGGGCCGCCTCGATCTCGAGACGGTTGATGCGTGTTTCCAGCTGAAGCTGCCGCGCGAGGGCCTCGCGCTGGTCGGCGCGGGCGCGAAGGCTGTCGATCTCGTAGCGGTGCCGGTCGGCCTGATAGCGGTCGGGATCGGCACCCGGCGCAACATGGGGCACCGCAGTCTGGGCCCGGGCCGAACCGGCGGCTGCGAGGACGAGCAGCAGGGGAAGCAGCGCGCGGGTCATGGCTAAAACATGGGCCTGACGCCCCTTTCGGACAAGCGGAGCCGCAACCCCCGCCTCTGCCGACCGTTGTCGACGTGAATCCCATCCCCAGCAGAAAGGAACCGCAATGGCCCAGACATTGTCCGGAAAAACCGTAGCCGCCCTCGTCACTGATGGCGTGGAGCAGGTTGAACTGATCAAGCCGATGGAGGCGTTGAGGGACGCTGGCGCGACCGTGCATGTGGTGTCGCTGAAGCCCGGCCGCATCCAGGGCTTCAATCAACTGACTCCAGGAGACCAGATTCCGGTCGACAGGGTGCTGTCGGAGACCGATGCGTCCGCCTATGACGCCCTGCTGCTACCCGGCGGGGTGGCCAATCCCGACCAGTTGCGGGGTGATGAGGCGGCGGTGGGCTTCGTCCGCGCCTTCTTCGACGCCGGAAAGCCGGTGGCCGCCATCTGTCACGCGCCCTGGCTGCTGATCGAGGCGGGCGTCGTCGACGGCCGGACGCTGACCGGCTACCCGACCATCCGCACCGACCTCAGGAACGCCGGGGCGACCGTGGTCGATGAGGCAGTCGTGGTCGATGACGGGCTGGTCACCAGCCGCAGCCCCGACGACATCCCGGCCTTCTGCGAGAAGATGATCGAGGAATTCGCCGAGGGTCCTCACCGGGGTCAGGCCGGCACCACCGCGGAAACCGCGCAGCCGGCCGCGCACTGAGGAGGCCGCCATGACGGAACCGACACCGGACGAGCCCGGCTATAGCCGGGACGAGGACCTCGAAAAGACCCGGCCGAAGGACCGACCGGCCGAGGCCGATCTGGATGGGGACGCGAAGGCGGCGGCTGAGAACCCGCTGACGGTTTCCCCTGACCCGGACGCGGCACCTGACCGCTAGAGTGCCCAGACGCAGGAGCGTTTGACGGCCTGATCCTCGAGCTCACGGGTCGTCGGCACCTCGTATTCGGCCAGCAGGGTGAGGCCGGATTTGGGAAAATAGGTCCGGCCCGGATCGCCGACCACGACCCTGAAGCCCTTGGTCCGGGCTTGGCCGAGCCAGTCCAGGACGCGCCCGGCCATCGGTCTTTCGTAGAAGACGTCGCCGGCGCAGATGACATCGACCGCAGGCGGCGGGGCGTCCAGTAGATCGGTGTCGGTGAAGCCGAGACTGACGCCATTCGCCCGGGCGTTCAGGTCCACGGCTGCGGCGCAGTAGGGGTCGATGTCGGCGCAGAGGACGGAGGCCGCGCCGGCCTTCATCGCCGCGACGCCGACCAGTCCGGAGCCGGCGGCGAAGTCGAGCACCCGCTTGCCGGCGACCGCGTGGGGGTTGTCCAGCAGCCAGCGGGCGAGGCCCTGACCGCCCGCCCAGGCGAAGGCCCAGAAGGGCGGTGGCACGCCCATCTCGCCCAGTTCTTCCTCGGTCAGCCGCCAGATCGGTGTCACTTCGTCAGCCAGCCACAGCGAAATCTCCGGTGCGTGCGGGACGGGCTGAAGGCGGGTGTTGGCGAGGATGAAGGCGGTGGGGTCGGTGATCACGCGCATCCGGGCGTCAGCCGGCCCGGCCGCTGGCGGTCGTCAGGACCTCGACATAGCCGCCCGCCACCTCCATCCGCCCGCCTTGCGTCGTGGCCCGCACTGCGTGATGCAGGGCGGGCAGTTTCCAGCAGGGAACGTGCATGAACAGGTGATGCTCGGCGTGGAAATTGACCCAGTAGGGGGCGATGAAGGCGCGCTCCCACCACGCGACGCGGGTGGTGCGGGCGGCGCGGTAGGGGTCGGTGGCCGAGCCCTCGACGCAGGCGTGTTCAGCGATGTTGCGCAGCCGGGTGACCATCGGGAACCAGGTCGCCAACGGCAGCAGCCAGAGGGCGAAATACGCCCACCAGACGCCGGCCAGGATGGCCGCGGCCAGCAAGGCGACATTGATCAGAAGGAAGGACGCGACGCCGCGGCTCGTGACCACCGCGGCATGGTCGTGGGCGCTGTCGTCCCTCGAACCCGTTGAGCGCAGGGCGGTAGCCTTGCCCCGCCCCCGCCCCCGCCGGAACGCCACGACGGCGAGCAACACGCGCTGTTTGAAGAAGGTCTGGCCGGTCAGGTCGCGGATGATCTTGCGGCGCAGCGAGGCACGGGTGACCGGGAAGGGGGCGGACAGGACCAGGTCTGGGTCCTCGGCCTGCTGGGCGTATTTGTGGTGCGACAGGTGATAGGGCCGGTAGAGCGTTAGAGAGGCACCGACCGGCACGGCACACAGCCAATGGCCGAGAACGTCGTTCAGGCGGGCATGGGGCGACAGGCCGCCGTGCGCAGCCTCGTGCATCAGGATGGCGAGGCCGAGCTGACGCGTACCGATCACGGCCACGCACAGCGGAATGAGGACGGGCCAGACCACGCCCGCGGCGACGGCGAGCAGGATGACGCTCCAGCAGTGGACGACCAGCAGAGGGCCCGCCCAGGCGTTGCGCGACTGGAACGGTGCCCAGGCCTGGGGCGTGAACAGGTCGGACGGACGGGCGCGGGGCGCGGCGGACATGGGTCGCAGGATACGCCTGTCGGCACGGGCCGCAACGCCTCTCGCAGCCGTCGGGGCCATGTCATGCTTTCCTGACGAAAAGTCAGGTTGACATGACATCATCGCGATGTAAGGTATCCCTGACATTCAGTTGGAGAAGCGATCATGTTGAACGTCTGGAAGACCGGAACGGCGGCGCACAAACGATATGTGATCCGCACCTTCGCATTCATGACCCCGTACCTTCTGATCATGATCTCGATGATGGTGACGGATGTGTTCGATGAGGTGATCGGCAAGCCCGCCGGATGGGTCCTGGCCGCCGCCGTGTCTGCGCCGGTGATCGGTCAGCTCTGGGCCACCCTGAGCCTGATACGGGAAAGCGACGAGTTCGTTCGCGCCGTGACTGCCAAACAGTTCATCGTCTCCGCCGGCCTGGCCATGGCGCTGGCGACGTTCTGGGGGTTCGCCGAGAACTTCGCGGACGCCCCCCATCTGCCGGGCTGGCTGGTGTACGCCGCCTTCTGGGGCATCTTCGGATGCGTCGCCCCCTTCATCCGCGGTTCGAACTGATGAAGAACCGGCTGAAGCTGCTGCGCGTGGAGCGCGGCTGGACCCAGGAGCAACTGGGTCAGACCCTGGGGGTGTCGCGGCAGGCCGTGAATGCCCTCGAGACAGAGAAACACGATCCGTCACTGGACCTCGCCTACCGCATCGCCGTGCTGTTCGCCCGGCCGGTGGAAGAGATTTTCGACAATCCCCACGCCTGACCAAGGTCAGGATAACCTTACAAGGAAACGATCATGATGTTCATGTCCCGACATGGCGGCGGCCGCAGGCTGCGCGCATTCGCCCTCGCTTCGACCATCGCATTGGCGGCAGGGGGTGTGGCCCTTGCCGCTCGCGCCGAGACTCCACCGGTGTCCGCGGCCCAGGCCGCCTTCGCCTCGGACCGGTTGTCGGTCGAGGTCATCGGAACCGGTCCCGATGTCATTCTGATCCCCGGTCTGCTGTCGTCCCGTGAAGTATGGCGCCCGCTGGCCGACAGGCTGGCCAAGACTCATCGAGTGCATCTGGTGCAACTGGCCGGGTTCGCGGGTGAGCCCTGGAACCACGGTGACGGTGCCTTCGTCGTTCCCGTGGTCGAGGAACTGGGGCGCTATGTGGTCGAGGCCGGCCTTGATCACCCCGCTGTGATCGGTCACTCGATGGGCGCGCTGATCGGGCTGAAGCTGGCCCAGGACCGGCCGGATTCCGTCGGACGTCTGTTGAGCGTCGACAGCCTGCCTTTCTACAGCGTGTTGTACGGACCGACGACGACGGTGGAGAGTATGCGACCGGCGGCCGAACGCATGGCGGCGGCCTTTGCGGCCATGGACGACGCCTCTTTCGCGGCGGGTCAGGCCCAGATTGCTACCGCCTCGACCCGCGCCCCCGAGGTGCAGGCGGCGATCCTGCAATGGTCGGTGGCGTCGGACCGGCGCGGCGCGGGGGCCGCCTTCCGCGATGTCATGCTGACCGATACCCGCCCGGCCCTGCCGGCCATGACCCTGCCCGTCACGGCCATCTATGCGGCCGACGCGGAGGGCGGCACGCCGGCGGCGATGGCCGACGCGCTCTGGGCCCAGGAGTACGCCCCCCTGCCCGGGGTAAGGCTGATCCGCGTCGACGGCAGCCGGCATTTCATCATGGCCGACCAGCCCGAGACGTTCGCGGAGATCGTCGACCAATTCCTCGCCGACTAGACCGTCGGTTCGGGTGCCAGGGCGGGGGTGACATCCCCCGCCTTGACCAGCTGGCCGGCGAACTCGCCGGCGTAGGCGGTGGCCAGCAGGGAGCGGAACACGGTGGCCGGAATGGCGATCTCATAGCCGCCCTCGGCATAGGAGCCGACCTGATACGGGCCGATCAGGAAGGTCAGGCCGGCGGCCTTGCCCGGCACGGTCCCGGGGGTCAGGACGAAGGCGGCGACCCCGACGCGCGGGCAGGCGAAGTCCTTGCTGTCGAAGGTGATCGAGCCGCCATCCGGCACCCGGGCGCGCTTGGCGCTGTTGATGGCGCTGCACAGGGCCCGGTCGAGGACGGTCAGGTCCACGCCCTTACGGAACAGGTCGGCGAGGCCGATCTGGCGCTTGAGCGCCTTGTCCCACAGCACGCCGCTGGACAGGGTGTTGGGGTGGGCACCGCCCGAATAGTCAAACGACGTCCGCTTGAGGCTGAACAGCTTGCCGGTGTCTGCGGCGGCGACGATGACGACGGTGTTCTCGTATTTGGGCCGGTCGGAATCGGCGCCGGCCTCGGTCAGCTCGCCTTGGGCCCCCTCGATGAACTGACGCAGTTTGCGGACCTCCTCGGCGTAGAGGCGGGCGTGCAGGTCGGGCTGGGCCTTGAGAGCCTCGGGCAGGGTCAGTTTGACGTCGGCCCAGGGCGTTTTGGCCTCGTAGCCCATCGGCGCGGCGGCGTCGGCGGGGGTGACGACGGCACCGGCCACCGGCGCGCGCGCGCCGGGAGCCTCGGCCTCGCGCTCACGGTTGCAGCCGGTCAGGGCGGCGGCGGCGACCGCGGTCACGAGCAGGATGCGGAGGGAGGCGTTCATGCGGATGTCTTTCAGAGCGGAAGCTGAACCGAGCCGAGAATGATGGCGAGAAGCAGGATGAGGCCCGCCTCACGATTGGACTTGAAGAGCCGTAGCGCAAGGGCCGGTTCGTCGACGCGGACGTCGCGGACCTGACGATACAGGTGGGCGGCCCACGGCAGGAGGGCCACGTAGAAGACCGGGCCGAGGCCGGCGGCCGCTCCGGCGCCGACCGTGAGGATGACGGTCAGGAGGTAGAAGACGCCGACGCCGCGCTGGACGCCGGCGCCGAGACGGCGGGCCGAGGATTTGACCCCGACCATGGCGTCGTCCTCGATGTCCTGCAGGGCGTAGAGGGTGTCATAGCCGAGGGTCCAGAAGACGCCGCCGAGGTAGAGGAGGATGGCGGCAGGCCAGAGACTGGAAAAGCTCAGGACCGCCTCGGACTGACATGGCTGGATCGGTCCCCCGGTTTGCGCGCAGAGCTCCAGCGTCGAGGCGTCGTGGATCGCCGCCAGAATGAACGATCCCGAGAGCGCCGCCGCGTAACCCATCAGCGCGCCCCAGTTGAAGGTCAGGCCGAGCCAGGCCTGGGGCCACCAGGTGATCCGCTTCATGAAGGGGTAGGCGGCGACGAGGGCGAGGGAGGCGACGCCGAGCAGGACGGCGGTCAGGTTGAGGGTCAGCAGGATCAGCAGGCTGGTCAGGCTGCAGCCGATGATGAAGGCCCAGGCCTGTTTTACCGAGATCCGGCCCGAGGCGATCGGGCGGGCGGCGGTGCGGGCCACCTTCGCGTCGATGTCGCGGTCGACGATGTCGTTGAAGGCGCAGCCGGCCGCTCGCATCAGACAGGCCCCGACGGCGAAGCCGAGGAACAGCCAGGCGTCGTAGAGGTCGGGCGTCTTGCGGTACTGGCTGAGCGCCAGGGCGATGCCCTGCCAGCCGGGGATCAACAGCAGCCAGATGCCGATGGGGCGGTCGAAGCGGCCGAGTTTGAGCCACGGCTTCAGGCCTTCCGGCGCGTGTCGGTCCACCCAGTTCGATCCGGCGTCGGGAAGCGGGGCGGAGGTCATGGGGTGGGTGTAGCCGTTTCCGGGGGCAGGGGTGAAGGGAGGACCGGGAGGGGAATCAAACCCGGACAGGCTGAAGCGCTTTCCGGGTTGGCACCCGGAAAGTGTGGGGAGGTCGGCGGAGCGCGGGCGTTCGGCCCGGAACCGTGTGTGTGGCCCCCGTGCTTTCGCCGTAGGGAGCCTTGATGAATTTTCGGCTGAACGCCTTCGCTCCGCCGTGATCGCGGCTTCCGAGCGCTTCGGGGCGG
>JBBQOK010000003.1:0-35961 GCA_038330765.1 Caulobacterales bacterium | reverse complement strand
CCGGCCGATCTGGTCGAGGAGGTCGCCCGCATCGAGGGCTACGGCACCTTGCCGTCCACGCCCCTGCCCGACCTCGGCGCCCCGTCGAAGGGCGTGCTCAGCGCCCGGCAGTCGCGGGTCCGCAAGGCGCGCCGCGCCCTGGCGGCCATGGGCTATGCCGAGGCCGTCACCTGGTCCTTCACCAAACAATCCACCGCGACCCTGTTCGGCGGCGGCGACGAGCGTCTGCGGGTCGAAAACCCGATCGCGGCCGATCTGGACTGCATGCGGCCCTCGGCCCTGCCTAACCTGATCGAGGCGGCGGCGCGCAACGCCGACCGGGGCCATGCCGACGCGGCCCTGTTCGAGATCGGCCCCATCTATCTGGACGACAGCCCGGCGGGCCAGCGCACCGTCATCGCCGGTCTGGTCGCGCCCCGGCCGGCCCGTCACTGGGGCGGCGAGGCCGAGGACGCCCTGTTCGCGCTGAAGGGCGACCTGATGGCCCTGCTGGACACGCTGGGCGCGCCCACGGCGTCGCTGCAGCTGGCCCAGGGCCAGAACCGCGACTGGTGGCATCCCGGCCGCTCAGCCCGGCTGCAGCTGGGTCCGAAGACCGTCATGGCCGAGTTCGGTGCCCTGCACCCGCGCGTGCTCAAGGCATTGGACGCGGACGGGCCGATGCTGGCCTTCGAGATCGTGCTCGACGCCGTGCCCGAGCCCCGCGGCCAGAAAAGCAAGGCGCGCGGTCCGGCCGCGCTGGCACCGCTGATGCCCCTGACCCGCGACTTCGCCTTCGTCACGGCCGAGGACATGGCCACGGGCGATCTGGTCCGCGCCATGGCCGGCGCCGACAAGGCCCTGATCGCCGAGGTCCGCGTGTTCGACCTCTACCGCGGCGCCGGCGTGGCCGAGGGCATGAAGTCGGTGGCGCTCGAGGTCGTCATCCAGCCGCGCGAGGCGACCCTGACCGAGGCCGAGATCGAGGCCCTGTCGGCGAAGGTTGTGGCGGCGGCGGCGAAGGCGGGCGCGACGCTGCGAGGGTGAGGCTCACCGTGATCGGCGGTTCGGTGGCCCGTTGCGGAGCGGGGCAGACATCGGCCTCGGGCGGGCAAGCCGCCGTCCCATTAGCTTGAGTCCGCTGTGGCCGGGCAGGCGAGGAGGCTGGTGAGAATCTGCTCAACTTCGTCGTCGCGATAGGGTTTCCTCAGGACGGGCCGGTTGCGATAGCTTCCGCCGAGGGCCGGAGTGCTATAGCCGGTCGAGAAGATGAACGGGACGCCGAGCGCGGTTAGCGCGTCGGCGATCGCATAGCTGGGCTCCCCATCGAGATTCACATCAAGGATGGCGAGGTCGAAAGCCCGGGTCTGGATGGCGGCGAGCGCCTGATCCACGGTGGCGGCGGTGACAATGGCGGTGCCACCGAGCTCGGCGAGGACGCTCTCCATGTTCCACAGCAAGATCATCTCGTCTTCGACAACGAGGATGGTGCGGCCGCTCAGGAGCCTAGTCATTCGGGGCGACTCGCGGCGCAGGCACGTCGATGGTGCAGACCAGGCCGGTGGGCCGGTACTCGATGTCGACGTTGCCGCCGAGCTCGTGCGCCAGGCCGCGCTCAATCATCTGCGTGCCGAACCCGGTGTGCGACGGCTGCGTGACCGGCGGACCGCCCTGCTCGCGCCAATGCAGGATCAACCGGTTTCCCGCCGTCGAAGGCTCGATTGCCCATGCGATCGAGACCGTCCCGCCGTTGTTGGAGAAGGCCCCGTATTTGAAAGCGTTGGTTGCGAGTTCGTTGAAAGCGATACTGAGGGCGAGTGCCGCCTTGGGGGCGAGCCGGACGTTGGTCCCTTCGACCGTGAAACGCTCACTCCGGTCGTCGGTGACGGCGAAGGGCTCCAGCGCCGCATCGATCAGATCGTGCAGCCCGGCGCCCTTCCAGTTTTCGCGCGCCAGGATCTCGTGCGAGCGGGAGAGGGCGAAGATGCGGGACTCGATCGACTCCCGAATGGCCTTCGGGTCCGTTGCCGTGCGCGTTGACTGCTTCACGATCGACTGGACCGTCGCCAGTGTGTTCTTCACACGGTGGTTCAGTTCGTCGATCAGCATGGCGCAATTGACCTGCTCGTCCTTGTGCGCGGTATGATCAACGAACGAGGCGAAATGCTGGATGATCGAACCGCTTTCGTCCCTCACCGGGCTGATCGAGATCGACGCCCAGAACTGGCTGCCGTCCTCGCGGCGATAGCAGATTTCCGGAACGATTTCGGCGTGCCCTCCGACCGCCGTTTCAATCTCCTTCAAGGCTTCGGGACTGGCACCGCGGGCCATCAAGGAATTGAAGCTCTTGCCGAGCACGTCCTTGCGATCCCAGCCGGTCATCTCAAGAAAGGCGTCGTTGGCGAAAACGATGGGGTTCCCTGGCGTCTTCGCGTCGGTGAACAGCATGGCCATCCGCGTTTCTTCCGCGGCGACGACAAAAGGACCAAGCGCCTCGCGAAAACGCTCAACGTCGGCTTCGGCAGCCTCCTGCCCCTCAAGCTCATTGGATGAGTCTGGCATCCGCACGGCCTAGAGCAGGACAGGCGCATCTTCAAGCAGCCTGAAGTCGGTCGATCGGCCCGGACGCAGGCGCGAACGGCCGCAATTGGGTCGTAAGCGGACATCCTGACCTGCTGCCCGGCAACGCACCATTAACCTTGCCGCCGCAAGGCTGACTCAAAGACCGGAAACGGTGTGGTCAAGCGCCCGCGCGAGTCGGGCGGACCGTCCCCGCCTATCGGAGCCACGCCATGCATCGCCGCCAGCTGATCCTTTCCGGTCTCGCCGCCACCGCCGGTGCCTCGAGCCTGTCCGCCTGCGCCACCGCGCCCGCGGCCGATCCCAACTATCCGATCCGCTCGGACCAGGACGCGCCCGCCTACACCGCCGACGAGCTGGTCGCCGCCGGCTCGCGCGAACTGGGCATCGCGGCCGAGGCCATCGGCGCCGCCATCGAACGCATCTTCGCCGACCAGGGCGACCGGCCGACCGCCTATATCGCGGGCGAGGAAGGCTCCGGCGCCGCCGGCGTCGGTCTGCGTTACGGCCGCGGGGCCCTGCACATGAAGGACCTGTCGGCCTCGCAGGAGGTGTTCTGGCAGGGAATCTCGATCGGTTGGGACGTCGGCGGCAACGCCAGCCGCGTCTTCACCCTGGTCTACGGCCTGTATCATCCCGACATGATCTACCGCCGCTACCCCGGCGTGGAGGGCTCGGCCTATCTGGTCGGCGGCGTGGGCGTGAACTACCAGCGCGCCGACGGCATCGTCCTGGCCCCGATCCGCACCGGCGTCGGCCTGCGCCTCGGTGCCAACGTCGGCACCATGGCCTACAGCCGCCAGCGCAACCTGCTGCCGTTCTAGAAGAAGGGCGCCAGCGCTCGCCGCGCGGCGGCTCGCTGTTTGAGCGCGAGGCTCAGGCGGCGTTTAAGGCCTATGTGACGTCGGCGATCAGTGCTTCCAGCCCCGCGCGCCAGCCGGGATAGCGCGGCCGCCAGCCGAGTTCGGCCTTGGCACGGGCGTTCGAGAGGCGTTTGGAGTCGCGGTAGAAGCGCCGCATGGCGTCCGATACCGAGGGGTCATCCAGATCGACCTCGGGCGGCAGGGGCAGGCCCAGACGCCGCGCCGCGCCCATGATGACCACGTCGGCCGGTGAGGGCTCGTCGTCGCACAGGGTGTAGGCCGCGCCGGGCCGGGGCCGGGCCATGGAGGCGAACAGGCCGGAGACGGCGTCCGCGACGTGGATGCGGTTGAATATCTGGCCCGGCTTGCGGACGATGCGAGCCGTGCCGTCGCGTAGTTTGTCGACCGGCGACCGGCCGGGGCCGTAGAGAGCGGGCAGGCGGAAGATCTGCACCGTCAGCCCCATCCCCTGTCCGGCGTCCAGCCAGTCTCGCTCGGCCCGGACGCGCCGGGCGCCTTCCAGCGAGGCGGCGTTGAGAGGATCGTCCTCGAAGGCCCAGCCGCCTCCGCGGTCGCCATAGACGGCGGTGGAGGAGACGTAGCCGATCCAGTCCGGGAAGGCGCCGGTGCGGGTGATCGACGGTCCCAGCCGCTTCAAACCGGGACAGCCGTCGGGCTCGGGCGGGGCCGTGACGAGGATGGCCGGCGTTTCCAGTACGTCGCGGTCCAGCGCCTCGTCGTCGTCCGGGTCGTAGGCGTGGAACCCCTCCGAGGCCAGCGCGTCGCGCCGATGCGGATCACGGCTGGTCAGGGTGGCTTTGCCGCCCCGCCGGACGGCTTCGCGGGCCGCCGCGAGGCCCAGCCAGCCGCCGCCGAAGACCAGTAGATTGGCGGGCGTGGCGTCGATGGGCATTGCCGCGATCAGGCCGAGCGGACGTGGACGCCGGCGGGCGGGGTCACGGTGACGGGTTCGGATTTCAGGGCCTCGGCCCGCTTGCTGTTCCAGCTGGACACGCAAGGCACCTTGGTCAGGTCGGCGCGGCCGGCGTAGCGGCGGGCGATGTCGGTGACCTCGTCCAGCAGGCCCTGTTCGAGGGTGATCGGCTTCAGGCCAAGATCGCGGAACTGGTCATTGGCCACGACCAGCTCGTTCTCGTCGGCTTCCTGACGCGGATTGGGGACGTTGTGGACCTCGGCCCCGGTCATGGCGGCGATCATGGCGGCGAGGTCGCGGACCCGGCGGCTCTCGGTCATCTGGTTGAGGATCTTGACCCGATCGCCGGCTTTCGGCGGGTTCTTCAGCGCCAGTTCGACGCAGCGCACCGTGTCCTGAAGGTGGATGAAGGCCCGCGTCTGGCCACCGGTGCCGTGGACGGTCAGCGGATAGTTCACGGCCGCCTGCATCAGGAACCGGTTCAGCACCGTGCCGTAGTCGCCGTCATAGTCGAAACGGTTGATCAGACGCTCGTCCCGGCGCGTTTCCTCCGTCTGCGTTCCCCAGACGATGCCCTGGTGCAGGTCGGTGATCCGCAGGCCGTCGTTCCGGGCGTAGAACTGGAACAGCAGGGCGTCCTGGGTCTTGGTCATGTGGTAGATTGAGCCCGGGTTCGGCGGGAACAAGATCTCCTGCTCGGCCGGCCCGAAGTCGGTCTCGACCGTCACCTTCAGATAGCCCTCGGGGATGCGCAGGCCGGCGGTGGTGTAGCCATAGACCCCCATGGTCCCCAGGTGGGCCAAGTGCACATCCAGCCCGCTTTCGACGATCGCCGCCAGCAAGTGATTGGTCGCGTTGAGATTGTTGTCGACCGTATACAATTTATGCCGCGCCGACTTCATCGAATAGGGGGCGGCGCGCTGTTCGGCGAAGTGCACGACGCTGTCGGGTTTCCAGTCCTGGATCAGGGCGACGAGGCGGTCGAACTCCTTGCCGACGGTCATGTTGACGAAGTCGATGGTCTTGCCCGAGACCTCCTTCCACGCGGCGATGCGCTCGCCCATGGTGCGGATCGGCGTCAGGGACTGGACCTCCAGCTCGTTGTCGATGTTGCGGCGGCTGAGGTTGTCGATCACCAACACGTCCCAGCCTCGCGCCGACAGGTGCAGCGCCGTCGGCCAGCCGCAGAAACCGTCGCCGCCAAGAACCAGAACCCGCATTGCCTACATTCCTCGCCGTTACGGCCTCCTGCCTAGCCGATGGTGGCGGCGGGTCAAAGCTTGAGTGTCGAACGCGCGAACGCGGGTGTTGGGTTCAGGTCCGGGGGCGGGCGCGCCATTGCTCGCGGCTCTGGCCCCAGCGGTCGACCGTAGCGGTCTCGAACGGCCGCGGCAGGCGGGTCGGGCCGAGGTTGCGCGAGCCCAGCCGTTCGGCCAGCCGTTGGGAGGGGACGTTGTCAGGGGCGATGCAGTGGATGACGTCGGTCCAGCCCAGCACATCGAAGGCGTAGTCGATCGCTGCCGTGGCCGCTTCGACGCCATAGCCCTTGCCCTGCGCGTCGGGATGCAGGCCCCAGCCGACCTCCGTGCCGGGCCAGCCCAGCGGCGTCCACGGCCCGATGCGGCCCAGCCAGCGGCCGGTGTCGCGCTCGATCAGCGAGAACATGGCCACGCCGGTCATGCTCCATGCCCCGGCCATGGTCATGAAGCCCCGCCACGCGACCTCGGCCGGTTGCGGCCCGCCGAGGAATTTCGCGGCCTCCGGGTCGGCCATCATCTCCGCCCAGCGCGGGAAGTCCTCCATCGTCTGCGGGCGCAGGGTCAGGCGGGCGGTCTCGATCACCGGTCCGGTCAAAGCCGATACTCCTGTTCCAGTTCGTAGTGGCTGCCGTCGTGGGTCAGGACGCTGGACCACAGGCCGAAGCGATCGACCGTGATCGGCGGCGAATGCAGCAGGTTGTGCCCGCTGATCCAGGCGCCGATACGGGCCGGATCGGTGTGCGGCTTCAGATAGGCGAGGGTGACGTGCGGTCGCCAGACGCGTTTCTCCATGACCACGCCGGCCCGCTCGCCGGCGGAACGGCAGCGTCCGGCCAGCACCGACAGCCGCTCATTGGGTTCGACGCCGGCCCACAGGGCTTGGCTGCGGTGGTCATCACCGAAGGCACCGACGCCCTGCAGGGCGATGTCGAAGGGTCCCCCCGTGGCCGCGCGAGACAGCTCCGCCGTCAGATCGTCGGCCCGGCGCTCGTCGACCTCGCCATAGAAGGTCAGGGTCAGGTGCAACTGATCCCGGGTCCGCCATTTCGCGCCCGGCAGGCCGGATTGGCGCCGGGCCAGGGTGTCGGCGACGTCTTCCGGGACGGACAGGGCGGTGAACAACCGGATCATGCGACCGTTGGTAGCGGCTGAAACCCCGACGCCCAAGTCCGGTTTTGCTTGCGTGAACCGGAGACGACCCCGATATTTGCGGCACAGCCGGGGATGACCCCGGCGCAAAGGAGATCGAACTCGCGATGAGCGACTTCAACAACGGCCACGCCCGGCCGCTTCCGCAGACCGCCGACATGTCGGTGGACGCGGGCCTGCGGGGCTTCATGCTGGGCGTCTACAACAAGGTCGCGCTGGGCCTGCTCGTCTCGGCGGCCCTCGCCTGGGTGACCGGATCCTATCCGCCCGTCCGCGATCTGATGTTCTCGACGGCGGTCTTCCCGGACGGCGTCACCCGTCTGACCGGCTTCACCCTGCTGGGCATGATCGTGGCCTTCTCGCCGCTGGTCCTGCTGCTGGGCTCCAACTTCGTGATGAAGAACCCGTCGGCCGGTGCCGCCAGCGCCCTCTACTGGCTGATCGTAGCCTTGATCGGCGCTTCGATGGGCACGGTGGTGCTGGTCTATACCGGTGCCTCGGTGATCCAGACCTTCCTGATCACGGCCGCCGCCTTCGGCGCGCTGAGCCTGTTCGGCTACACGACCAAGAAGGACCTGACCGGCATCGGCCGCTTCCTGATCATGGGCGTGATCGGCCTGATCATCGCCTCCGTGGTCAACATGTTCCTTCAGAACGGCGTCATGCAGTTGATCATCAGCGCCGCCGGCGTGCTGATCTTCGCCGGCCTGACCGCCTACGACACCCAGCGGCTGAAGATGACCTACTACGCCCTCGGCGGAAACCAGACCGCCATGAGCGTGGCCACCAGCTATGGGGCGCTGAGCCTGTACATCAACTTCATCAACATGTTCCAGTTCCTGCTGATGCTGTTCGGCGGTCGGCGTTGATCGAGTCAGGGCGCTAACGCTCGCTGCGCGGCGACTCGCTGCTTGAGCGCGGCGGGCTCGGCTTCAAGCAGCCCGAAGGGTGACGGCCCAAACAGAAGACAGGCCCCGGCGGAGACGTCGGGGCCTTTTTCTATTCGACGACGGTGAAGCGGCGGCTGTCGAAGACGCGCAAGACCTGGGGCAGTTCGCGGCCCCGGCGCAGCACCACGCCGCCTTCGCCGATGACGGCCCACTGCCCCTGTTTCAGGCGCAGGGCGGGGCGTTTCTCGATCCGGTAGGCCGGGGCGTCGCCCGAGCGGCGGAAGACGGCGAACTCGGCCACCTCCTTGTGTCCCACGATCGCGTAGTCGCGCCATTCGCCGGCGGCGACCATTCGGCCGTAGACCCTGAGGATCAGGTCCAGTTCGCGCCGGTCGAAGAAGACCGGGCCGGACCGGGGCTGCAAATCAGCGGCGTCGCTCATGGCTTGAAGTTAGGCCTACGGCGGGGAAACGCCAGACCTCGCGCGCTGCGCCGATCCAGTGACCGGCGTGCCCCGAACGTCACTCGCCGAAGAATTCGTCCGGAACACGAAATTGCCGTCGTTCCGCCCATCGTCCGCCCCCTTGGGGGGCGACACCGGGTCCATCGGCTCGTCGGAGTTCGGAGCGGTCCCGGATCCTGAACAGCCCCCCCAGCCCCCCTGGATCACTCCATCAAGGGCTCCGGCGGGTCGATGCTTCCTCCAAGCGAGACGCCCGCTCAGCCAACCCTCCCCCCTCCGGCAGAGCGGGCGTTTTGCTGTTCGGAGCCGGGCGCCGGCGTCAACCGCCCAGCACCACCGTTTCCGTCTCTCCGCCGCGCGTCACCGACAGACGATGTTCGCCCTCGCCCTTCAGGGCCGCGGCCAGTCCAGGCAAATCGCTGACGGGCGCGCCGTCGACCTCGCGGATGATGTCGCCCGCCTGTAGTCCGCCGCCGGCGGCCACGGAGCCGCCCTCGACCGCGAACACCTGCACCCCGTCCGTCGCCGCACGGGCGCTGAGGCCGCGCGCGATGACCGTGTCCGCGCCTATGATCACGCCGCGTTCGCCGGGTGCCTCCACCGTCAGGCTGGCGCGGCCCTCGCGGCCGTCACGCAGATAGACGACCTGGACCTGGGTTCCGGGCTCGGCGATGCCGATGGTGGCGGCCACGGTGCCGGCGTTGGACACCGGGCGGTTCTGGATGCGGGTCACCACGTCGCCGCGGCGCAGGCCGGCGGCCTCGGCGGACGAGCCCGGTGCCACATCCTCGACCACCGCCCCGCGGACGATGCCGAGGCCGAAAGTGCGCGAGCGTTCGGCGTTCAGGGAGCCGAGGATGGCACCGGTCGAGCCGCGCTTGACCTCGCCGGTCGTGCGCAGCTGGCCGACCACATACATCAGGATGCGGCTGGGCACAGCGAAGGCGATGCCGTCATTGCCGCCGCCGCCGCCCGACAGGATGGAGGTGTTGATGCCGATCAGCCGGCCCCGGCTGTCCAGCAGCGGGCCGCCCGAATTGCCCGAATTCACGGCGGCGTCGGTCTGGATGTAGTCCTCGATACGGTCGCCCATACCTGAGCGGCCGAGCCCCGAGATGACGCCCATGGTCAGGGTCTGGTCGAGGCCCAGAGGATAGCCGACGGCGAAGGCGAGGTCGCCGGTGCGCAGCTGGTCGGAATCCACCACCTCGATCTCGGCCAGGCCGGTGGCGTCGAACTTGAGCACGGCCAGATCGGTGGCCTTGTCGGTGCCGACCAGGACGGCGTCGAAGATGCGGCCGTCGGTCAGATCGACGGTGTATTTCCGCCCGCCCTCGACGACGTGGTTGTTGGTGACGACGATGCCTTGGCGGGCGTCGATGATGGCACCGGAGCCGCTGGCGACCGGACGCGGTTCGTTCTCGCCCGAGCTGGGGCCTTCCGACTGGCCGAGGGTCGTCACCTGGACGACAGCGGGCAGGGCCCGTTCGAGGCCGCTGGCGAAGCTGAAGACGCCGCGCCGGGCGTCATAGGGGATGGGATTCTCCGGAGTCTGGGCCGCTGCGGTGGTCGCGGCCAGCAGGGGGACCACCGCGGCCAGCGCCAGCATGGACAGGCCGTGAGCCCGGTTGGTGAAACGCAGCATCGCCAATCCCCTGTTGTTGGACAGGACCCTAGACCATTTCTGCCTCAGGTCGATTCGACCTGAATCCGAAAAATGGTCCAGAATCCAACCGGAGCGAAATCCGGTCCATTTTCGCTCTAACGCGAGAAATGCGCCGTGACGACTGCCCCCGGCCCGCCGTCATCAATGGTCAGGGACGCGCCGTGGCGTTTGAGGATCGCGCGCACGAAGGCCAGACCCATGCCGTGGCTTTCACGGTCGTCGGTGGGGCCCGGTGCGGCGCTCTTGCCGCTGAAGCCCGAGCCCTGGTCGGCGATGCTCAGCATCCGGCGGCCGTGGGCGGTTCCGGCGGTCAGGGTCACGACGCCGCCGTCCGGCGAGAATTTCACGGCGTTGTCGACCAGATTGGTCACCGCCCGTTGCAGCAGGGAGCGCACGCCCAGCACGGAAACCGGTTCGCCGACGACGCGGAGGGTGACGCCGCGCTCCTCGGCCAGCGGCTGGTAGAGCTCAGCCGCCTGCGCCGCCAGCTCCTCCAGCCGCACCGTCTCGAACACCCAGGCCTCGCCGTCGCGCAGCGCCATGGCCTCGTTCATCGAGCGGGTGATTTGGGTCAGGTCCGAGCGGGCCTCGTCGATCAGCTTGCCGGCCTCGGGCGTCGCGGCGGTCGCCTTCAACCGCTCCAGCCTGACCAGGGCGCGGGCGAGCGGCGTGCGGAAGTCGTGCGCCAGCTGATCCGCTGAGTCGCGCAGCCAGCTGAGCAGTTCGTCGAGCCGGTCGAGGGTCAGGTTCACCTGCCCGGTCAGTTCGGTCAGTTCCGGTGCCACAGCGGTCTCGGGCGCCCGCAGCGAGAAGTCGCCGATCGCCGCCCGGTCCAGCGCCCGGTTCACGTCGGCGACGGCACTGGTCAGCCGCCTGCGGGCCATCGCCGCGGCGGCCAGGCCGATGGCCAGCAGCAGGACGCCGGCGCCGATGACGGCGGCGACGGCCCAGCCCCAGGCCGCGCCGGACCGCTCGACCACCCGTCCGACGGCGATGTCGAGCGCGCCGAACGGACGGCGCACGACCACCACCTCGACCGCCCGCGACGGGCAGAGGACCCCGCGGTCGAGCCGGACCACATAGACATCTGCGCCCAGCCTGCGAACCCGTTCGCCGGGAACCGTTTCCAACGCGGCCAGTCCGGCGGGCTTGCCCACCGGTGCCCGGATGAAGCGCACGCCGGCACCGCCCCGGCCGGTGCGGCAGGTCTCCTCCAGGGAGCGGGCGTCGCGGGTCGGGCCGCTCTGGAAGGCACCCAGCCAGGCCGACAGCCAGGCGGCATCGGCCTCGGTCAGGCGCTCCGCGCTGAGGCTGGATTCGGAGCCGAGTTTGGAGACCATGGCTCCATAGTCGTCGAGCGCCGCCAGCGCCGCCTTCTCGCGCTGGTCGATGCGCACCGCCGCGCCGGTGATCAGCAACGAGCCCGACAGGGCCAGCGCGGCCAGCACCCCCATGCCGGCGGCCAGCTGGGTCGAGGTTCTGCGCGAGAGCCAGCCGGTGAGGCTCATCCCCGCCAGTCCGCCAGAGCCGAAAGGTCGCGGAAAACCAGACTCTGGCTGCGGGCGGGAACGATCAGCGGATGCAGGTCCTCGCCCAGTTCCGGCACCTGCACCTTGAGCCGGCGGCGCAGGGCGCTGATACGAGCGTCGATGACGTTGACGAAATTGTCGGGCAGGAATTTCCATTCCACCCAGCAACGATCCCACAGCATGGTCTTGGTGACCGGCTCGCCGCGCGCGGCCATCAGTTCGGCGACGATGGCGAACTCCAGCGGCGACAGCTCGATCAGCCGGCTTTCGCTCCCCGCCAGGTCCAGCCTCAGCGTCCGGGCGCCCGGCGACAGGCGGAAGGGGCCGTTGACCAGTTCGGCGCCCGCCGGCCGCGCCCGCCGTGCCGCCCGACGCAGCTGGGATGCGATGCGCGCCAGTAACTCCTCGTCACCGACGGGCTTGGACAGATAGTCGTCGGCGCCACCCAGCAGCCCCTCGACCTTCTGCCGCTCGCCGCCCAGGGCGGTCAGCATCAGGGCGGGGGCGTCCGACGACGTTCCGCCGCCCGCGCGCAGGCGTTTCAGCATTTCCAGCCCGTCCATTCCGGCGGTCAGGCGGTCGAGGATCAGGATGTCGTAGGGCGCGCGTCCGGCGGCGGCCAAGGCCGCCTCGCCGGCCTCGAACCGGTCGACGGCTTCGAAGCCGGCGGCGGTCAGCCGTTCGGCGACGTGGTCGGACAGGGCGGGATCGTCCTCGAGCAGCAGGGCGCGACGGCCCGCGAAGACATGGCTGAGCTGGGCGAAGGGGTCGTCCTCGTGCGTCGTCATGTCCGCGTCCACGCTGGTCTCCGCCTCAGGCCTCACGATACGGCCTCGAGGCTGAATGACAACGTCGACGCCACCGCTGCTCTAGGCCGAAGGGCGGGGGAAGGGGGCTGACTGTTCCTGACAGCAGCCCCCCATCCGGTCAGTCGTGCCCATGCCCGTCGGTGCCTGCGTCGGCGTCGGCGGCGGACCAGCTCTCGCCGCCGGCTTCAGCGAACCAGAACGGAGCGCGGGGCCGCTGGCGGGGTGCGATCTCGTTCATGCTGCTGTCGTACACCCGGCCGTTGGCGATCGTGTAGTGGATCGAGGTGGTGTTGCGGATGTTCTCCAGCGGGTTCTGGTCGAGCACCACCATGTCGGCCAGCTTGCCGACCTCCAGCGAACCGATGTCCCCGTCCATGCCCAGCGCCCGCGCACCGTTCAACGTCCCGGCGCGGATCACATCCAGCGGAGCCATCCCGCCCTGGGCCAGGCTCCACAGCTCCCAATGCGCGGCCAGGCCCTCGCGCTGTCCGTGGGCGCCGATCTGGACGTTGACGCCCTCGGCGGCCAGACGCGTCGCCTCACGAGCGACTGAGATGTGGTTCCACTCGTTGTCCGGCGCGGTCACCGGACGGCGCGCCCGGGCGTCGAGAATGCGGCGCGGCACATACTGGGTCAGGATCGGATCGTTCCAGACCGGGCTCTCCTGATACCAGTAATTTTCGCCATAGCTGCCGCCGTAGGCCACCACGATGGTTGGATTATAGGCGACGCCGGTCTGGCGCCACAGCTGGTGCACGTCGTCATAGAGGTGGGCCAGCGGGATGGCGTGCTCGATCGTGGTGTGGCCGTCGACGATCATCGACATATTGTGCTGGAACAGCGAACCGCCCTCCGGCACCACCATCATGTTCAACTGGCGCGCGGCTTCAATGATTTGCTGGCGCTGGTCGCGGCGGGGCTGGTTGTAGCTCTTCACGCTCCAGGCACCCGCGGCCTGCATCCGGCGCAGCGTCGACAGGGCGTCGTCGAGGCTGTCGATCTTGGCTGTCGCCGCCGTGGTTGCTCCATACAGAATGGTGCCGGTCGAGAAGATGCGCGGAGCCACGACACGGCCCGTGCGGGCCAGTTCGCTGTGGGAGAAGATCTCGCTGGTGTCGGCGGACGGGTTGTGGATCGTGGTCACCCCGAAGGCCAGCGAGGCGTAGTTGACCCAGCTCTGCTCGGGGATGATCTCGTCCGACCCCATCGCGCCGTGCCAGTGGGTGTCGACCAGGCCGGGCATGATGGTCTTGCCGGTCATGTCGATCGTCGGAATGCCCGCCGGAATGGTCATGCTCGCGGCCGAGCCGATGGACTCGATGCGGTTGCCGTCGAGGACGATGATCCCGTTCTCGATGACCTCGCTCCCGTTCATGGTGATCAGTCGCGCGCCGACCAGGGCCATGCGGCCTTCGGGACGGTCGGCCGGGACGCTGAAGCCCAGATTGACCCCGTGCTCGTCCGGCCTGGGCAGTTCGTCGGGCGCGCCCTCGACGAAGGCGAAGGACTGGTTCAGGTCGCGGGTGAACAGTTCGGGCCCCAGCGACCATTGCAGACGGCGGCTGTCGCCCGACCAGCTCAGCCACTCGCCGGCGTCGCGGGTGACGCGGGCCTGCGGCAGGGCCTTGCCGTCCGGGCTGATTGCCACCGGCCGCCCGGCCAGGACGAAGGGCGCGACATAGGCGTTGAACCGCTCGGTCCAGCCGACCCAGTTTCCGTCCGGCGAGAGGGCGAACTCGGTGGCCCATTCGGACGTCAGGTGGGTGCGCTCGTCCTCGCCGTTCAGATCGACCGACGTCAGGGTCTGCTTGTCGCCGTCGCGGCCGGACAGGAACAGGCGGTCGTTGGCGGCGCCGAACTGCGGGCTGGAGCCCCCGTCGGTGATGAAGACCGGCTCGCCGCCCGCCGCCGGGACGCGGTAGATGCCGGGGTCACGGCTCCACAGGGCCGTGGTCAGGAACCCGTCGCTGGCCGTGCGATAGACGATGGTGCGGCCGTCCGGGGAGAAGGCCGGCTCCAGATAGTGGCCGGGCCGGCGGGTGACGACACGGCCGACGCCGCCCGAGGCGGGCACGATGCGGACGGAGCCCAGCTCCTGATCGTCCCAGGTCGTATAGACGATCGACCGGCCGTCGCGGGACCAGTTGGGATAGAGTTCGAAATGGTCGCTCTGGCGCGTCAGGCGGCGCGCCGTTCCGGTGGGCAGATCGCGAATCCAGAGATTGCCCAGAGCCTCGAATACGACCTTCGTGCCGTCCGGCGACGGCCGGGCCCAGCGGACCATCTTCACGTCGACGGTGTCAGGCGCGACCTCGACCGGGAAGCGGACGGCGTCCTGCACCCGGCGGGTGTCGGCGACGTGGAACGGGATGTCGGAGACGGTTCCGGATGCAACCTCGACGTTCTGGATGCGGCCGTCGGCCCAGAACACGATGGAGCGGTTGTCCGGCGTCCAGCTGATCGCCGGATAGACCCCGTGGATGGCCCAGGTCTCCTGCAGGTCGCGGTCGAGGCCGGCGAAGACCGGCGTCTCGCGACCGGACTCGATGTCCATCACATAGAGCACCGACTGGTAGCGAACGCGCCGGATGAAGGCGAGCGACTTGCCGTCCGGCGAGGGCGTCGGGCGGATCGAACCGCCGGGGCCGGTAACATAGGGATCGATCTCGCCGGTTTCGCGGTCGAGGCGGCGGATGATGTATATCTGGCCGTTGACGTCCTTGGAGTATTCAAAGGTATTGCCCGGCGTGGCGTCGTCGCTGAAGTAGAGGTAGCGGCCGTCGGGCGAGAAGGCCGGTTCGCCGGTGTCCTTCTGCTGGGTGCGGCGCTCGGTCATCTGCACGCCACCGCCGCCCGAGCGGTGATACATCCACAGCTCGCCGGCCCCCAGCGAGCGGGCCGAGGTGAAATGCTTGCGGGCCACGATGAACTGGCCGTCGGGGGTCCAGTCAGGCTGGTTCAGCAGGCGGAAGGACTCCTTTGAGATCTGGAGCGGGTTGGAGCCGTCAGCGTCCATGATCCAGATGTTGTCGCCGCCCGCGCGGTCCGAGGTGAAGGCGATCTGCCGGCCGTCCGGAGACCATTTCGGCTGCATGTCCCAGGCCACGCCGCTGGCGATGGCGCGCGCTTCGCCGCCGGCGCGCGGCATGACGTAGATGTCGCCCAGCATGTCGAAGACGATGGTCTGGCCGTCCGGGCTGACGTCGACGGACATCCAGGTGCCGCGGGTCACGTCGATGGGGATGTCGCGCGAAGGTCCGGGCGGGTTCTGGACATCCCATTTGGGCGTCTCGGCCGCCGCCGCGGCGACGGGGGGCGCGGCCTGGGGGGCGGGTTCCGCCTGCTCCTCGACCGGAGCCGGAACGGGCGGGGCGGCGATCGGCGAGACGGGTTCCGGCGTCTGGGCCCCGACCGGGAAGGCGAGCGCCAGCAGTGCGGCCGTAGCCAGGAGTTCGCGCTTCATGTCTTTGGTCCCCGATATCTGGACGTCTTGCGCCGACCACCGGCTGACGCGTCCTTGACGAGCGCGCAGTGAGCCCTGTCGGGGGGCGGAAGTCCAGACGTGCGAAAGGCGTCAGGCCGCCGCGCCCCGGATGTCATCCCGGGCGAGGGCCGGTGCCGACCGCTTCGGACGGTCGGCCCCGTGCATTCCTGCGCGGAGCCCGCTATCTCACGCCCAGGACCGGGCTGGAGACGCGTGACGCGGCCAGCCCCTGTTGCCGAGGGCTGCGCATGACCGACACCATCGAACTGTCCCACTGGATCAATGGCGAGAAGGTCCAGACTGACCGCCCATCGGAGAGCCTTAACCCGTCGGACACGCGCGACCTGGTGGCGCGCATCCCCGACGGCGGGACGAAGGAGGTCGACGCCGCCGTGGCCGCAGCAAAGGCGGCCTTCCCGGGCTGGTCGGACGCCTCGCCCGAGGTGCGCTCTGACATCCTCGACCGGGCGGGCACGCTGATCATGGAGCGGCGCGAGGCGCTGGGCCGGCTGTTGTCCCGCGAGGAGGGCAAGACCCTGGCCGAGGGTGTCGGAGAGACCGTCCGCGCCGGCCGCGTCCTCAAGTATTTTGCCGGCGAGGCGCTACGCCTGCACGGCCAGAACCTGGCATCGGTGCGACCCGGGGTCGAGATCCAGACCTACCGCCAGGCCGTCGGCGTCTTCGGTCTGATCACGCCGTGGAACTTCCCTGTCGCCATTCCGGCCTGGAAGGCGGCCCCCGCGCTGGCCTTTGGCAATACGGTGGTAATCAAGCCTGCCGGGCTCACACCCGCGACGGCCGAGGCCCTCGTCGCCATACTGCACGAAGCGGGGTTGCCGAAGGGTGTGCTCAACATGGTCATCGGGCGCGGTCGGGTCGGTCAGGCCATCGTCGACCATGCGGATGTCGCGGGCGTCTCGTTCACCGGCTCCCAGGGCGTCGGTGCCGGCGTCGCGGCGGGTGCCGTGAAGCGCCAGGCCCGGGTGCAGCTGGAGATGGGTGGCAAGAACCCGCTGATCGTGCTGGACGACGCCGATCTGGAGCGGGCGGTGATGATCGCGCTGGACGGCTCTTACTACGCCACCGGCCAACGGTGCACGGCCTCCAGCCGGCTGATCGTGCAGGACGGAATCCACGACCGCTTCGCCGCGGCCCTGGCGGAGAAGGTCGCGGCCCTTCGCGTCGGATCGGCCCTCGACCCCAACACCCAGATCGGCCCGGCGGTCAGCGAGGACCAGCGCGAGACCTCCTACCGCTACATCGACATTGCGAAAGGCGAGGGGGGTCACGTCGCCGCCGGCGGCGAACGTCTGACGCTCGACACGCCCGGCTGGTATGTCCAGCCCACCCTGATCGCTGATACCGATCCCGCCGGACGGATCAACAACGAAGAGGTCTTCGGCCCCGTCGCCTCGACCATCCGGGTCAAGGATTATGAGGCGGCGCTGACCATCGCCAACGGCGTTGAGTTCGGCCTGTCGGCGGGCATTGTCACCAGTTCGCTGAAGCACGCGCGCGACTTCCAGAGGCGGGCGAAGGCGGGGATGACCATGGTCAATCTGCCCACCGCGGGCGTCGACTACCATGTGCCATTCGGCGGCACGAAGTCGTCCAGCTACGGCGCGCGCGAACAGGGCTTTGCCGCGGCCGAGTTCTTCACCCAGACCAAGACCTCCTACTCGGCCGGCTGACGCCGTCTGCAGGTCATTTCATTTTGTTCATGTGGCGCAAATCCTCGCACCTGCTAGCGTGCGCGGGCATCAGCGGAGGCGGCGAATGACGTTCAAGGGTTTGTTGCTGGCGAGCGTCGCCGGCGTGGTTCTTGCGGTCGGCGGTGCCGGCATGGCGGCGGCCGATGCGCCTGTGTCCGCCGCGGTGGTCCAGACGGCTCCGGCCCAGGGCCTGATCCCCTCCCAGACCTATGAGCTCGAGAACGGCCTGCGGGTCATCTTCCACATCGACCGCTCCGACCCGGTGGTCGCCGTCGTGCTGGCGGCCCGCGTCGGCTCGGCGCGCGAGGAACCGGGCCGCACCGGCTTCGCCCACCTGTTCGAACATCTGTTCTTCCTCGATTCCGAGAACCTCGGGCCCGGCGGCCTCGACCGGATGAGCGCCCGCATCGGTGGCTCCGGCGCCAACGGTTCGACCAGTTTCGACATCACCGACTATCTTCAGACCGTGCCCAATGACGCGCTGGAGAAGATGATCTGGGCCGAGGCCGACAAGCTCGGCTACTTCATCAACACAGTGACCGACCCTGTGCTCGCCAAGGAGAAGCAGGTCGTCAAGAACGAGAAGCGCCAGTCGAACGACAACCAGCCTTACGGCCACACCTTCCAGGTGATTCTGGAGAACCTGTTCCCGGAGGGCCATCCGTACAGCTGGCCGGTGATCGGCTCGCTGGCCGATCTGGACGCCGCCACCCTGCCCGACGTGCAGGCCTTCTACCGCCGCTGGTACACGCCCAACAACTCGACCCTGGTTATCTCCGGCGACTTCGATCCGGAGCAGGCGCGGGGCTGGATCCAGAAATATTTCGGCGAAATCCCGCGCGGCGTCGTCGCGCCCACGCCCCGGCCCCAACCCGCCAACCTCACGGCGACGCGGCGGCTGATGCACGAGGACAACTACGCCACCCTGCCGCAGCTGAGCCGGGCCTACGCCGGCGTCGAGAGCGGCCACCCGGACGAACAGGCGCTGGACGTGCTGTTCACCCTGCTGACTGACGGCAAGGAGGCACCGCTCAACGAGGTTCTGATCGACGAGCAGAAACTGACGGACGGCGTCGGGGCCGGTTCCTCTACCCAGCAGATCGCCGGCTTCATCATCACCTCGGTCACCGCCTTCGACGGCGTCGATCTGGATACGGTCAACACCGCCCTGGATGAAGGTTTCGCCCGTTTCGAAAGCCAAGGGGTCGATCTCGAGGCCCTCGCCCGGGTCAAGACGGTGGCCGAGGCCGAGTTCTACACCCGGCTGGGCAGCGTGCTGGGCAAGGGGGCTGCCCTGGCCCGCTACGACCTCTACGGCACCACGCCTGACCGCGACCTTGACCGCCTGCGGGCCGTGACCGCCGAGGACGTGATGCGGGTCTACCGCACCTACATCAAGGACCGCCCCTACGTCGCCACCAGCTTCGTGCCCATGGGTCAGACCGAACTGGCGCTGGCCGACTCTGCCGTCGCCGAGGTGACCATCGAGCCGATCGTTCAGGGTGCCGAGGCCGCCGTTGATCCGCGCGCGGAGGCGGCTTCCTATGAACGCACGCGGTCCTCCTTCGACCGCACGGTCGAGCCGTCGTTCGGCGCGCCGGCGGTGGTCGCTTCGCCCACTATCTGGAACGCCGCCCTGCCCAACGGGCTGGCGGTCTCGGGCATCGAGAACGACGAGACGCCGTTGGCCTATTTCGAGCTGTCGATCGACGGCGGCCGGCTGTTCGACGACCCGGCCAGGCCGGGTGCCGCCAACCTGCTGGCCCAGATCATGGACCGGGGCACGCGTACCAAGACGCCGGCCGAGCTGGAGAATGCCTTCAAGGCGCTGGGCGCCGAGGTCGGCGTGTCGGCGGGCGACGAACGGTTCTTGATCTCGGGCCGGACCTTGTCGCGAAACTTCGGTGCCACCCTCGATCTGGTCGAGGAGATGCTGTTCGAACCGCGATGGGACGCCACGGAACTGGAGTTGGCCAAGGCCGCCACGACCGCCCGGATTCAGGCTTCGCGCGCCCAGCCGAACGCCATCGCCGGCCGGGCCTATAATCTGATCGCCTACGGACCTGACCACATCCTGTCGCGCAGCCCGCTGGGCACCGAGGGCTCGGTCGAGGCCCTGACCATGGACGACCTCAAGAGCTGGATGGCGAACAACCTCGCCCCCAACAACGCCCGCTTCCGCGTCGTCGGCGCGCTCGATCAGGCGGAGGCGACGCAAGCCCTGGCCGATCTTGGCCGCCGCTGGGAGCGCCGCGAGGTCGCGGTCCCGGCCTGGCCGGTGCCCACCCCGCCGCAGCGTTCGCAGATCTATTTCTACGACATTCCCAACGCCTCGCAGTCGGTTCTGGTGTTCGGTCATCCGGCCCTGACCCGGGCCGATGCGGACTTCTATCCGGCGACGGCGGCCAACTACATCCTCGGCGGCGGCGGCTTCGCCTCGCGCCTGACCCAGCAGATGCGCGAAGGGGCCGGCTATACCTATGGTGTGCGCAGCGGCTTCACCGGCGGAGAGCATATCGGCCAGTTCCAGCTGTCCAGCGGCGTCCGGGCCAATGTCACGCTCGAAGCCGCCACCATGGCCCGCGACATCATGCGGGACTATGGCGCGACCTTCACCGCGGCGGACCTTGAGGTGACCCGCAGCGCCCTGAGCAAGAGCCGCGCCCGCGCCTTCGAAACCGCGGGTGCCAAGCTGGATGTGCTGGAGACCATCGGCGACTACGGCCTGCCCGCCGACTACCTGACCCGCGAGGCGGCGGTGATCCAGGACCTGACCGTCGAACAGGTCCAGGCCCTGGCCGAGGAACAGGTCCGCACCGGTGCCATGATCTACGTCGTCGTCGGCGACGCCGCGACCCAGGCCGCGCGGCTTGAGGCGCTGGGCTACGGCCCGGTGGTGATGATCAACGACCGGATGACAGCGGCGGACCGGTAGACGCTGTCGGACTGGAGTCCTGCGCAGGCGTCTGCGACAGACGGGCGGATGTCAGTCCGTGGCCACCCGCACGACCTGTTTGATGCCCTCGCCGCGGAAGCCGATCGCCTCTGCCTGCCGTACGCCGGGCAGAATCGCGACGTCATAGAGTTCGTCGATGGTGTGGGCGAAACGCAGCCACTCTACTGTCCGGCCGGTGTCGATATCGATCACCACCAGGCCGCAGCGGGGCACCGCGTCCTTGTCCGACAGCCTCTGCTCCAGCTCCAGCCCCTCGAAGGTCTGATTGTGGCGGGGTCGCGACAGGCCCACCACGGCGTAGCGACCAACGAAGGCCAGCCCGCGGGCATAACCGGGACAGAAGGCGACCGGCGTCACGTCGCCCGTCGCCGGGTCGATGGTGCAGAGCTCGCCGCGCCCGGAGTTCAGGACCCACAACCGGCCGTCGTAGAGCCGCGGTGAATGTGGCATCGACAGCCCGGAGGCGACGGTCTCGCCGGTCGCCACATCAATCACCACTCCGCCGTCGCGCCGACGTTCGCGCCAGCCGTCGGCGACGTCGGACCGGCTGACCGCGCTGACATAGGCGGCGCGCGCGCCATCCATGGCCAGACCATTCAGATGGCAACGGTCCTCGCCGGTGATCTCGCTGATGAAGGGCGGCCGCCACAGGGGGCGGAAGCTGGCGTGGTCGTCCGTCGTGGCGAGGCAGTTGAAAGCGGTGCAGACGAAGATCGGACCTTCGCCGCCCGCGCCGCCGAACTGCCCCAGGTCGCCGACGCCGATGTCGTGCACGTCGATCTGGCCGGTGACGCGCCCCTCACGGGGGACGAAGACCCGGTCGACGCCGTTCGGAAGGCTGCGACCCGGATCGAGGTCGTTCTCGAACCGCCAAAGCGCGTAGAGGCCGCTGGTCCAGAGTGACTGTCCGTCCGTCCACAGGCCCTGGCACTGTTCGATCATCCGTTCATGCGCGCGCAGCCCGCCGTCTGGCTTGCGGCCGATCAGAAACAGCCGACCCGCCTGATAGGTCGTCAGGGCCACACTGCAGTCATTGGCGGCGAGCCAGTCGGAGAAGCCCTGGGACAGGAGCAGGATCTGACCGTCACCGGCCGACCCCTCTCTACCTGGGCCTGCCGTGGCGGGCGTGTCGGTCGTCACCGTCGGGGCCTTGCGGCGGCTCATGGAAGGCTCCTGACGCGGTATGCGGAAGGCCCCAGGATCCATCCGGACAAGGGCCGATAGAGTATTGGCAGCTGTGGTCGGACTGCCGTCGAGGGCGGCGATGCCGCGGGCACAGGACCATAAACGGGAAGGAGCTCGCCCTTCAAGCCGCGAGGTTCCGGCCCCCGCCGGCCAGACTGGCACCGACAGACGCAACCGGAGACGTCTCCCGGTCGTTGATAACCCGAGCGGATGACGACGCCCGCTCGAAGCTCCGGTCTTGGCTTTCGCTCCGCGAGCCTCCGGATCGCACCGGGCGACGAATGCCGACCTCACTATCTGATCCAGAAGACGGGGCCCTCAGCCTCACCTTGGCGGTTGTGTCCGCCTCTCCTTCGCCTCTCCTTTTATCTGGCACTGGTCAATATCAGGCTCGCCGGTCGCGACGACGGCATTGAGCTCGCGGAGCATCTGAAGGTGCTGGGAATCCCGGTCGTCTTCATCAGCGGCCAGGTCAGTCGGGCGCGGTCGGCCGAGACCGTGGCCATCGCCTCCATGCCCAAGCCCTACGACGCCCACGACATGGTGCTCGCCGTGACCTATCTGCTGGCGCGCCTCAAGGGGCCCACGCCCCTGCCGCGACCGTCCAAACTGGAGGTCTTCAACGAAGACCTCGGGCTAGCGCCCGCCGCCTGAGCGAGGGTTCGCAGCCGACTCTAGTGGCCCTTTCGGTCGGTCATCTTCCCGAAAGTGCGCTCCAGAACGGTTGTCATCTTGGCAAGGGCACCTGAGGTGGCCTGATCAATCGTCCCCGCCTGGTCCGTGACGGACACGGGCTCCAGGCCGGCCGGGCGCGCTTCGATCATGCAGCGCTTGTCATCGCCGGTGACGTGCTCGCCGTTCTCGTCATCGAGGTGGACCTCGACGCGTGTGAGGCGTTCGCTGAAGCGAGAGAGGCGGTCTCTCACAGACGCTTCGAGCCGGTCCGTGGTGGCTGAGCGGCCTTCGACATTGTTGGCGGTGTTGATTTGAACGTCCATCGTGTGTCCTTGAAAAGTGGGAGCCGGGGTCATCGCACCTTGCGCGATCGCTCCAGCACCGGGCGCTGACCCTCGGCACCGAATGCCCCCGAAGGTGCGATCGTCGTGTCGTGTGTATCGGTCATGCCCTCGTTCGCCGTGGGCTCCGACGCGGGGTGCTGCGGTGCCGGCGCGGCGCTCTTCAGGTCCATCGCCTTGGCGGCTTGGGCCTCCTGGGCTGCCGGGGCGGACTGTTTGTCATCAGACATTGATCTCTCCGGGTTGCTGTTCAGAGATAACCCGCCCCAACCATCGAGGTTGCCCCTTGGCCGGACGTCACGGCGACGCACCCCGGCAGCCGAAGTCGGCCCTGTCGTCGTCTGGGCCCCTGTTCTGACCTCAGGAAGGAGCCTCAGACGATCATCCTGCATGAGGGAAACGTCCGTGCGCCGCGTAGAGCAGTAGACGGTCGGCACCCGGCCAAATGTCTGGAGACCGAGTATGCGTAGCTTCAATCCCGCGTTCGTCATCGCCGTCGCGGCGGCCGTGGCCTTCGTCGCCGGACCCGCGGCCGCCCACGCCCGGCTGGTCAGCGCCACCCCTGCGCCCAACTCGACCGTTGCCGTGACCCGGGCGCTGAGCCTGACCTTCAGCGAGCGCGCGGTTCCCGCGTTTTCCGGCTTCGACGTCGTCAATGCGGCGGGGGACAAGGTCGCGATCGAGACCGCGGTCGCCGAGGACGGCAAGACTCTCACGGGCGCTCTGGCCCGGCCGCTGACCACCGGTGCCTACCGCGTCGACTGGCACATCGCGTCGAGCGACGGCCACCGCATGACGGGCTCCTACACCTTCTCGGTCCGGTAAGATCGTGCTGGAGGTCGCGGTCATTGGGCTCCGCTGGCTTCAATACAGCGGCAGCGTCGTCCTTCTCGGCGCGCCGTTGTTCCTGCTCTACAGCTTCAGGCGCGCGGAAGGCCCGAACCTCACCTGGGCGCGTCCCACGATGGTTGTCGCGGCGCTCGTCGTTGCGCTCGGCTCGCTCGCCGCCCTGGTGGCCCAGACTGCCGTGATGGCGGGGTCGCTCAGCGAAGCAGTCAAGCCGGCTTCGTTGTCCTTCATGGTCAGCGGCACGGTCCTCGGCATGGCCATGGTCGTTCGGGCCGCCGTCGCTGTTGTCGGCCTTGTCGCGCTCGTCGCCCTGAAGCCGGGGCGGGGCCTCTGGGGCCTTATGACAGTGGCAGGCTTGGTCGTGGCCGCCAGCTTCGCCTGGACGGGCCATGGCGCTGTAACCGAGGGACCCGGCGGCCTTCTCCACCTCGCCGCGGACATCATTCACGCCGTCGCCGCCGCCCTTTGGCTGGGGGCCCTCGCGGCCCTGACGATGTTGCTGCTGCGTCGGACCACAGCGGACGATCCGGCGATCCATCGCGCCCTGCACGGCTTCGCCGGCCTGGGCACCCTCGCTGTCGTTCTGCTGGTGCTGACCGGCCTCGTGAACAGCTGGTTCCTGGTCGGACCGACGCGGGTGGGGGAACTGGGGAGCAGCCTCTACGGCCAGCTACTGATGGCCAAGCTGGCGCTGTTCGGCCTGATGCTCGGCCTCGCGGCCGAACACCGTTTCCGCTCGACTCCCGCCTTGGGAACCATTCTGGAAGCCGGGGAGGATCCTCGACCGGCGCTTGCCCGCCTGCGACGCAGCATCATCGCGGAAACAGCGGTCGGGGCTGCTTTGCTGGGTCTGGTAGCATGGATGGGCACGCTGGCACCGCCAACGGCCATGTAGCGCACACAGCGTGATTAGCCGGGCGCGCGCGACGACCAGTGGATGTGGTGGATGCGCCAACCGTCAGCGTGCCGCTTCAGCACCATGGTCTCGGTTGTCAGCCGATCCACGGCGCGGCCGTTGAACTGCCCCGTCGTGCGGCCCTCGCTGGTGATCCAGGCCACATCGCCGTCGGCCCAGCCCGATCTCCGCGCCACGGTCGCCTCCGACGCGGCGGCGAAGGCGGCGTCCGAACCGAGGTGATGGGACGCATACTCGTCGCGTGAACGTTCCGCGCCGCCTTCCTCGAAGATCATGACCTCCGGTGCCATCAGCGCCAGTGCGGCGGCCGTGTCACCGGCCTTGAGAGCGGCGTGGAAGACGTCGACGACAGTCGCCGCGTCCGTTGCTTCCGCCACCATCGGGCCAGCGACGTGGCCATGGCCGTGGGTGTGGTCCTGGGCCAGGACGGGCGACACCGAAAGCGCCGCGATCAACAGGGCGAGGGCAAGAGATGAGCGGGACATTGCAGACTCCGGATGTGTCGGTGATCGGAGTGGACCGTCGCGCCGGGCGCGCGTCAACCGCACCGCTCGGGCAGGCCCATTCCAGCTCTATCTACGCAGGATAGCCATCGACCCCTCATGAGGGGTATCCCCAATTGACGCGTATGTCAGATGGGGCGTGAGGCAGGTGCGCGATGATTGACGACATGGAAAGACTGATCGGACTGGTCGCGCCGGGAGACACCGCGCCGCTTGTCGGTGTCGAGGACGCGGTCTGGGCGCGCATCGGCGAGCGGCGGGATCGCACCCGCATGGGCCAGGTCCGGTTCGCCGCAGTGGCGCTCGCCCTTGGGGTCGGCGTCGCGAACGGAGGTCTGATGCTCCTGGCACCGCGACCTGAGCCCTCCGAGATGCGGATTTTCACAGTCTCGGCAGGTCTGTTTCCGCTCGCCAACCTGGACGTTCAGGGATGAGGGCGAGCTGGAGATCCATCGTGCTCACGGCGGTCATGGCCGCGATGGCCAGCGGCGCGGCCACCTGGGCGAGCGCGACCTGGGTCATGCGCGACCGACAGCCGCCCAGCCTGCACAGCATCGTCCATGAACAACTCGCTCTGAGCGAGGACCAGGATCGCCGCCTTGACCTCATCGAGGCGCGCTTCGCCGCGCGTCGCCCGGCCCTTGAAGGCGAGGTTCGCGCCGCCAATCGCGAACTGGCCGCCGCCATCGCCACCAGCGACGGCGACACGCCCCAGGTCCAGGCTGCGGTCGACCATTTTCATGCAGCGATGGGCGATCTCCAGAAGGCGACGATCACCCATGTCTTTGAGATGCGAGCGGTGTTGACCCCGGCACAGGCCGAGGTATTCGACGCTGCGGTCGTCAACGCCTTGCATCACGACGCCGGCTAAGCGCGGCGCGTGGAGGCCGGGCAAAGCATCGAGGTCCGCGCGGCGGGTGGAGACCAGGCCGCATTCACCACCTTGATGACCGCGACAAAGGCCGGCCTCTACCGGTTCATCCGTCGCTACGTCGGCGACGAGGCGGAGGCGCATGACGTGCTTCAGGAAGCCTATGCATCCGCCTGGCTCGCCATGCGGCGGTATGATCCGACGCGGCCGTTCGATGTCTGGCTTCGCGCCATCGCCCTGAACAAATGCCGCGACTGGAGCCGGCGGCGAGCGGTGCGTCGCGTCGTGCGCGGGGTCATGGGCCTTGATGCGCCGGAGGCGACGGCGGTGGGCGACGAGGTGCCGACGCCCGACGCCCGGTTGGACGATCAGCGCAGGGCCGAGGACCTGCGACGCGCCTTGTCCGACCTTCCGGACGCCCTCAAGTCACCGCTCCTGCTCGCCACGCTCGAGGGACGGTCCCATGCCGAGATCGCCTCCATCCTTCGCATCACCCCCAAGGCCGTGGAGACCCGCATCGCCCGCGCGCGCAGGAATCTGGCGGCGGTCCTGGGCAAGGCTCCGGGCAAAGACGCTTGACCTTGCCATGATCGGAAGGGGCACAAGGGCCGCGATCTCGACGGGTGTGGCGACCTGACGCAAGGGATGCGCCGCCGCGATGCGTATCTGAAACAACGGCTGAATAACCGGCCAAGGAAGTCCTCGCCGATGTCGACCCTGCGCCTCGATCGCCGAATGCTGCTCCGGGGTGCCGTCGCCGGTGGCGGCCTGCTGGGATTGCAAGGACTTCTACCCGCCTGGGCGCAGACGGGGTCGCCGGGCCTGCGCGCCGACCTGCCGACGCTGGCCGGGCCGAACATCGACCTGACGGTGGGTCATTCTCCCTTCAGCGTCGGCGGGCGAACCGGCCATGCGGTAACGATCAACGGTGTTCTGCCGGCGCCGCTGTTGCGCCTGCGTGAGGGCCAGAATGTCCGGCTGTCCGTCACCAACAGCCTGGACGAGGACACCTCGATCCACTGGCATGGTCTGCTGGTGCCGTTCCAGATGGACGGCGTGCCGGGCATCAGCTTTCCCGGCATCAAGGCGCGCGAGACCTTCGTCTATGAGTTCCCGATCAAGCAATCGGGGACCTTCTGGTATCACAGCCACTCCAACCTGCAGGAGGCGATGGGCCATTACGGGCCGATCGTCATCGATCCGGCGGGGGCCGATCCCGTCGCCTATGATCGCGAGCATGTGCTGGTCCTGTCGGACTGGAGTTTCATGCATCCGCACGAAATTCTCGAGAAGCTGAAAAAGAGTCCCGGCTACTTCAATCGCCAGCGCACCACCCTGGCCGGCCTGCTGGATGGCAGCGACCGGATGAGCCTGGAGGAGCGGCGCATGTGGGGCGCGATGCGGATGGACCCGCGCGACATCCTCGACGTCAACGGCTCGACCTACACCTATCTGATCAATGGCCATGGGCCGCAGGAGAACTGGACCGGCCTGTTCAGGCCCGGCGAGCGGGTTCGCCTGCGCATCATCAACGCCTCGGCCATGTCGATCTTCAACGTCCGCATTCCGGGCCTGCCGATGACGGTGGTCCAGGCCGACGGCGAGAACGTGCGCCCGGTCGAGACCGACGAGTTCCAGATTTCCGTGGCCGAGACCTATGACGTCATCGTCCGCCCGACCGAGGACCGCGCCTGGACCATCGTGTCAGAGGCCATCGATCGTTCCGGCATGGCACGGGCGACCCTGGCCCCTCGTCTGGGCATGACCGCCGAGGTGCCGCCTCTGCGCGAGGTCCCCAACCTCACCATGCAGGACATGGGCATGGACCATGGGGGCATGGGCGGAATGGACCATGGCGCGATGGCCGGTATGGACCACGGCACCTCTGCTCCCGCCGATGACATGGCCGGGATGTCCATGGCAGGCATGAACATGCGCGATTCCGAGAACGCTCCGCCAGACATGGCCGTCGGCGTCGGCGTGGACATGGTCGCCATGGCGCCCTCGAACCGTCTCGGCGAGCGTCCGACCGGTCTCAAGGACGTCGACCACCGCGTCCTCGTCTACACCGACCTGGTGTCGCTCACGCCCAACAAGGACCAGCGCCCGCCGTCGCGGACCATGGAAATCCACCTGACCGGAAACATGGAGCGGTTCATGTGGGGCTTCGACGGCAGGAAGTTCAGCGAACTGGTCGAGCCGATCCGCTTCGAGCGGAACGAGCGGGTGCGGGTGACACTGGTCAACGACACCATGATGGCCCACCCGATCCATCTGCACGGCCATTTCTTCGAACTGGTGACCGGCGGCCCTGAGGGCCATCAACCGCTCAAGCACACCGTCAACGTCGCGCCGGGGTCGAAGGTCACTTTCGACCTGACCGCCGATGCGCCCGGCGACTGGGCCTTCCACTGCCACATGCTGATGCATATGCACGCCGGCATGTTCAACGTCGTGACCGTTCGGCCCATGGACGGAGCCGCGGCATGAACCGTCTCGCCGTCGCCATGGCCCCGTTGATCCTCGCCGCCAGCGCCTTCAGCGCCCAGGCCCAGGACCCGCACGCGGGCCACACGATGCCTGCCGCCCCGCCGGCAGGCCAACCGGCGATGCCAGCAGCCGACCCCCATGCGGGCCATCAGATGCCCGCCCGGCCGGCGGTGCAGGACCCCCACGCGGGTCATGTCATGCCGCCTGCCCAGACGCCTGCCCAGACGCCTGCCCAGACGCCTGCCCAGCCGATAGCCGTTGATCCCCATGCGGGGCACGATATGTCGACCATGGCACCCGCGCAGGCTGATCCGCACGCCGGGCACGACATGGCGACGATGAGCATGGGTCCGCCGGATGTGCCGACCAGCGCCGACACGCCCGGCCGTCCGCCCGAGGCACCCGTTCCCGCCGCCGCCCTGAGCGGCCCGACCCACGCCGCCGATCTCGTTTTCGGCACCGACGCCATGGCCGCGTCCCGCCAGACCCTGATCGCCGAGAACGGGGCCATTCGCACCACGGCCGTGATCATCGACCGCCTCGAAGCCGGCATCGGCGACGAGGACGAGACCTGGCTCTGGGACGTCCAGGGCTGGAGCGGCGGCGACATCAATCGCTTCTGGTGGAAGTCCGAAGGCGAGGGCGAGTTCGGCGGCGATCTGGAGGAGGTCGAACTCCAGGCCCTCTACAGCCGCGCCGTCACGCCCTTCTGGGACGTTCAGGCCGGCGTCCGCCAGGACTTCCGCCCCGACGGCGAGGACACGACCCATCTGGTCCTCGGCTTCCAGGGATTGGCCCCCTACTGGTGGGAGGTCGACGCTGCCGCCTTCCTGTCGACCGAGGGCGACCTGACCGCCCGCGTCGAGGCCGAATACGACCTGCGCATTACCCAGCGCTGGATCCTTCAACCCCGCTTCGAAATCGACGCTTCCGCGAGCGACATTCCCGATCTGGAGATCGGCTCGGGCCTGTCCTCGATCGAAGCCGGTCTGAGACTACGCTATGAGTTCCGCAAGGAGTTCGCGCCCTATGTCGGCGTCGAGTGGAGCCGCGCGCTCGGCGACACGGCCGACTATATCGAGGCTGCGGGCGGCGAGGCGGACGATGCCCGTTTCGTTGTCGGTCTGAAGGCCTGGTTCTAGTTCAAGGAGACCATCATGATCCGCACCCTCGTCCTTACCGCCGCGCTCGCGTTCGCCGGCGCCGCCACCGCCCAGGACCCGCACGCCGGCCATGCCGGAATGCAGCACCAGGCCCCCGCCGCTTCGGGCATCGCCACGACGCCTGCCGATGGCGCGATGCTGAACGGTTCGCCGGAACGGTTCACCGCCACCTTCCCGCACCCGATGATCCTGAAGACGGTGACGCTCACCGCCGAGGGCCAGTCGCCGGTCGCTGTGACCGCACCCGACGCCCCCGCCGCCACCACCGTCAGCGTCCCGCTGCCCACTCTGACGCCGGGGACCTATACTGCGGCCTGGAAGGCCCAGGGACCGGACGGCCACGAAATGTCCGGCTCCACCAGCTTCATGGTTCACCAGGAGAAATGACCATGCGACTTTCCAACCTGCTCGCCGCGACGGGCACGGTTTTGGCGCTCAGCGCCGGCACCGCGCTCGCGGCCGAGGCCTGCGCGTGCTGCAAAGACATGGCGGCGGACGCCGGGATGTCCTGCTGCGACAAGATGAAGACCGAAGACCCGGTTCCGGCTCCGGCTCCCGTTCCCGCGCCGGCTCCGGAGCCGGCCGCGCCTGACCACAGTCACCACCAATAGTTCGCGCTCGCACCGCTGATCCAGTCCCCAGGTGCACGTCGGACCTGAGGATGAGCACGGCACCCCGCAGGCGAGGCTTTTCCGGGCCCGCTGACGGACATCATCTGCCCCAGCAGCGGCGGACTATTCTACTGTCGATCTCGGCGGGCGTCGGATTATTGCGACCCCCGCCGCGCCCCGGCGAGCGGCGTCCCCGCTCCGACTGGCGCGACCGGCGGCCAGTCGCGAGAGCGACAGGGCCTCGGTGTATTCCGCCTCGTCCGGCAGCAGGTCGGGGATCATGGCCTGGAATGCCGACGTGAAGGCGGCCGAGGCGACTTAGAGCACCGTCATCAGCGCATAGACCTGCCAGGCCTCGCCGACGAACGGCAGCGACACCGCGCCCCCCGCGCGCACGACATCCAGCGACACCAGCAGGGTCTTTCTCGGCAGTCGGGAAGCAAGGGCCGAAGTCCGGTTGTCGGCAAACAAAAGAAAATGGCGCGCCCGGAACGATTCGAACGTCCGACCCTCAGATTCGTAGTCTGATGCTCTATCCAGCTGAGCTACGGGCGCGCTTGGCCGCTAACGGCGAGGGCGGGTCTTTAGCGGACGGGAGACGGGGGGGCAAGACCCGGCAGGCGGCTTTCCTCCGCTGATTTCGCGGGCGGGGGTTTCGCCGCGCGGGCGGGCAGGCCAAGTTGCGTCTCTCCCCCTCGCGGCGTCCGGAAATCCCATGCATTTCACTCCCTTCCCGGCCCTCCGTCCGCTGATCGCTGCCGCCGCCCTCGCCGCCGCGCTGGTCCTCGGCGGATGCGCCGTCGGCGGCGGCGCTTCGTCGGGGCCGGTCGGGGCCATGGCTCCGCCGCCGCCGCCGACGGCGCTGGGGCCGTTCGTGTCCGCCGCCAACCCGCTGGCGGTCGAGGCGGGGCTGAAGGTGCTGCGACAGGGCGGCTCGGCGGTCGACGCCGCCGTGGCGGTGCAGACCGTGCTGGGGCTGGTGGAGCCACAGTCCTCGGGCCTGGGCGGCGGCGCCTTCATGATGCTGTTCGACGCGGAGACGGGCGAGGTCACCAGCTACGACGGGCGCGAGACCGCGCCGGCCGCGGCGACGCCGGAGCTGTTCTACGAGAACGGACGGCCGCTGCCGTTCGGCGATGCGGTGCTGAGCGGGCGCTCGACCGGGGTGCCGGGTGTCGTGGCCATGCTGGCCATGGCCCAGGCCGAGCACGGTGTCCTGCCGTGGAGCGCCCTGTTCGGCGACGCGGAACGGCTGGCGCGGGATGGCTTCACGGTCAGCCCCCGACTGGCTGGCTTTATAGCCGCGACCCGTGGACAGGCGCGGACCCGCTGGGCCGACGCCTGGTTCACCCGGGCGGACGGCAGCCGCTACGTCGCGGGAGACCAGTTGCGCAATCCGGCCTACGCCGCGACGGTGGCCGAGCTCGCCGCGGGCGGCGTCGACGCCTTCTATCGCGGCCGGATCGCCCAGGAGATCGCCGCGACGGTGGCCGAGGGGCCGCGTCCTGGATCGCTGACCGAGGCCGACCTCGCCGCCTATGAGCCTCTGGAGCGGGGGGCCCTGTGCCGTCCTTATCGTCTCTATGTGGTCTGCGTGCCGCCGCCGCCGTCCAGCGGCGTGGCCGTGCTGCAGCTGCTGGCCATGGCCGAGCACACGCCTGACATTCTCGAGGGTCCGGACAGCGCCGCCGCCTGGACCGCCTTCGCCCAACTGCAGCGGCTGATGTACGCCGACCGCGACCGCTATGTCGCGGACCCGGCCTTCGTCGGCGTGCCGGTGCAGGGGCTGCTGGATGACACCTATATCGTGGCCCGGGCGGTACAGGCACCGACCTTGGTCGGGGCGGCCGAGCCGGGGATGCCGCCGGGCGGAGTCTTCACCGGTCCGGACGCCACGCTGGAGCCCGCCGGCACCTCGCATTTCGTCATCGTCGACGCCCGTGGCAACGCGGTCAGCATGACCACCACGGTCGAGAGCGTGTTCGGCTCGGGCCGGATGGCGGCGGGCTTCTTCCTCAATAACCAGCTGACTGACTTCTCGTTCACGCCCCTGCGCCCGGACGGCGCGCCGGTGGCCAATGCGGTGGCGGCGGGCAAGCGGCCGCGCTCGTCGATGTCGCCGGTGATTATCCTCGACCGCGAGGGCCGGCTGGTCGGGGCGCTGGGGTCGCCCGGCGGGTCCTCGATCCTGGCCTACAACGCCCGGGCCCTGATCGCGGTGCTGGACTGGGGCCTGCCGGTGCAGGCGGCCTTCGACCTGCCCAATCTGGTGGCCAAGGGCGACGGCTTCGGGGCCGATACCGAGCGTTTCCCGGGCGACCTGCGGGCCGCGCTGGCGGCGCGCGGCGTGGTGCTGCGTCCGAGCGCCAGCGAGAACTCCGGCCTGCACGGCGGCGTCTGGCGGCAGGGCGCGAGCGGCTGGAGTTGGGACGGCGGTGCCGACGACCGCCGCGAGGGGGTGGCGCGGACGGAATAGGCGCGAGGTGAACAAGACGGGCTGGTGAGCGACGGCGTTAGCGGAGGCGGCGTCCGACGGATTTGCGGCTCACCCCTGACTGCCTCTTCACCCGTCCTCGCCCCTCGCTCCTACTCCGGCGAGATCGACAGCTGGAAGGCGATCAGCCCCTCGGATACGTCGGTGTCGATGCCGTTGCCGGCGCGCAGGCCCTCGGCCTCGATCTCGCGGTAGATCAGGCCGATCGAGCTCTGGACCGGCCCGCGCCGCAGGGCCACGCCCAGCGAGGCGTCCCCCAGGAAGGCCCCGGAGTCGTGGCTGACTCCCGATCGCGCATAGTCGCCGTCGCGGTTTCGGGCCCAGTTGTAGCCGACCGCGCGGCCCGAGCCGGCGGCGTAGACATACCAGCGCGCGCGCTCCCCGAACGTCTCTTCGCCCCCGGGCACCAGCCGGTCGAGGTCGCGTCCGATCCGCAGGGTCGCTCCGGCCTCGGTGACCTGCCCCCGGCTGCCGACGCCGACGCCCAGATGCGGGGTCAGGGTCACGTCCAGGCCGTTCTCGGTCTGGCCGAGGGTCTCGGTCCAGCCGCGGGTATAGGTCACGTCATAATGTTCGGCGTCATAGCTGGCCGGATCCAGCGGGCCCGGCGGCAGCGGCGAGCCGTCCGCGCGCCGCACCCGGCCCTCGGTGCGCAGGCGTAGCCGGTCGCTGTAGCTTTCGCCCTCATACCAGATGTCTCGGTTGGAGGCGGCCCAGGTGGGTGAGACGTCGCGCTCCGGCTGATAGCCCATCCAGCCGTCGGCACCCGCGTAGACGCGTTCGACCGGCTCGAAACGGGCGTCGCGGTCGATGCGGGTCAACAGGTCGGAGACGGTGGTGGGGGCCTCGCGCTCAACCCGCCACGGGTCGGCGACGGCGTTCTGGGGGGCGGGTGGCTCCATGGCCAAGCCGGGCGTAGCGCACGCCGTCATCGCCAGAACTGCTACACCAAACGCCCTCGGACGCATCAACGGTTCTCTCAGTCCGCTAACGTGACCGAGCCTCTCACGCCGGGGCCGGAACGCCAACTGACATTTTCCTGACCACCGAACGTTCAGCGGCGTGGCGCGGTTCCGCTCAGGTCCAGGGCCGGAAATGCTTGCTCAGCTTCAGGCCCTGGCTCTGGTAGTGGCTGCCGCCCTCGCCGTAGAGCCGCGACGGCCGCTCGGTCAGCGGTTCATAGACCAGCCTGGCGACGATCTGGCCGTGCTCCAGCAGGAAGGGGGTGTCGTGGGTGCGGACCTCCAGAACGCCTTTGGACCCCGCCCCATGCGCCTCGTCGGTGCCGAAGCCGGGGTCGAAGAAGCCGGCGTAGTGGACGCGGAACTCGCCCACCGACGGATCGATCGGCGTCATTTCGGCGGCCTGCATGACCGGGATCTCGACGGCCTCGCGCGACGCCAGGATGTAGAATTCGCCGGGATCCAGCAGCAACTCGCCCCGCCGCACGGTCAGCGGCTCCCAGAAATCGCGCGGGTCGTGGCCGTCGATGCGGTCAAGGTCGACCACCCCGGCGTGGCGCCGTCCGCGGAAACCGACGATGGTCCCGTCCGCCCCGTCAAGATCGACGCCGACGCTGCGCGTCTCCAGCTTCGGCGGGTCCCCGGCCTTGAGGCGCAGCTGGTTCAGCCGCGTGCCGGGCCGCACCAGGATGGAGAAGGTCTGGGGCGCGATCTCCAGATACAGCGGGCCCTCATAGCCCTCCGTGACATCGTCGAAACTGGCCCCCCGATCAGTCAGCAGGCGCACGAACACGTCGACCCGGCCGGTGGAGCTCTTGGGATTGGCGCGGGCGATCAGGCCCTTGGGCAGGGTCAGCCGCTCCTGCAGCCGGGCGATATAGACGCAGCCCTTCTCCAGCACAAAGCCCGGTGACAGGTCGATGGTGTGCATGGCCACGTCGGCGATGCGGTCCTCGACCTTCCTCTGGCCCGGGAGGAAGCTGGCCCGCACCCGCCATGCCTGGTCCGACAGCCGCAGGTCGAGGCTGGCCGGCTGCACCTGATCGGCGTCGAACGGCGTCTCCGAAGCGATTGCTCCGCCCGCGATCAGTGCCTCGATGGACTGCGACGGCAGGATGCCGGGGAGGGAGGTGGAGAAGCTCTGCATGGCTCTCGATTACACGATTCCGCGCCCCGTCTCCCGCAAAGTCTGGCGCAGCCGCGCTTGACCTTGGGCCCGCGAGCGCGACCATGGGCGGATGCACGACACGCCCGCTTATGAAGCCGAAACCGAGGGGGTGCTGGTCCGCGTCCGGCCCAGCTATCTGGCGGGTCAGTCGGATCCCGACGGTGGCCGCTGGGTCTGGGCCTATCAGGTCGAGATCGTCAATCTGACCCCCGTGGCGGTGCAGCTGATGGCGCGGCGCTGGGTCATCACCGACGGCCAGGGCCGGGTCGAGGAGGTGCGCGGTGCCGGCGTGGTCGGCGAGCAGCCGGTGATCAAGCCGGGCGACAGCTATTCCTACGCTTCAGGCTGTCCGCTGGGCACGCCGACGGGCTCCATGGTCGGCGGCTACTATATGACCGACCCGCAGGGCCGCTCGTTCGAGGTCGCCATCCCGGCCTTCAGCCTCGATGTGCCGGGGCAGAAGCGGGTGCTGAACTAGGCTTATGGACAACTCGGCCGCTGCCACGATCGCTCGCATTCTCAAGGTCAATCACGGCGGTGAGCATGGTGCCATCCGGATTTATGAGGCCCAGATCGCGGCGGCCCGCTGGCGGTGCCGTGAGGCCGTGCCGGCTCTGATGGACCTGCTGTCTCATGAACGCAGGCATGAGCGGGTCTTCCGCGAATTGATGCCAGCCCGGATGGCCCGGCCCTGTCGTTTGATGTGGCTATGGGGTTGGGGGGGTCTGGTGCTGGGGCTGCTGACTGGCCTCTTGGGGCGGGCCGGTGTTCATGTTTGCACGCGCGCGGTCGAGCGAACGGTGCACGCCCATCTCTCCCATCAACTCGCCTGGCTGGATCGCGGCGGCGCGTTCTCCGATCCCGACCTGCGCGCGGCGATAGCCGACATCCAGAAGGAGGAGGAGGCGCATCTGGCATGGGCCGAAGCGCACGCTCCGGCCCCGTCAGCAAGCATTCGCGCCCTCGACGGCGCGATCACGCTGATGGTGGAGGCGCTGATCTGGTTGTCGACGAACGGAGAGAGCGGTCGCTTGTCGCGGCAGATGAAAGTCGCTTCGGTGGGGAGAGGGGGCTGCGTCAACCCGGATAACCGCAGCCCCGCCCCGGACTCACCGCCGCATGCGGATGCGGCGGGAGGTGGACGGCGGCTCCCTTAGGAGCCATTCGTGACGGTCGAAAGACCGAATTGGGACGGGCGCGCGAAACAGTGTCCGCGCGCCCGGAATCCTCGCTCAAGCCGCGAGCGATCGCATCGAGAGCGATAGCCCCCTTGCCTAGATATAGCGCCGCAGCGAACGGGCCAGCTCGTCCTTGCCGCCCTTGCGGACCTGCGGCTGATAGGCGACGCGGGCGTGTTCGACGCAATAGACGCCTTCCGAGGCGCGGCGGCCGCAGAAGCTGAACTCGGTCGAGGACGGATCGCCGATCGGCCATTTGCACATATGGGCACCCAGGGTCAT
>JBBQOK010000002.1:0-37020 GCA_038330765.1 Caulobacterales bacterium | reverse complement strand
GCCCGGAAGCCGAACATCGACATCGACAGAAGGGTGGCGAGGCCGACGACGATCAGGAAGGTCCAGGCGCTGCGGCGCGAGCGGATGACCGGCGTGGCCACCTTGCGATAAAGGCGGCCCAGCAATCCCTCGCCGTGCTCGTGGCCCTTCCCCCCGTCCAGGGTTTTGCGGGCCAGGCGGATCATCAGCCAGGGCGCGATCACCACGGCGACGAAGAAGGAGAAGACCATGGCCGCGGAGGCATTGACCGGGATCGGTGCCATATAGGGGCCCATCAGGCCCGAGACGAACAGCATGGGCAGCAGGGCAGCGACCACCGTCAGGGTGGCGACCACGGTCGGGTTGCCGACCTCGGCTACGGCCTCCACGGTGGCCTGGGCGCGGCTGCGACCATCGTTCATGGCCCAGTGGCGGGCGATGTTCTCGATCATCACGATGGCGTCGTCGACGAGGATGCCGATCGAGAAGATCAGTGCGAACAGGCTGACGCGGTTGATCGTGTAGCCCATCAGGTTTGAGGCGAAGAGGGTCAGCAGAATGGTCGTGGGGATCACCACCGCCGTCACGCCCGCCTCGCGCCAGCCAATGGCGAAGCCGATCAGGATGACGATGGAGATCGTGGCAAGGCCGAGGTGCATGAGCAGCTCATTGGCCTTTTCGTTGGCGGTCTCGCCGTAGTCGCGGGTGACCACAACGTCCAGGCCGTCGGGGATCAGCGTGCCTTTCAGCGCCTCGACCCGCTGCATCACCCCGTGCGAAACGACCACTGCGTTGGCCCCTTGGCGCTTGGCGATCGCCAGGCTGACGGCGGGCGTCCGGCTCCATCCGTCGCCGGCGCGGGCGTAGTGGGCGGCGCGGGCCTGATCCTGGCGTGGTGCCTGGACGACGGTCGCCACGTCGCGCAGGTAGACGGGCTCCCCCGCCATCGAACGGACCGTCAGCAGGGACGCATCGTCGGGCGTGGCCAGACGTTCGCCAGAGCGCAGGGCCACGGCCTGGCCCTGGTCGCGGAAGGTGCCGGCGGGAAAGCTGCGGTTGGCCTGGGCGACGGTCTCCAGCACCGAGGACAGGGCCACACCGCGCGCGGCCATGCGGGCCGGATCGGGCTCGACCCGGATCTCGGACGGACGGCCGCCGACGATGAAGGTCAGGCCGACGTCCTCGACCTTGCCGATTTCGGTGCGGAGGCGGGCGGCGACGTCGTAAAGCGCCTGATCGCTCCAGCGTGCGGCGGCGGCGGCGCGCGGGGTCAGGGTCAAGACCACGGCTGGCACGTCGTTGATGCCGCGGGTGACGATCTGCGGCTCTGAGACGCCGACGGGAATGGAGCCGTAGTTGGCGCGGACCTTCTCATGCACCCGAACCGCCGCGTCGTCGGGGTCCGAGCCGACCATGAAACGGGCGGTGACCATCACCTGGTCGTCCTGCACCTGGGTGTAGACGTGCTCGACGCCGTCGATGCTGCGCACGATGGCTTCCAGTGGCTTGGCCGCCAGTTCGGTGGCGTCGGAGGCGCTCAGCCCCGGGGCCGCGACCATGATGTCGACCATCGGCACGCTGATCTGCGGCTCCTCCTCGCGGGGGATCGACAGCACAGCCATCAGTCCAACGGCGATAGCCGCCAGAAGCATCAGGGGAGTCAGCGGTGAATTGAGCGTGGCGCGGGTCAGTCGCCCGGAAAGGCCGAGGTTCATCGGGCCCGCCCCCCGCTCGCAGATTCCGGGGCGAGAACGACATCCCCGACGGCGAGACCTGACAACACTTCAACACGATCCTCGCCGACGGGACCCGCAAGCTGGACCGGAGCCTCGCTGACACGACCGGCGCGGTCGACGGTGCGGACGAAATCGATGCCGTAGCGGGTGGAGACCACGCGGCGCGGCACGACGAGCGCGCGCCGCTGGCCGACAGGAACCTGGACGGTGACCCGCTGGCCGACCCGGTCGCTGGTCAGGCCGGAGACCGAGACGTCCGCGGTGGTGCGCCCGGCGCTGGTCGCGGGATAGACTTGGGCGATGGTCCCGACGCCCGCTCCCGGAAGGTCATCGGCGGAGACAACGACGCTCTGGCCGACGCGCAGATTGCGGCCCTGGGCCTCGGGCAGCTCGAGGCGCAGGACCAGTGGTCCCGCCGTGATGGTGGCTATCGACTGGCCGCCGCTGACAACTGATCCGGCAGGCACGTCGGCGGTCAGGACACGGCCCGAGGCCGGGGCGAGTATACTGCCCTGGGCACCGGTTTCTGCGCTGGCCGAACGCTGGGCGCGGGCGGCCCGGACCTGGGCGTCGGCGGCCTGGGAGGCGGCGCGGGACTGATCGAGCCGGGCCTGGGCGTAGAAGCCGCGGTCGAAAAGGGTCTGGACGCGGGATAGATCCGCCCGGGCGCGAACTGCCTCGGCCTCGACCGCGGCGACCTGGGCCCCGAGGGCGGCGGTCTCCATGCCGACCCGGGCGTCGACGACGACACCGATAACCTGACCCTGGCGGACCACGTCGCCCTCGCGCACGCTGAGCCGCACGAGTGTGCCGGGGATGCGCGCCCGAGCCTCGGCGAGATCGCGCGAGGCGACCACGGCCGAGGCCGGCTTGACCGCGTCGATGGTCTGCTCTGCGACCGTCAGACGTTCACCGCGCGCGGGGGCGGTCGCCGCGACCTCTGGCTCTCCGCCGCAGGCCGACAGTCCGCCAGCCAGAAGGGCGGCGGTGGCGAAAGCGGCGAACAGGGCCGACGGCTTCTTCATCAAAAACGTCCTTATGTAAGCTTGCGCTAATATTAGATCATGCTAATATGATTGCAAGCCTCGGCACTGTCCACCCCGCAAAAATCCCGGGCCTTGATCAGGATCAAGGCGCAGCGGTTTGGGGAGCGCAGGATCAGGCCCCAGGACCACCTTAAGGAGACCGTCCATGGACCGGCCCACCATCGTCATAGTCGGAGCAGGCCTGGGGGGCACCATCGCCGCCTATGAGCTGCGCCATGTCCTGGGTGATCGCGCGCGGATCGTCATGGTTTCGAAGGGCGACACCTTCCATTTCACCCCGTCCAACCCTTGGGTGGCGGTGAACTGGCGCAAGCGCGAGGCTATCGAGGTCAGCCTTCCGGAGGTGATGAAACGCAAGGGCGTGGAGTTCATCAACGTCGGTGCCAGCGGCATCCGGCCCGCCGAAAAGGGCATCGACCTGGCCGACGGCCGGGCGCTTCACTACGACTATCTGGTGATCGCCACCGGGCCTGACCTGGCCTTTGACGAGATCCCGGGGCTCGGCCCGAACGGGCATACGGTCTCGATCTGCCATGTCGAGCACGCCGTCGAGGCGGCCGACGCTTTCGACCGTTTTGTCGAGAACCCCGGCCCGATCGTGGTCGGGGCTGTCCAGGGAGCCTCTTGCTTCGGACCGGCCTATGAGTTCGCCATGATCCTCGACACCGAACTGCGCCGCCGCAAACTGCGCGATCGCGTGCCGATGACCTTCGTGACCTCCGAGCCTTACGTCGGCCACCTCGGCCTGGACGGGGTCGGCGACACCAAGGGGCTGCTGGAAAGCGAGATGCGCCAGCGGCACATCAAATGGATCACCAACGCCAAGGTGAAAAGCGTCGACGCCGGCCTGATGCATGTCGAGGAGGTCGGCGAGGACGGGGCCGTAAAGGCCAACCACGACCTGCCATTCAGCTATTCGATGATGCTGCCCGCCTTCCGCGGGGTCGAGGCGGTCCGCGGGGTGGAGGGCCTGACCAACCCACGTGGCTTCATCCTGGTGGACAAACACCAGCGCAATCCGACATGGCCGGACATCTTCGCCCTCGGCGTTTGTATCGCTATTCCGCCGACAGGGCCGACGCCGGTACCGGTGGGCGTGCCCAAGACCGGCTTCATGATCGAGAGCATGGTCACGGCCATCTCGGCCAATCTGAAGCAGATCCTTGACGGCCAGGCACCGACCAACGAGGCCAGCTGGAACGCCATCTGCCTCGCCGATTTCGGCGACGGCGGAGTGGCCTTCATGGCCCAGCCGCAGATCCCGCCCCGCAACATCAACTGGTCGGCCAGCGGCCGCTGGGTGCACGCTGCCAAGGTCGCCTTCGAAGGCTACTTCCTGCACAAGGTCCGCAAGGGCCAGGCCGAGCCCCTCTACGAGAAGCTGGCCCTCGACCTGATCGGTGCCCACAAGCTACGTCGCAACACCCAGTCCGCCCCAGCGCAGGAGCCTCGGGCATGACCCTCGATCGCGCCGTCATGATGTTCGCCGGTTTCGTCGTACTCGTCAGCCTTGGGCTGGCGCACTGGGTGCATCCTGGCTGGACCTGGCTGACTGCGTTCGCCGGCGCGAATCTGGTCCAGGCCTCAGTGACGGGGTTCTGTCCCGCCGCGATCGTCTTCAGGCGTCTCGGCGTCCGACCTGGCCCGGCGTTCCGCTAGGTGGCTTCGGGACGGCGGCGAAGGTCCCTCTCTGGGCTCCGGCCCAATGACGGCTGCTGGCCCAAGGTCGCCGCATCATTCTGATCTAGTCGAAGAGGTCCATCTGTGACCTCGACCCAGGCGGAACGGCGAACTTTGTTACATCCAGGTCGCGGCGCTCCCCATCCAGACCGTAACGCCTGATCGCCGCCTTGAACCGGGCCGCGATCAGTTCGGCGACCGGGCCGGTTCCCTTCATGCGCTGCGACCAGTCGGGATCGTAGTCCTTGCCGCCCCGCGTCTGGCGGATCAGCGACATGACGCGGTCGGCGCGGTCGGGGCGCGCGTCGGCCAGCCATTCTCGGAACAGGTCCTTGATCTCCAGCGGCAGGCGCAGGGTCACATACATGGCCGAGGTCGCGCCGGCCTTGGCGGCCGCCTCCAGCACCGACTCCAGTTCGTGGTCGTTGAGGCCCGGGACGACCGGGGCGAAGCCGACGGTGACCGGACAGCCCGCCTCGGCGAGGCGGGAGATGGCCTCCAGCCGCTTGGCGGGAGTCGAGGCGCGGGGCTCCATGGAGCGGGCGAGGGCGCGGTCGAGCGTCGTGATGGAGACGCAGGCCGAGGCCAGGCCGGCGCGGCCCATCGGCCCCAGGATGTCGGTGTCGCGGGCGATGAGCACCGATTTAGTGATGATGCTGAACGGGTGATGGAACCGCTGCATCACCTGAAGGATCGAGCGCGTCGAGCCGAGGTCGCGCTCGACCGGCTGATAGGGGTCGGTGTTGCCGCCTATGTGGATCCGTTTGCAGACGTAGCGGGGCCGGAGGAATTCTTGCTCCAGCAGACGCGCGGCCTCGGGCTTGAAGAAGATCCGGCTCTCGAAATCCAGACCCGGGGAAAGGCCCATGAAGGCATGGGACGGACGGGCGTAGCAGTAGATGCAGCCATGTTCGCAGCCCTTGTAGGGGTTGATGGACCGGTCGAAACCGACGTCCGGACTGGTATTGCGGGCGATAATCGTCCGGGCGTGTTCGGGCGTCAGGGTGGTGCGCAGGGGCACCGCCTCGACATCCTCGTCCGTCCAGCCGTCATCGAAGGCCTCGACGGTCTCCGGCTCGAACCGCCCGGTCGCATTAGACCGCGCACCCCGTCCCTTCGCCGCTTCAGCCATTGACGGAGTGTAGCTCGAAATTAGAACAAAGCAAGAACATACCGACCATCAAAAAAGCCCGCCGACGACCGGCAGGCTTCCGTGAATGGTGCGGATGAGAGGACTCGAACCTCCACGCCTTGCGGCGCTGGAACCTAAATCCAGTGCGTCTACCAGTTCCGCCACATCCGCATCAGGTCCGGTTCGGGTGTTAGGCGGCGCGGCGGTTCCGGGCAAGACCCGGATAGAGAGCCACCTTCAGCTAACGGAGAAATCCGCCAATTCGGCTGGCCAATCCGTTCACCATGTGGATATTTGAGCGGCTTGAGGGTCGAGGGGATTCCAATGGCTAACAGTACAGGCCCGATGCAGGGCTTCTACGATGGCGTGACAAACGTCAGCGATTTCATCTGGGGAGGGACCTGGAACGGCGAGACCGTCCTGCTGTTCCCGCCCATGGTCGTGATCCTGCTGGGCGTCGGCCTGTGGCTTATGATCGGCCTTCGCTTCTATCCCATCCTGAAACTGGGTGAGGCCTTCGCCGGGCTGTTCAGGAAGGACAAGGAAGCCGCCAAGGGCGAGATCTCGCCTTTTGCCGCCCTGTCGACCGCCCTGTCAGGACAGGTTGGCACCGGCAACCTGGCCGGGGTGGCAACCGCCATCACCCTGGGCGGCCCCGGTGCCCTGTTCTGGATGTGGGTGACGGCCCTGCTGGGTATGGCGCTTGCATTTGCCGAAGGCTCACTGGCCATTCGCTTCCGGGAGAAGGGGCCCGACGGTCATTTCCGCGGCGGTCCGATGAACTATATCCGCAACGGCCTCGGCAAGCGCTGGAACTGGCTGGCGGTGGTGTTCTGCGTCGGCCTGCTGTTCTCGTCGGTCGCCACCGGTAACATGATCCAGGCCAATTCCTTCGCCGACTCGGTCAGCGGCCTGACCGGCATTCCGGAATGGGCCGCAGGCCTGATCGCAGCGGCGGCGGTGTTCGTGGTCATCATCGGCGGGATCAAATCCATAGGTTCGATCGCCGAGAAGGTCGTGCCCGTCATGGCGATTGCCTATGTGTTGATGGCCATGCTGGCCCTGGCCCTGAACTACCAGGGCATCCCGGGGGCCTTCGCCACCATCTTCGACAGCGCCTTCAACGGCGAGGCGGCCGCGGGCGGGTTCCTCGGTGCCGGCATGATCATGGCCATTCGTTCGGGTGTGGCGCGCGGCCTGTTCTCCAACGAGGCCGGCCAGGGCTCGACCCCCATCGCCCACGCGGTGGCCCGGACCGACGATCCGGCCAAACAGGGCCGGTTCGCCATGATGGGCACCTTCATCGACACCATCATCATCTGTACGGCGACGGGCCTCGTGCTGCTGGTCGTGCAGGGAGCCTTCCCCCACACCGGGGCCGACGGGGTCGCGGTGCTCCAGCCGCACGTCTGGACCTCGGACCTGCGCGGCTTCGCCATGACCGAGGCGGCCTATGCCTCGGCCTTCCCCTTCCTGGTGTTCGGCAACGTCACCATCGGCGGCCTCGTGGCCTCGATCGCCCTGATCTTGTTCGTGTTCACGACCCTGATCACCTGGGGCTACTATGGCGAGCGTGCCGCGACCTATCTGTTCGGCATGAAGCTGGCCATTCCGTTCCGTCTGTTGTGGGTCGTGATGATCTTCGTCGGCTCCTTCCAGGAGATCGAACTGGTCTGGCGGCTGGGCGACATTTCCAACGCCGCCATGGCCTTGCCCAACCTCGTGGCCCTGGCCTTGCTTTCCACGGTCGTCTTCGCCCTTGCGAAGGGCAACAAGACCGCTGGCAAGGATCACGAATAGCGACTTTCAGGGCCCGGGGCGCTGCCGCCCTGGCCCTGGTCCAGCAACGGTCGCCCTCACGGTTGACCACAACAAGAGGGCGCATCCGCATCGGGACGGCGTCACGAGTTTGGGAGTAGACAGGTGGCAGGAAATACAGCGGCGCCGGGACAGGCGCGATGGTCCTCAAAGGCCGCCTTCGTCCTTGCGGCGACCGGATCGGCCGTCGGCCTCGGCAACCTCTGGCGCTTTCCGACCGAGGCGGGCAGCAACGGCGGCGGTGCCTTTGTGCTGCTCTACATTCTCTGCGTGGTCCTGATCGCCCTGCCGCTGCTGCTGGCTGAAAGCCTGATCGGACGGCACGGTCAGCGTTCGACCATCGCCAGCGCCGCCTATCTGGCGCGTCAGTCCGGGGCCAGTCCGGCGTGGAGCCTGCTGGCGGTGATCGGCCTGATCGCCAATACCGCCATCCTGACCTTCTACTGCGTGGTCGCGGGCTGGGTGGTCTATTTCATCGGGACCAGCGCGGCCGACCTGATCGGTGCCATCGGGGCCGGGGAGCCGCTGAGGGGCGCCTATGGCGAACAGTCGGTCGACCAGATCCAGCAGATGATGCCGACCCTGTTCGCCAATCCAGTGCTGCTGGTTGGTCTGCAACTCGCCTTCGTGGTCGTGACAGTCTGGATCGTCGCGCGCGGGGTCAAGGGCGGCATCGAGATGGCGGCGACCTGGCTGATGCCGGCCTTCTTCTTCCTGCTGATCGGCATCACTATCTACGCCGCGATCATTGGAGACTTCGCCGCGGCCGTGGCCTTCCTGTTCACGCCCGACTTTGAACGCGCCCTGCATCCGGGCGTTCTCAGCTCGGCCCTGGGCCAGGCCTTCTTCTCGCTGAGCCTCGGCGGGGGTGCCATGATCGCCTACGGGGCCTATGCCTCGCGTGAGACCAACCTCGCCCAGACCTCCGGCATGATCGCCTTCGCCGACACGGGCGTAGCCATCATCGCCGGCCTGGCCATCTTCCCGATCGTGTTCAGCGTCGGGATGGAGCCGAATGCTGGCCCAACCCTGATGTTCCAGACCCTGCCGGCCGCCTTCCACGCCATGCCCGGCGGCGCGATCGTCGGCCTGCTGTTCTTCATCCTGGCCCTGTTCGCGGCCCTGACCTCTTCGGTCTCCCTGCTTGAAATCTCGGTCGGCTGGGTCACGGAAAAGTTCGGCGTCTCGCGCGGCAAGGCGGCGTGGAGCATCGGCGTGCTGGTCTTCCTGATCGGCCTGCTCTCGGCCCTGTCGTTCAACGTACTGGCCGACCAGCGTCCGATGGCCTCGATACCGGGCTTCGAGACCGCGACATGGTTCGACGCCATCGACGGAGTCACCGGCCGCCTGCTTCTGCCTCTGTCGGGGCTCGTCACCGCGATCTTCATCGGCTGGGTGGCGGACCGCAAGCTGGTCAACGCCGAGACCGGCCTTAAGGGCGGCGGCCTGACCGCGTGGCGCTTCCTGGTCGCCTGGCTGTGCCCGCTGGCGGTGGCCGCCATCCTCGTGATCGGCCTGTTCCCGCAACTGCTGGGCTGACCCTTCGGCGGCATCAGACGCGAGCGGCCCGGGCGCAAGCCCGGGCCGTTGTCGTTTGTGGGTGGCGACGGTGGCCAGATGCCCAACCCCGGGCGCGAAGGAACGGGTCCGGCCTTCAGGCATCCCCGTGCCGGGGCCTGAACCCGTGTGCCGGTCGCCGCCTCGGTCACGAAAAAGGCCCGGGCTTGGGCCCGGGCCTTTGCCGTCTCTGACCTGTCGGGCGGTCAGTCTTCCTTGATGTTGTCGACGCCGCGACCGAGGGCCTCGGCCGGGGAGTTGATCGTGGTCTCTTCGGTGATGTCGATGCCCTTGGCCAGTTTCGAGTGCCAGAAGCCGTAGATGATGTAGATCACCGCGCCGACCGCTCCATATGCGGCCAGAATGGTCAGCGGCAACGTGTTGCCGTCCATCGCGTGCTGGATCATCGGCCAGAAGTTGAAGCCGGCCAGCGACAGACAGGCCACGATGCCGGCCCCCGCCGTCCAGACGCCGCCGGGAACCCGGAACGGACGCTCCATCTCCGGATGCTTGATGCGCAGGAAGATCACGCTCAGGCACACGATCGAGAAGGCCACGGCCGTTCCCAGCGACACGAGGTCGCCGAGGATCGAGATGGGCAGGAACGACGCTGCGACCGCGATCAGGATGCCCAACACGATGGTGCCGATCCAGGGGGTGCGGAACTTCGGATGGATGACGGCGAAAGCCCGCGGCAGGAGGCCGTCGCGCGCCATCGTGTAGAAGATCCGCGTCTGGCCGTAGCACAGCACCAGCATGACCGAGGACAGGCCGGTGATGGCACCGATCTTGATCAGGAAGCTGATCAGATTCAGCTGGCCACCTGCGGCGGTAGCCAACGGGACGTTGGCCCACTCCAGACCCATGCGGTCAATGGCGACGGCCACCGGAGCGGGACTGGCCAGCTCGAGGTAGGGGACGACGCCAGTCATGACCGCTGCGACGGCCATGTAGATCAACGTGCAGACGATCAGGGCGCCGAGGATGCCGACGGGCACGTCCTTGGACGGGTTCTTGGCCTCGGCCGCTGCGGTCGAGACCGCTTCGAAGCCGACGTAGGCGAAGAAGATGATCGCCGCGCCTCGAAGGATGCCGGTGGCCCCGTATTCGCCGAATTTGCCCGTGGTGTTTTCGGGAATGAAGGGCGTCCAGTTGTCGGGGTTGATGTACTGGATCCCCACCGCGATGAAGGTCAGCAGGACAATGATCTTGATGACGACGATGACGTTGTTGATCGACGCCGACTCGCTGACGCCGAGGACCAGCAGGCTGCACACTGCGGCGATGCCGATGGCGGCGACCAGGTTGAAGGTGCCGGTCATGGGGAAGCTGCTGACACCGTCGGTCGTGACGGCCTGGATCAGCGGGGTTGCCCATGACGGGCCTTCGCCGCCGGCGTACTGGATCATCGGGAACAGGCCGCCTGCCACGCCGAAGTCGTTCAGGATCGACACGACATAGCCCGACCAGCCGACCGCGACGGTCGAGGCTGCGACGCCGTATTCCAGCACCAGCAGCCAGCCCATGATCCAGGCGAAGACCTCGCCGAGGGTGCCGTAGGCATAGGTATAGGCCGAGCCCGAGACGGGCATGGTCGAGGCCAGTTCGGCGTAGCAGAGGCCGGCGAGCCCGCAGGCGATGCCAGCCACCACGAAGCTGAGCATGATGGCCGGACCCGCGTGGGCAGCGGCGACCTGGCCCGTCAGGACGAAGATGCCGGCGCCGATGATGGCGCCGATGCCCAGGCTCATCAGATTGATGGGGCCCAGCGTGCGCTTCAGCTCGCTCTTGGCGGCCTCCTTCTGGATCTGGGCTACGGATTTCTTGATCAGGAGCCGGTGCCCCGGCGGTCGACCTGTGACGGCCATTGATGTCTTGTCCAACCGTGCGCCCCTCCCTTGAGTCGGCCGACCACGACGGTGCGACGTTTAGGCGCGTCCGTTAGGCTGTCAACGAAGGAAAAGTTCAGAGTCCCAGTCCGTTGGCTTCCCCCTGTGCCCCCCCGGGGATAGACCGCGAGAATGCTGCCCATCCACGCCATCCTCGAACCGCTGAAAGCCGCGCTCGCCGCTGCCAATGCGGTCGTGCTCGCGGCACCGCCGGGTGCCGGCAAGACCACCGTCGTGCCGCTGGCCCTGTTGGATCAGCCCTGGCTGGCCGGCGGCAAGGTGCTGGTGCTGGAGCCCCGGAGACTGGCCGCGCGCGCCGCCGCTGAACGGATGGCCTCTACGCTGGGTGAGCGCTCGGGTGATACCGTTGGCTACCGCACCCGGCTGCAGAGCCGGATCGGCCCGAAGACCCGGATCGAGGTCATCACCGAAGGCGTCTTCACCCGCATGATTCTCGACGACCCCGCCCTTGAGGGCGTCGGCGCGGTTCTGTTCGATGAATTCCACGAGCGCAGCCTGGACGCCGATCTTGGTCTGGCGTTGGCGCGAGAGGCCCAGGGTCTTCTACGCGACGACCTTCGTCTGCTTGTCATGTCCGCCACGCTCGACATCGCGGGGGTCGCCCGGCTGCTGGCCAATGAAGCGGGAGAAGGCGCGCCGGTGATCGAGGCCGAGGGCCGGATGTTTCCCGTCGCGACCCGCTATCTCGGCCGCAACGCCGCCGAGCGGTTCGAGGATGCCATGGCCCGGGCGATCGTTCAGGCCCTCGGCGAGGAGGCCGGATCGGTGCTGGCCTTCCTGCCGGGACAGGGCGAGATTCACCGCACGGTCCAGAAACTGGCGGAGCGCCTGCGCGATCCCGCCGTCGACGTCGTTCCCCTGTATGGCGCGCTCGACAAGGCGGTGCAGGACCGCGCCATCGGACCCGCCGCGCCCGGGCGTCGCAAGGTGGTGCTGGCGACCTCGGTGGCCGAGACCAGCCTGACCATCGACGGCGTGCGCGTGGTGATCGACGGCGGCCTTTCGCGCGTGCCCCGGTTCGAGCCCGCCAGCGGCCTGACCCGGCTGGCGACCGTGCGGGTCAGCCGTTCCTCGGCTGAACAGCGCCGGGGCCGGGCCGGGCGGACCGGGCCGGGTGTCTGCTACCGGCTGTGGGACGAAGAGCAGACCCGGGGTCTGGTCCCGCACCAGAGGCCGGAGATTCTGGAAGCCGACCTGACCGCCTTCGCGCTCGATCTGGCGCGATGGGGTGCCCGGTCCACGGAGGGGCTGGCGTTGCTGGACCAGCCGCCGTTCGGAGCCTTCGCTGAGGCTCGCAATGTCCTCCAGCGCCTTGACGCGCTCGACGCCGACGGCGGCCTGACCAGTCACGGCCGCCGCCTGACCCGCATCCCCCTGCCGCCCCGGCTGGCGCATATGGCGGCGATGGCCAGTGACGCGGGAGACGCCGAACTTGGTGCCCGGATCGCCGCCTTGCTGAGCGAACCGGGGCTGGGCGGCAATGACAGCGACCTGCGGGAGCGTCTGCGCAGCTTCGATCGCGATCGCACGCCCCGGGCCCGCGATGCGCTCAAACTGGCTGACCGCTGGGCGCGGGCGGCGGGGGGCGGGCAGGGCGGCGAGGCTGACCCCGGCACCCTGATGGCGGAAGCCTTCCCCGAGCGGGTGGCCCGGGCGCGTGGCAAGCCGGGTGAGTTCCTGCTCGCCTCTGGCCGGGGTGCCTTCCTCGATCCGACGGACCTCCTGTCGCGCGAGCCGTGGCTGGCAGTGGCCGAGCTCGGCGGCGGCGACGCCCGTGACCGCATTCGTCTGGCGGCACCCCTCGACCCGTCGGCGCTGGAAGACCGGCTGGAGATCGAGAATCGGCTGTCGCGTGAGCCGTCGGGCCGGATGGTGCTGAAGCGCATCCGCCGGATCGGTGCCATCGTCGTCGACGAGAAGATCGTCGGCACCCCCGACCGTGTCGCCGTCACGGCTGCGCTTAGGAGCGAAGTCGAGCGCGACGGCCTGAAGGCACTGCGTTGGGGCGACCGCGGCTCGGCTCTGCGGGCGCGCCTGGTGTTTTTGCGTTTGCATGACCACGGCTGGCCCGATGTGTCCGATGCGGGTCTGACCGCCGAACGCGAGACCTGGTTGTGGCCGCTGCTGGACGGCGTCCAGTCACTCGACGCCCTCCCGGACGGCGCGCTGGAGCAGGGGCTGCGCGCGCTGATCCCGTGGGACCGGCAGCGCGCGCTCGACGATCTCGCACCCGCGCGGCTGGAGACGCCGCTCGGCTCCGCGGCCATCGACTATGCCGCCGAGGGAGGGCCGCGCGTCGACATCCGGGTGCAGGAGCTGTTCGGCCTGACCACCCACCCGTCGGTGGTCGGCGGACGGGTCCCTCTGACCGTCGCCCTGCTGTCGCCCGCCCGCCGGCCAGTGCAGGTTACGAAGGATCTGCCCGGCTTCTGGGCCGGCAGTTGGGCCGCCGTCCGTGCCGACATGCGCGGCCGCTATCCGCGACACCCCTGGCCCGAGGACCCGACGAAGGCCGAACCGACCAGCCGCGCCAAGCCACGCGGGACATGACGGGTCAGGCCGCCCCGTTCAGCATCCGTCCGTAGCTGTCCACCAGGCTGGAATAGGTCGGCACGAACATCACCGTCGCCGCGCCGCCGCCGCTCGACACCGGGGCCTTGATCTCGAAATGCAGATGGATGGTGGTGGCGTTGCCGCCGAAGTCCGCTGACACCTTGCCCAGATGCTGGCCGCGCGTGACGTTGCGGGAGTCGGAGGTGGGGAACAGGGCGTTCACCCCGGCCATGTCCAGATGCAGGTAGCGGTAGATGCGCCCCGAATCGCCCAGCAGGGTCACGGTGTAGCTACCGATGGACGTCACCCGCCCGTTCTCGGCCGCGACGGCCCAGTGCACCTTCTTGACGCAGGTGGCGGGACGGATGTCCTGACCCTGGTGGCCCTTGCCGGCGGGGCACATTCCGTTGGTCCAGGAGCGCGTCTCGCAGAAATTGTCGCGCCACGGATAGGCGTAGTTGCGCGCATCGCACTGCCCACCGGGCCCGGGTGCCAGATATCCGCCGTAGCCGTAGACCTGCGAGTTGGCGTAGGCCGGGCCCGCCTCAATCGGGAAGCGCATCCCCGCGGCCCACAGGGTGGCGTCGGTCGCTCCCGAGCCCGAGCCGGGGTGAAGGCCGCCGCCCGGCTCGTGCGGCCAGGTCACCGGTTCCGGGACGGGTGGCGCTTCGGGTTCGGGTTCTGCGGCCGGAGCGTCTGGATCGCCGGGCAGGGGCTCGTCTGCCGGACTGGGGTTTCCGGTCTCCGGTGAGCCCGGTTGCTGGCCGCAGCCGCTGGGCGAACAGGCCGTCAGCGTCAGCAGCAGGCCCGCGAGCGCGACCCGCCTCATGACGCGCCTCCGCCGATCAACTGCAGCCCGGCCGCGAAGGTGATGGCGTCCGCCTCGGTGCAGTCCGGCGCGCCCTCGCACAGGAAGCTGACGTTATAGGCGGCACCGAAGCGGCTGAAGGTGACGTCGACGCCATACTCCGTCCGCTCGGTGCGGATGTTGGTCAGACCGTTGGTGCGCGCCTGGGACAGGGCGCGGGCTGCGGCATCGGGAATCCGCGCGGCGGAGATTCTCGGACCGCGGGTGGCCGCGGCCGGCGCGGCGGCCTGGGCCGTCGGGGCCGCGATCGGCGACTGGAACGCCTTGGTCGCTCCATAGATATCGATGATCGTCTCGCCGCGCTGGACCACCAGCATATAGAACCGGTCCCCGCCGTTGAACTCGGCGGTGTTCAGCAGGCCGAGGTCTGCGGGTGCCAGAACCGGCACCACCGAGGCGTCGACCTGCTGCATGAAGGTCACGCTTTTGTTCTGGTTCAGCACGCCGCGCAGCCGGGCGGTCAGCGGGTCCTGCCGCGCCTGGGCCAGCGCCGCGTTGTCGACCCGCGACCGGGGCAGGACGACCTGGGTGGCGGCGACCGGCGAAGGCGGCGGCTGCTGCGACGTGGCCACGCCCGCAATGGCGGCAGCCAGCACGGCCCCGCCCGATAACGCCCATCTGCGAATGTCCATGCGATCAGCCCTCCCCAAGGTTTCTCACCATAGCGCTGTTATGCGGCGCTTACGAGAGGCGCTTGAAGGGTGACGCGGCGTCCCGGGCGCGGCAGGATCGGCGAATGGTCGAAGACGAACATCACCGCCCGCCCGACCTGTCGCTCGCCGCGCTGTTTCTGCGGTTCCTGAGGTTCGGGGTCATGGCTTTTGGCGGGCCTGTCGCCCAGATCGCCATGGTCCGGCGTGAACTGGTCGAGCAGGAGCGCTGGATGTCAGGCGCGGGCTTCAACCGCCTGCTCGCCGTCATGCAGGCTTTGCCGGGGCCGGAGGCGCACGAGCTGTGCGTCCATCTGGGCATGCGCGCCCGGGGGCGGATCGGCGGCCTTCTGGCCGGCCTTGGCTTCATGCTGCCCGGCTTTGTCCTGATGGTGGCGGCGGCGTGGGCCTATTTCCGGTTCGACGTCGACGCCGGGGTCTTCGCTTCGGCCCTGCTGGGCGCGCAGGCCGCCGTCGTCGCCCTGATTGTACGGGCCGCACACCGGATCGGGGGCCATATCCTGACCAGCCGGGGCCTTGTGGTCATCGGCGGCCTGGCGGCCCTCGCCACCCTCGTGGGCGCGCCGTTCTGGATCGTTCTTCCGGCTGCTGCCGCGATCCATGGGCTGCTGCTGGCGGGGAGACGGGCAGGGGCCCTCGCCGTCATCTTCAGCGCCGCGCTCGCCTGCCTGGCCTGGATCGTCTGGGTCAAGCCGACGGCCGGAGCCGCCGCCCCATCCGTCGGAGCCGTGGTCAGCCTCGTCTCATGGGCGGGTCTCTTCCTGACCGGTCTGAAGGCCGGCCTGCTGACCTTCGGCGGTGCCTATACCGCCATCCCCTTCGTGCGTCAGGACCTCGTCGGGCGCGGCTGGATCGATGACGGAACCTTCCTTGACGGGGTGACCGTGGCCAATGTCCTGCCGGCTCCATTGGTGATCTTCGCCACCTTCGCCGGCTATGCGGCAGGCGGGTTCGCCGGTGCCGTGGCGATAACCGCCGGCATTTTCCTGCCCGCCTTCGCCTTCTCCATGATCTTCTATGAGCGGCTCGAGGCGGTGGTGGAGGCCCCGGTGGTCAAGGCCGCGCTCGATGGAGTCGCCGCCGCTGTCGTCGGCATCATCTCTGCGACCGTGGTCGTGCTGGCTGTCGGCCTTGTCGGTTCGACCCGACAGACCACAGGGTTGGCGATGATCGCCGTGTTAGCGCTTGTGGCTGCGTGGCGCAGCCGCAACCGCTATGCGGCTCCGCTGATCCTCGCCGCTGCGGCGCTTGCCGGGTTCCTGCTGCTCGGCGTCCGATAGAAGCGCGCTTGCCTTTTCGACCCATCCCGCCTAGAAGCCGCCCGCACTTCGCACGCGGGTGAGGCGCTTTCGGGGGACACATCCCCGTCTGCACCGTTCCGAGGGACCAGACGGTCCTTTAATCGCCCGCGCAACGTCTATCGGAAAAAGGACACTACCCTCATGGCCCTGCCTGAATTCTCCATGCGTTCGCTGCTCGAAGCCGGCGCGCATTTCGGCCACCAGACGCACCGGTGGAATCCGAAAATGGAGCGCTACATCTTCGGATCGCGCTCGAACATCCACATCATCGACCTGTCGCAGTCGATCCCGCTACTGCACCAGGCCCTGGTCGCCGTGCGCGAAGTCGCTGCCAAGGGTGGCCGCGTGCTGTTCGTCGGCACCAAGCGTCAGGCTGCGGATCCGGTCGCCGAGGCCGCCCAGCGCTGCGCCCAATACTATATGAACAACCGCTGGCTTGGCGGCACCCTGACCAACTGGCGCACCGTGTCGGGCTCGATCGCCCGCCTGCGTGAGCTGGAAGGCCTGCTGGAAACGGGTGGCGATGGCCGCGTCAAGAAAGAGCTGCTGAACCTGCAGCGCGAGAAGGACAAGCTCGAGCTCAGCCTCGGCGGCATCAAGAACATGGGCGGCGTGCCCGACATCATGTTCGTGATCGACACCAACAAGGAGGCCATCGCCATCCTTGAGGCTCGCAAGCTGAACATCCCGATCATCGCCATTCTCGACACCAACTCGGACCCGGACGGCATCACCTATCCGATCCCGGGCAACGATGACGCCGCCCGCGCCATCCAGACCTACTGTGACCTGATCGCCGACGCCGTCCTCGACGGTCTGGCCGCCGGCCAGTCGGCCGCCGGTGTCGACCTCGGTGCTGCGGTGAACCCGGACGAGCCGATGCTGCGCGAAGCCAGGGCCCCCAAGGCCAAGGTTGAAGCCGAAGTCGTCCCGGCCGAGGCGGAAGCCGTCGCTGAGGAAATGATCGCCGCCGCTGAACCGGCCGCCAAGCCGGCCGCCGCCGAAGCCGCTGAGGAAGCCTTGGCCGAGCCGGCCGTCGCCGACGAAGCCGCCAAGGCCGCGACCTCGGAAGCCAACGACGCCGTCGAAACCGAGAAGGCCGCAGTCTAGGCTCACTCTTAATCCGCTCATCCCCGCGAAAGCGGGGACCCAGTGCTTTGGGTGATCGCCGAAAACCGCAAGGCCGCGGTGGCCGGTCCGTGAACGCCAGCGTCAAGCTGGACAGAACTGGGTCCCGGCTTTCGCCGGGATGAGCGGAATTCTATCGAGGCCGGACCCCTCGATCGGGTCCGGCCGTTCCCGCATACGCATACCCAAGGAGATACCCATGGCCGAGATCACCGCCGCCCTCGTGATGGAACTGCGCGCCAAGTCCGGCGTCGGCATGATGGACTGCAAAAAGGCGCTTCAGGAAACCGACGGCGACATCAACGCCGCGATCGACTGGCTGCGCGCCAAGGGCCTGTCCAAGGCCGCCAAGAAGGCCGACCGCGTCGCGGCCGAAGGCCTCGTGGCCGTCGCCTCCAGGGAAGTCGGAGCCGGTGAAGTCGGTGCCGCCATCGAGTTCAACGCCGAAACCGACTTCGTCGCCCGCAACGAGCTGTTCCAGAACGCCGCCAAGGCGTTCGCCCAGCTCGGCCTCGAGCACGCTTCGGTCGAAGCCCTGCACGGTGCCGAACTGGAAGCCGGCAAGACGGTCCAGGACGAGGTCACCAACCTGATCGCCACCGTCGGCGAGAATATGCAACTGCGCCGCGCCGCCCGCCTGTCGGTCGATGAGGGCGTCGTCGCCTCCTACGTCCACAACGCGGTGTCGCCGGGCGTCGGCCGTATCGGCGTGCTGGTCGCCCTGCACGGCGGCGGCGACAAGGTCGCCCTACGCGAACTTGGCCGCAAGATCGCCATGCACGTCGCCGCCACGGCCCCGCTGTCGCTCAACACCGACGATCTGGACCCCGCCGCCATCGAGAAGGAACGTCAGGTCCTGACCGAAAAGGCCAAGGAAGAAGGCCGTCCGGAAGCCATGATCGACAAGATCGTCTCGGGCCAGATCGCCAAATTCCAGAAGGACGTGGTGCTGACCAAGCAGCCGTTCGTCATGAACCCGGACGTGACCATCGAGCAGTTGGTCGCTGACACGGGCAAGGAACTGGGCTTCCCCGGACTGCACCTGGCCGGCTTCGTCCGCCTCGCCCTCGGTGAGGGCGTCGAAAAGGTCGAAGGCCCCGACTTCGCCGCCGAAGTCGCCTCCATGACCGGCGGCCAGTAGGGCTCCGTCAAAACGACTGACGAAGGGGCCGGCGAGCGATCGCCGGCCCCTTTTTCGCATGGGGCGACCCATCTCCCTTTGCACTGCGCAGCTTGTTCGCGTCATATCGCGACCTTCAGCCATTCAGGGGAGCATCCATGCGTCTGGCCGCCGTGTTGTCCGCGACCGTTTTCGTTCTCGCCACGCCCATTTTCGTCACGCCAGCCGCCGCCCAGGCACCGGACCGCGTCGCGATCAACGGCATCATCGATCAGGGCTTCAACCACAGCGAAGTGATGGACACCGCCGCCTGGCTGACCGACCGGATCGGCGGGCGAATGACCAACTCGCCCCAGATGCGTCAGGCCGAGGCCTGGACCCAGCAGCAGTTCCGCGACTGGGGCCTGTCCAACATCCGCGCCGATCCGTTCGAGTTCGGGCGCGGCTGGTCAATCGTTCGCTCCAGCGCGCGCATGACCGCGCCGCGTCCGATCGAACTGCGGGCCATCCCGGTCGCATGGACCCCGTCCACCAACGGCGTGATCAGCGGTGCCGTGGTCGTGGCTCCGATTTCCAGCGCCGCCGACTTCGACCGGTGGCGGGGCAAGCTGTCGGGCAAGATCGTCATGCTGTCCCGTCCCGACACCGGCTCCGAGCCGACCGAGCCGGCCTTCCGCCGCCTGACCGACGAGGACTTGCGCCGCACCGCCTATGTCCAGCCCCAACACGGCCGCCCGACGCCGTCGGCGGACCGCGAGTTCGTGCTTCGGCTCGACGACTTCCTCGCCGGGGAGGGTGCGCTGGCCTGGGTGCGGATGTCAGCCCGCGACGGCGGCCTGCTGCACGGGACCGGCTACACCTATCGCGCCGACGCCACCCCCCGCCTGTCGGGCATGGAGCTGGCGGCCGAGGACTACCGCCGTCTCGCCCGTCTGGCCCTGACCGACGCGCCGCCGACGCTGGAGTTGATGAGCGAGGTCCAGTTCCACGATGAGGACGTCAACGCCTACAACATCCTGGCCGATATTCCGGGGACCAGCCGCTCAGGTGAGTATGTGATGGCCGGTGCCCACCTCGACAGCTGGGTCGCCGCCGACGGCGCGGTCGACAACGCCGCAGGCAGCGCCGTGGTCATGGAGGCCGCCCGCATCCTGAAGGCGCTCGGCGTCCGCCCGAAACGCACCATCCGCTTCGCCCTGTGGAACGGTGAGGAGCAGGGGCTGCTGGGCTCGCTGGCCTATGTCGAAAAATACCTGGCCACCCGCGCGGCCCCCACCGATCCGGCTCTGGCCGCGCTGCCCAGCAGCCGGACCTGGCGCCAGCGCTGGCCGATCCAGCCGCGTCCGGGTCACAGCGATCTGGTCGCCTATTTCAACCTCGACAACGGCTCAGGCAAGATCCGCGGCATCAACGCCGAGGGTAATGTCGCGGCAGCGCCGATCTTCCAGGCATGGCTTGAGCCCTTCGAAAGCATGGGCGCCTCGACCGTATCGCTGCGCCCCTCCGGCGGCACCGACCACGTTTATATGCAGACGGTCGGCATCCCCGGATACCAGTTCATCCAGGACCCTCTCGATTATGGCAGCCGCCTGCACCACACCTCGATCGACAGCTATGACCACCTGCGCCCAGATGACCTGCGACAGGCGGCGGTGATTCTGGCCAGCTTCCTGCTGACGGCCGCCAACAGCGACGACCCTCTGCCCCGCATGCCGCTGCCGACCGAGCCGCGGCCGACCGACCCGTTTGCTTACTAGGGCCGACCCATGGACAGGCTGGAAAAGGTTCTGACAGCGCCGTTTATGATCATCGGTCAGCTGACAGAGGCACCGTTCGGCCTGATCCTGCTGGCCGTGCCGGCGGCGCTGGTCGTCTGGATCGTCGTCCGCCGCCCGGCGTGGGCCGCGGTCTGGCCCGCCTTGCTGACGCCCGCGCCATGGATTCTGCTGATCTTCTGGGCGGCATGGCACTGGCGGGAGGGCGAGCCCCAGACCGGCTTCCACGCGGAAAAGTGGGGCCTGCTGATGCTTGGTGTCACATTGGCCTTGAGCGTCTGGGGGGTCATAAGGGCCCGGCGCGTGCGGTTGCCGATGGCGGGACTGGTCCTGATCAACGGCGCGCTCGCGCTGTTCGCGGCGCTGTTCGCCGTGATGATGACTACCGGAGTCTGGCTTTAGAATGATTGGTCGCCTCAACCACGTCGGCGTCGCCACGCCGTCCATCGAGGCCAGTGTCGCGATGTACCGCGACCTGCTCGGTGCCACGAAGGCGCACGCGCCGTTCAACCTGCCGGCGCAGGGCGTGCGGGTCTGTTTCATCGACCTGCCCAACGCCCAGATCGAGCTGATCGAGCCGCTGGGCGACGACAGCCCGATCCACGGTTTCCTCGCCAAAAACCCCAAGGGCGGCCAGCATCACGTCTGTTTCGAGGTCGAGGACATCCTCGCCGCGCGCGACGCGCTCAGGGGCAAGGGCGCGACCATTCTCGGCACGGGCGAGCCGCGCATCGGTGCCCATGGCACGCCCATCATCTTTGTCCATCCGAAGGACATGGGCGGCGTGCTGATCGAACTGATGGAAACGCCAAAAGCCAAGACTGAGACTGGAGCCCACTGATGGACATGCCCATCGGCCCGATCACCATGTTCGCCATCTACATCGTCTGCTGGTGGGTGGTGCTGTTCGCCGTCCTGCCGCTGGGGATGTCACAGGGCGCGCAGGAGCGCCCGACCGACGGTGCCCAGTGGGGTGCGCCGCCCGATCCGAGGCTGAAGAAGAAATTCCTCACCACCACCTGGGTCGCCCTGATCGTCTGGGCCGTGGTGATGGTGCTGGTCTTCATCGGCTGGATGCCCCTGCCGGATCTGGCACCGCCGGGCTAGACCGACGCCATGACCGATCGGCTCTTTCTCCTGAATCCCGACTGGCACGACGCCGCCGGTGGCCCCTGGTATTGCCCGGCCGGTGCCGTGGTGGAGGGCGTGCTGGCCTTCTATCCGGCCCTGCGCCAGCAGCTTGAGATCAGATATCTGGACCACCCCCGCCCGCGCCCGCCGGTGATCGATCTGGTCGGCCAGGACCATCAGTCCTGCCCCATCCTCGTGCTGGACGACGCCTTCGACTGGCCTGACGCCCGGACCAGCGAGACGACCGGCCGCCGCTTCCTGCAGGATGAGGCCCTCATCCCCTATCTGGCCGCCCGCTACGGCATTGGCCTGCCCCATCCTTAGGATGGCCTAGCTTTCGCCCCGTCGTCCCGGCTAAAGCACGTGTCCCACGCCTCCCATGCCGGATTCCGCCCATGCGCCTGTCGCGCTACTTCCTTCCCACGCTTAAAGAGGCACCCTCGGACGCCCAGATCGTCTCGCATCAACTGATGCTGCGCGCCGGGCTGATCAAACAGGAGGCGGCCGGCATTTATGCCTGGCTGCCGCTGGGCCTGCGGGTTCTGCGCAAGATCGAGCAGATCGTGCGCGAGGAGCAGGTCAGGGCAGGGGCCGTCGAACTGCTTATGCCGACCCTTCAACTCGCCGACCTGTGGCGCGAGTCTGGCCGCTACGACGCCTACGGCCCGGAGATGCTGCGCGTCACCGATCGGCACGAGCGCGAGCTTCTCTATGGCCCCACCAACGAGGAGATGATCACGGATATCTTCCGTGGCTATGTGAAGAGCTACAAGGCGCTGCCGCTCAACCTCTTCCACATCCAGTGGAAATTCCGCGACGAGCGCCGCCCGCGCTTCGGGGTCATGCGTGGTCGCGAGTTTCTGATGAAGGACGCCTACAGCTTCGACATCGACGAGGCTTCGGCCCGGAAGGCCTACAACCGGATGTTCGTGGCCTATCTGAACACCTTCGCCCGCATGGGGCTCAAAGCCGTGCCGATGCGCGCCGACACCGGTCCGATCGGCGGCGATCTAAGCCATGAGTTCATCGTTCTGGCCGACACCGGCGAGAGCGCGGTCTTCTGCGACCGCAAGCTGGTCGAAATGCCGGCACCCGGCGCGGACGTGGACTGGAACGACCTGCAGGCCATCGTCGACAAGCGCACCTCGATGTATGCCGCGACGGAAGAGATGCACGACGCGGCCCGGTTCGAGAGCGAGACCGCCGAGAGCGACCGCCTGTCGGCCCGCGGCATCGAGGTCGGCCATATCTTCTATTTCGGCACCAAATACTCCGCTCCGATGAAGGCCCGTGTCGCCGGACCGGACGGCAAGGACACCGAGGTTCATATGGGCAGCTATGGCGTCGGTGTCTCGCGCCTGGTGGGGGCCATCATCGAGGCCGGGCACGACGACGCCGGCATCATCTGGCCCGACGCCGTGGCGCCATTCGATGTGATGGTCATCAACCTGCGCGCCAGTGACGAGGCCGTCTCCGCCGCCTGCGAGGACGCCGTCGCGCGGCTCGAAGCCGCCGGCAAGGACGTGCTCTATGACGACACCGACGAACGCCCGGGCGGCAAGTTCGCCACCGCCGACCTGATCGGCGTGCCGTGGCAGCTGACCATCGGGCCCAAGGGCCTGGCTGACGGCGTGGTCGAGCTCAAGCGCCGCTCTACCGGCGAGAAGGTCTCCGTGCCGCTCGACGAAGCCATGGCGAGGCTGACGACATGACGGACGCCTCGCCCCTGCCCACCGCGGCCGTGACGCCGAGGAAGCCGGCGGGCCCCTTCTCCGCCTGGGAGTTCGGGCTGGCGCTGCGCTATCTTCGGGCGCGGCGGCGCGAGGGGGGCATCGCCCTGATCGCCATCATCTCCTACGTCGCCATCGCCCTGGCGGTCATGGCCCTGATCACGGTCATGAGCATCATGGCCGGCTTCCGCTCGACCCTGCTGGACCGAATGCTGTCTTTCAACGGCCACATGTTCGTTCAGGGTCAGATGTTGAACACGCCCGAGCGCGAGCTTGCGTTGCAGCGGATCCGCGCCGTTCCCGGCGTCGACAACGCCATTCCGGTGATGACCAGCTACAGCCTGGTCCAGGCTGCGGGCCAGACCAATCCCGCAGCCGTCCGCGGAGTTCGGCCCGAGGACCTCGCCTCCAACTCCTACGTTTTCGCCAGCCTCTCGGAAGAAGCGAAGCGCAGCTTCGGGGACGGCCCTTACGGCGGTGACAACGTCCTGATCGGCAAGGCCCTCGCCGACAGCCTGGGCCTTCGGGTCGGCGATCCGATCACGCTCTACGCCCCGACCGGTGCCACCAGCGCCTTCGGCAATCTGGGCGGTCAGGAGAAGACTTATCGCGTCGGCGGCGTCTTCACCTCGGGCACCACCGACTTCGACCAGTTGTTCATCTTCATGCCGCTGGAGCAGTCGCAGGCCTTCTTCGGCCGCGATGGGGCCTGGGATACCATTGAGCTGAAAGTCGCCGAGCCGGACCGCATCGAAGGCCTGCGGGACGCTGTGATCCGCGCTGCGGGCCCCGGCGCGATCGTCGATGACTGGCGCGACCGCATGGCCGCCTTCTGGGGCGCTTTGAAGGTCGAGCGCGTGGCCATGAGCATCATTCTCGGCCTCGTCGTCGCCATCGCCGCGCTCAACATCATCTCCGGCATCGTCATGCTGGTGAAGAACAAGACCCGCGACATCGCCATCCTGCGCACCGTCGGGGCCAGCCAGTCTTCGATGCTGCGCATCTTCTTCATCGCCGGTGCCGCGATCGGTATCGCGGGCACCTTCACCGGCCTGGTGCTGGGCCTGCTGTTCTGTCTGAACATCGCCGACATCCAGCATTTCCTCGAAGGTCTGTTCGGTGTGAAACTGTTCGACGCCGAGGTCTATATGCTCGACGCCATCCCGGCCCAGGTCGATACGATGGACGTCGTCTGGGTCACCGTCTGGTCGGTCTTCATGTCCTGCGTGGCCAGCCTGCTGCCCTCGTGGCGCGCCGCCAAAATGGATCCGGTGGAGGCCCTGCGGTATGAGTAAGTCGCCCCGCACCGCGGCCGCCCGCGCTCTCGAGGCGGACCGCAACCCGGTCCTCTCCGTCCGCGGTGTTACCCGCACCTATCACACCGCCAGCGGCGGCCTGACTGTGCTCAAAGGCGTCGATCTCGACGTCATGCCGGGTGAGGTCGTGGGCCTGATCGGTCCGTCCGGTTCCGGCAAGTCGTCCCTGTTGCACGCCGCCGGCCTGCTGGAGCGCCCGACCTCGGGCGAAATCCGCATCGACGGTCAGGACGTCGGCGATCTCGATGAGCGCGCCCGCACCCATATCCGTCTGGCCCGCATCGGCTTCGTCTATCAGTTCCACCATCTGCTGGCCGAGTTCGACGCCCGCGACAACGTTGCCCTGCCGCTCCGCATCGCCGGGGCCAGTCAGGCCGAGGCCCGCGCCCGCGCCGAAGAGGTGCTGACCTCGCTCGGCCTCGGCGAACGCCTGACCCACCAACCGGCCCAGATGTCGGGCGGCGAGCAGCAGCGTGTCGCCGTGGCCCGCGCTCTGGCCAACCGTCCGCGCCTGTTGTTGGCTGACGAGCCGACCGGCAACCTTGACCCCGCCACCAGCCAGACGGTGTTCGAGGCCCTGCACCGGCTGGTCAAGGACACCGGCGTCGCCGCCCTGATCGCCACCCACAACATGGAGCTGGCCGGGCATATGGACCGCGTCTTCGCGTTGAAGGACGGCCACCTGGAAGAGCGGCCGGCCAAGAGCCACGAATACTGATCGGCCGCCGGCCGGGCGACTCTAGCGTTTGCCGGGCGGGGTGGTGAAGGGCGAGGATCCCGCCGACACCGCGGGCTTGGGCTTCTCCGCTTTCGGTTTGCGGACTTCCTTGTTGCTGCGCGCTTGACCCTTGGCCATGACCGGCCTCCTGCGACGCCCGCCGCCGGAAGGCGGAACACCGATGGCGTCGCGGTCAGTCTACACCGACCCGGCGGCGGCGCGGCATCAATTGGTGCCCCGGCCCGAGGACGCTGTTCGGGCAGTCGGTAACGCTCCGTCTTGTCTGGCGTCCGGGACAGTGAGCCGCTAATCCCGCCGGATCAGAACACGGGAGACGACGCCATGACCCACACCATCGCCTTCATCAGCCTCGGCAACATGGGCGGGGGCATGGCGGCCAATCAGGCGAAGGCCGGTCACACGGTCCTGGCCTTTGACCTGTCGCAGGCCGCGCTGGACCGCGCCGCCGCCGCCGGCTGCACCCCCGTGGCCTCGGTAGCCGAGGCGGTGAAGGACGCCGACGTCATCATCACCATGCTGCCCGCCGGCCCGCACGTGCTGAAGGTCTATTCGGAACAGATCATCGGCATCGCCCCGACCTCGGCCCTGCTGCTGGACTGTTCGACCATCGACGTTGATACGGCCCGCAAGGTCGCCGGTCTGGCCAGGGACGCCGGCTATGCCTTCGCCGACGCGCCGGTCTCGGGCGGCACCATGGCGGCGGACGCCGGGACCCTGGCCTTCATGGTCGGCTGCGACGAGCCCGACTTCACCCGCATCGAGGCGGCGCTGGAGCCGATGAGCCGGGCCAGCTTCCGCGCCGGCGACCACGGGGCCGGGCAGGCGGCCAAGATCTGCAACAACATGATCCTCGGCATCACCATGCTGGGCACCTGCGAGGCCATCGGCCTGGCCGAGAAGCTGGGTCTGGACCCGGTCAAGATGTTCGACATCGTCTCCAAATCGTCCGGTCAGAGTTGGAGCACCACAACCTACTACCCTTGGCCCGGCCCTGTCCCGACCGCGCCGTCCAACCGGAACTATGACGGCGGTTTCGCCACGGCCATGATGCTGAAGGATCTCAAGCTGGCCCAGGACGCCGCCGCCAAGGTCGGTGCCTCCACCCCGCTCGGTGCCCAGACCGAGGCCCTGTTCCAGATGTTCAACGGCCTCGGCTACGGCGGTCGCGACTTCTCCGCCATCCTGCAGATGTTGCGCGGCAAGCTGGACGAACTGCCGAAAACCTGAGGCTGATTTCGGCACGAACATACCTGAGAACTGTTATCAATTAGAAGGTTGCGACGATTTAACAGTCTCCGCTGATAGACTTTCGTCGCCTCGCGGCGCAAAACCCGGCGCATCAACAAGACCAGACGAGCCGCAGGTTTGTTCGACTACACCGCCGCATTCGAGACCGCCGTGGAGCAGGTCAAGGGGGAGGGGCGCTACCGCGTCTTCGCCGACCTGAAACGCGTGCGCGGCCGGTTCCCGATGGCCACGCGCCGCCGCACCGACGGCAGCGAGCAGGACGTCGTGGTCTGGTGCTCCAACGACTACCTCGGGATGGGCCAGCATCCGGCCGTTCTGGAAGCCATGCAGGCGGCGATCGACGAGTCCGGCGCCGGGGCCGGCGGCACGCGCAACATCTCCGGCACGACCCGCTCCGCCGTCGATCTGGAAGCCGAACTGGCCAGCTGGCACCAGAAGGAAGCCGCCCTGCTGTTCACCTCGGGCTATGTCGCCAATGAGGCGACGCTGACCACGCTGCAGCGCATCCTGCCGGGCCTGATCGTCTTCTCCGACTCGCTGAACCACGCCTCGATGATCGCGGGCATCCGCAACGGTGGCTGCGAGCGGCACATCTACGCCCACAACGACCTGACCCATCTCGAAGCCCTGCTGCGCGACGCGCCCGCCGACGCGCCCAAGCTGATCGCCTTCGAGAGCGTCTATTCGATGGACGGCGACATCGCCGACCTGGCCGGGACCATCGCCCTGGCCCGCAAATACGGTGCCCTGACCTATCTCGACGAGGTCCATGCGGTCGGCCTCTATGGCGCGACTGGTGCGGGCGTGGCCGAGCGCGACGGCGTGCTCGACGGCATCGACATCGTCGAATGCACGCTCGGCAAGGCCCTCGGCGTTATGGGCGGCTACATCGCCGCCGATGCCGTCATCATCGACGCCGTGCGCAGCTGGGCCTCCGGTTTCATCTTCACCACCAGCCTGCCGCCGGCCCTGACCGCCGGCGCCCTGGCCTCGGTGCGCCACCTCAAGGCCCACCCGGAACTGCGCGAGGCCCATCAGGAGCGCGCCGCCACCCTGAAGGCCCGGTTCGCCGCCGCCGGCATCCCGGTGATGGAGTCGGTCAGCCACATCGTGCCGGTCTTCGTCGGCGATCCGGTCCACACCAAGATGATCTCGGACATGCTGCTCGACGAGTACGGCGTCTACGTCCAGCCGATCAACTATCCGACCGTGCCCAAGGGCACCGAGCGGCTGCGCTTCACCCCGTCACCGAACCACACCGACGCCATGATGGACGACCTCGTCCGCGCCATGGACGCCCTGTGGACCCACTGCAACGTGGCGCGCCTCCCTGCCGTCGCCTGAGCCGGATATCGGCGAGATCATCGTCGAACTGACCCGCAACGGCCCTTATCTGAAATGCTCGGCCATACACGTCGCCACCGGCGTCGAGGTCTCGGCCATTGGTCCCGCCGCGGAGCCGAAGGGTCTTGAACGCATCGCCATCGCCAAGCTGAGGCGGGCGCTCGCGGCGCGATGACCACAAGATGTTGTGGTCGCCTGCTGTCGGGACTAAATGAACCACCGCCAGTTCCGGGGACCCGCAGTGACCGCCTTCACCCACGACGCCTATTTCTCGAAGACCCTCGCCGACGCCGATCCGGACATCTTCGGCGGCATCCAGGGCGAACTGCGCCGTCAGCAGGAGCAGATTGAGCTGATCGCGTCCGAGAACATCGTCTCCAGGGCGGTGCTGGAGGCGCAGGGCTCGGTCCTGACCAACAAATACGCCGAGGGTTATCCGGGCCGTCGCTACTATGGCGGCTGCGAATATGTCGATGTCACCGAAAATCTCGCCCGCGAGCGCGCCAAACAGCTGTTCAACTGCGCCTTCGCCAACGTCCAGCCGCACTCCGGGGCCCAGGCCAACCAGGCGGTGTTCCAGGCTCTGCTGACGCCCGGCGACACCTTCCTGGGCATGGACCTGGCGGCCGGCGGCCACCTCACCCACGGCTCGCCCGCCAACCAGTCCGGCAAATGGTTCCGGCCGGTGACCTACACGGTGCGGCAGGACGATCACCTGATCGACTATGACAACGTCGCCGAGATGGCCGAGCGCGAGAAGCCCAGGCTGATCATCGCGGGGGCCAGCGCCTACAGCCGTCATATCGACTTCAAGCGCTTCCGCGAGATCGCCGACAGTGTCGGGGCATACCTGATGGTCGACATGGCCCACTATGCGGGCCTGATCGCCGGCGGCGTCTATCCCGACCCGCTGCCGCACGCTCACGTCGTCACCACCACCACGCACAAGACCCTGCGCGGCCCGCGTGGCGGCATGGTGCTGTCGAACGACATTGAACTGGGCAAAAAGATCAACTCCGCCGTCTTCCCCGGCCTTCAGGGCGGGCCGCTGGAGCATGTCATCGCCGCCAAGGCCGTGGCCTTCGGCGAGGCGCTCAAACCAGAATTCAAGATCTATGCGCAACAGGTCGTCGACAACGCCCGGGCGCTGGCCGCTGTGCTGATCGAGCGCGGCGCGGCGATCGTCTCGGGCGGCACCGACAGCCATATCGCGCTCGTCGACCTGCGCCCCAAGGGCGTGACCGGCAAGGCTACCGAGGCGGCGCTGGAGCATGCCCTGATGACCTGCAACAAGAACGGCGTCCCGTTCGACACCGCCCCGTTCACCATCACCTCGGGGGTTCGCCTCGGCACCCCGGCCGGCACCACCCGCGGCTTCGGCGTCGAAGAGTTCCAGCAGGTCGGCCACTGGATCGCCGATGTGATCGACTCGATGAACGGCACGGACGAGGCGGACGCCGGCGTGTCCGAACGCGTCGCGGGCGAAGTGCGCGAGTTAACGCGTCGCTTCCCGATTTACGGATAACGCTCTGATGAAATGCCCTTTCTGTGGACATCAGGACACCCAGGTGAAGGACAGCCGCCCGTCGGATGACGGCGCGGCCATCCGGCGTCGGCGGTCCTGCCCGCAGTGCAGCGGGCGGTTCACCACCTTTGAGCGCGTCCAGCTGCGCGAACTGATGATCCTCAAGCGCAACGGCCGCCGCACCGCCTTCGACCGCGACAAGCTGGAGCGGTCGCTGCACGTGGCGCTGCGCAAGCGTCCGGTCCAGGCCGAACAGGTCGAACAACTGGTCAGCCGCATCACCCGCCAGCTGGAGAGCCTCGGCGAGACGGAGATCCCGTCCTCGACCGTCGGCGACTTCATCATGAAGGCCCTGAAGTCGGTCGATGAGGTCGCCTATGTCCGCTACGCCTCCGTCTACAAGGACTTCCGTCATACCGGTGACTTCGCCAAATTCCTCGGCGACGAGGGTCTGGACGATGAGTCCGGCCGGAGCTGATGCGCCCCCGGGTCACCCTGAAGCTGGCGACTTCGCTCGACGGGCGGATCGCCACGGAATCCGGCGAGAGCCAATGGATCACTGGCGAGGCGGCGCGGCTGGAAGGCCATCGTCTGCGCGCCGCCCATGACGCCATTCTTGTCGGCGTCGAGACGGTTCTGGCGGATGACCCCGAACTGACCGTCCGCCTGCCGGGCCGTCCGGTCGACCAGCCGCTGCGCGTCGTCCTCGACAGCCGGCTCCGGACCCCCGCGACGGCGAAGGTGGCGCAGGGTGACAGCCTGATCCTGACCGCGGCCGAGCCTCGTGCGGTCGGGTCGGCCACCGTCGAACAGGTCGAGACCGAACAGGGCCGTCCCACGCCCGCCGCGGCGTTGGCGGCGATGCGCAAACGCGGCGTGTCGTCGGTCCTGATCGAGGGCGGCGGACAGGTCGCGGCCTCCTTCCTGCGGGCCGGTCTGGTCGACCGTCTTGAATGGTTCCGGGCCCCGATCATTCTGGGCGGTGAGGGGCGGCCCTGCGTTGCGGCCCTTGCCCTTGCGAAGCTGGCCGACGCCCCCAAATTCCTACGCCTGTCCGCCGAGCCGGCGGGCACCGACCTTTGGGAACGCTATGACGCGATCCGCTAGCCCGCGCCGGCCTACGACCGTTTTTGACGCAGGGAGCTGCTACAAGTTCGGCCCTGCCCGTCGGGCGGCCCGAACAGGGTGCCCTGTGCGCTCTTCAGACCCTGTGCACGCTGTGCACTCTGTGCACGCTTTGCACTGCTTTTTTCACGCCGCGGGAGCGATCTGAGTGTTCACCGGCATCGTCACCGGCATCGGCCGCGTCCGTTCGGTCCGACAGACGGAGCGGGATCGCCGCTATGAAATCGAGACCGCGTGGGACACGTCGGGCATCGACCTGGGGGCCTCGATCAGCCACGCCGGCTGCTGCCTGACCGTCACGGAAACGGGTCCCGCCTGGTTCGCGGTCGAGGTCTCTGGCGAGACCCTGTTGAAGACCAAGCTCGGCGATTGGGCCGAGGGCCATCGGGTCAATCTGGAGCGTGCCGCGAAACTGGGCGACGAACTGGGTGGCCACATCGTCTCCGGCCATGTCGATGGCCTCGGCCGCGTCGTGGCCATCGAGCCCGACGGCGGTTCGCACCGGGTGCACATCGAGGTCCCGGCCCCGCTGCATCGCTATATCGCCGCCAAGGGCTCGATCACGGTCGATGGTGTGTCGCTGACCGTGAATACGGTTGAGGGCCAGCGCTTTGAGATCAACATCATCCCCCACACCTGGACAGCGACCACGCTGGGCGACCTGAAACCGGGCAATGCGGTCAATCTGGAGATCGATATGCTGGCGCGATACCTCGCGCGGTGGCAGGAGACCGCGTGATGCAATTGGCCGCGAACATGAACGACAGCCCGATCAGCCCAATCGAGGACATTCTCGAGGACGCCCGCAACGGCAAGCCCTACATCCTCGTCGACGCCGAGGACCGGGAGAATGAGGGCGACATCATCATTCCGGCCCAGTTCGCCACGCCGGACCAGATCAATTTCATGGCCCGGCATGCCCGTGGCCTGATCTGCCTCGCCATCACCGCCGACCGTGCCCGCCAGCTGCGCCTGCCGCCGATGGCGGCGGACAACCGCGAAAGCATGGGCACCGCCTTCACCGTTTCGATCGAGGCCCGCGAGGGGGTCACCACCGGGATCTCCGCCGCCGACCGCGCCCGGACGGTGCAGGTCGCCTCGGATCCGACCCGGGGTGCCGACGACATCGTCTCTCCGGGCCACGTCTTCCCGCTGGTCGCTCGCGACGGCGGCGTGCTGGTTCGCACTGGCCACACCGAGGCCGCGGTCGACATATCGCGCATGGCGGGGCTGACGCCCGCCGGGGTGATCTGTGAGATCATGAATGACGACGGGTCGATGGCGCGAATGCCCGACCTGATCGCCTTCGCCCAGCTGCATGGCCTCAAGATCGGCACGATCGCCGACCTGATCGCCTATCGCCGCCGCACCGAACGTCTGGTCGAGCGCGTCATGGACACGCCGTTTGAGAGCGTCCACGGCGGACCCTTCCGCCTTATGCTTTACCGCAATGCCATTGAAGGCGTCGAACACGTGGCCCTTGTCCACGGCGAGATCGAGCCGGGCAAGCCGACCCTGGTCCGGATGCATCAGGTGGATTTCGCCGCCGACCTGCTGGGTCATGTCGAGGCCCGTCAGGACTATGTGCCGCGGTCACTGAAGGCGATCAGCGAACATTCCGGTGCCGGCGTCATCGTCTTCCTGCGCGATCCCGAACTGCATGGCCTTGCTGAGCGGCTGGCCGGTGTCGAGAAGCCGAAGGCCGTCGACCGTTCGATCCGCAACTACGGTGTCGGTGCCCAGATCCTGCTCGATCTCGGCGTGCGCGACATGATCGTGATGAGTTCGACCCGCCCCAATCCCACCGCGCTGGAAGGCTACGGCCTGCGCATCGTCGGCTGGCGCGACATGGACGGAGAAGACCAATCGTAAGCGACCCCATCCGTGTCCTCGTCGTCGAGGCGCGCTTCTATGACGCCCTGGCCGACGCCCTGCTGGACGGGGCCAAGGATGCCCTGCGGGTGCAGGGCGTGGAGTTCGACGTCGTCTCCGTGCCCGGCGCGCTGGAAGTTCCGACCGCCATCGCCCTCGCGGAGGAGGCGGGCCGCTTCCCGACCGCGCCGCGCTACGACGGCTATGTCGCCCTGGGCTGTGTCATTCGTGGCGAAACCTACCATTTCGAGATCGTCTCCGATCAGTCGGCGGCGGGCATCTGCAACCTTGGCCTCAAGGGCGTGGTGATCGGCAACGGCATTCTGACGACCGAGGACGAGGACCAGGCCTGGGCGCGGGCCCGCCTCAGCGAAGGCGACAAGGGAGGCGGCGCGGCCCGCGCCTGTCTCGATCTGATTGCCTTGCGCAAGCGGCTGCGCGTAGGACTGGCGTCGTGACCGAACCCGCCAGCCTCCAATCCGTCCTTGAACAGCTCGCCGAGGCCGGGAAGCAGCGCGCCGAGCCCCAGCTGACCAGCCGGCAGCGGCGCGCCCGCACCGTCGCGCGTCTGGCCGCGGTCCAGGCCCTTTACCAGATGGAGCTGGCCGGAGAGGGTGTCGAGACGGTCATCAGCGAATTCTCCAACCATCGTTTCGACGCTGACATCGAAGGCGAACCCCTCGCCGAAGCCGACGAGGCGTGGTTCGCCGATATCGTGCGCGGCGTGGTCGCCGGCCAGAGCGACATCGATGCGGCTGTGAAAGCGCGGCTGGCCTCCAACTGGCGGCTCGAGCGCCTCGACTCCACCCTCCGGGCTCTGCTCAGGGCCGGGGCGTGGGAACTGCGCGACCGTCCGGACGTGCCGAGAGAGATCGTCATCGATGAGTATGTCGAGCTGGCCAAGGCCTTCTTCGACGACGCCGAAGCCAAGTTCGTCAACGCCGCCCTGGACGGAGTCGCCCGGGACGTGCGTCCCTCCTGATGGCCGGGGTCGACGTCGCCGGTGAGTTCGAGACCATCCGGCGGCTGTTCGCGCCCCTGGCCCATCCCGAATGGGGCAGGGGGCTGAAGGACGATGTCGCCGTCGTCCCTTCGCGCCCGGGCCACGACCTCGTCCTGACCAAGGACGTCATCGTCGAGGGCGTCCATTTCCTGCCGGCCGATCCGCTCGACACGGTGGCGAAGAAGCTGCTGCGGGTGAACCTGTCCGACCTCGCCGCCAAGGGGGCCGAGCCGTTCGGCTATCTGCTGGCCTGTCACTGGTCCGCCCGGTGCGGCTGGCCCGAACGCATGACGTTCGTGGACGGCCTGCGGGTCGACCAGAAGGCGTTTGGCGTCTCCCTGCTGGGCGGCGACACCGTGGTCACGCCGGGCCCGGCCAGCTTCTCGATGAGCCTGTTCGGCTGGGTCCCCAAGGGCCGCACCGTGGGCCGGGCAGGAGCCCGCGTCGGTGATCTGGTCTTCGTGACCGGCGCCATCGGAGACGGCTGGCTGGGCCTTCAGGCGGCGCAGGAGAAGCTGTCGCTCGAACCGGACCGGCTGGCGGCCCTGATCGCCCACTACCGGATGCCGAACCCCCGCGTCGAGTTCAGCGGCGTCATCCGGGAGTTCGCCAGCGCCTCCATCGACGTTTCGGACGGCCTGATCGCTGATCTCGGCCATCTGGCCGATGCGAGCGGTGTTCGGGTGGAGATGGACCTGGAGGCCACGCCGCGGTCCGCCGCCGGCCAAGCCTGGTATGACGGCCGCGTCGATGAGCAGGCCGCTCTTGAGAAGCTGGTGACCGGCGGCGACGACTACGAGATCGCCTTCACCGCCCGCGCGGCGGACGAGGCTGTCCTGCGCCGCGAGGCCGAGCGCCGCCATCTACGACTGACCAGACTGGGGCGTGTGATCGCCGGGGAGGGCGTGGTCGCCCGTTTCGCGGGCCAGCCGGTCCAATTCGACCCGTCGGGCTTCACGCATGGCTGAAACCAAATCTCAAGGCGTCCGCCTCATGGTGCCTGGATGCGCCGCCGTGACCTGATCGCCGCTTCAGCCATCCTGCCGCCGCTCGCCTTCGCGACGGCGGTGTCGGCTGGCGACACGCCGACGCCGGGTGCCAGCGTGAGCATCGCCGGCGTAGGCCTGCCGATTGTATCGGGCGGCCGGGTCCGAAACTACGTCTTCGTCTCCCTGCGCCTGCATCTGGGTGGGTCGGTCACGCCCGAATCGATGCGTCCCAAGGAGGCCTATCTGCGCGACGCCCTGGTGCGGGCGGGTCACCGGACACCCTTCACGGTCGCCGACGACTGGACCCGGATCGACACTGCCGCCCTCTCGGCCAGCCTGCTGCGTTCGGCGGCCACCATTGCCGGACGAGGGGTCGTGACGCGGGTTGAGATCGTCAGCCAGGCACCCCGGCGCCGCACGGGCGTCCAGTTGGGCTGATCCCCATTCATCAATCCTGTTGCGTCGTCCCGGCGCATTTGGCACGTTTCCGCCGCATTTACCCAAGGACGCAGACTCGCGTCCGGTGCGCACGGGGGGACCGGAAGGCGGACAGAGGCGAATAACGCCCACCGCGCCAAGGGTCCGGGCGCCTCTAGAAACACAGGGTTTGGAAACGCCATGAGTAACTATCTGTGGCTGGTCATCGCCGCAGGCGCACTGGGGGTCCTCTACGGACTGGTCCAGACCGCCTCGTTGATGAAGGCCAGCACCGGCAACGACAAAATGCGCGAGATCGCCGCCGCGATCCAGGAGGGCGCCTCGGCCTATCTACGGCGGCAATACACGACCATCGCCATGGTCGGCGTCGTCATCCTGATCGCCGCCTACTTGCTGATCGGCCCATGGGCCGCCGTCGGCTTCGTCATCGGTGCCGTCCTGTCCGGGCTTGCCGGGTTCGCGGGCATGTTGATCTCGGTCCGGGCCAACGTCCGCACCGCGCAGGCCGCCTCGGAGAGCCTGTCGAAGGGTCTGGACCTCGCGTTCCGCTCGGGTGCCATCACCGGCATGTTCGTGGCCGGCGGTGCACTGCTGGGCGTGGCGGGCTACTACGCCTTCCTGACGGAGGGTGCGGGCTTCGAGAGCACCAGCCGCGAGGTCATCGACGGTCTGGTGGCGCTGGGCTTCGGCGCTTCGCTGATCTCGATCTTCGCCCGTCTCGGCGGCGACATCTTCACCAAGGGTGCGGACGTCGGCGGCGACATGGTGGGCAAGGTCGAGGCGGGCATCCCCGAGGATGATCCTCGCAACGCCGCGACCATTGCCGACAATGTGGGCGACAACGTCGGCGACTGCGCCGGCATGGCCGCCGACCTGTTCGAAACCTATGCGGTGACCACGGTCGCCACCATGGTCCTCGCGGCGATCTTCTTCCGCGACCAGCCTTACGTCGGCACGATGATGCTGCTGCCGCTGCTGATCTGCGCCGCCTGTATCGTCACCTCCATCGTCGGCAGTTTCTTCGTCCGGCTCGGCAAGAAGCAGAACATCATGGGGGCCCTGTATCAGGGCCTGATCGTTACGGGCGTCCTGTCCGTCGGTGCCGTCTATCTGGTCATCCAGCACCTGGTCGGTGCTGACTTGCTTGGCCCGGTCACGACCTCGACGGGCCTGACGATCGAGCCGATGAGTCTGTTCTGGGCGGGCATGGTGGGTCTGGGGGTTACGGCGGCCATCGTCGTGATCACTGAATACTACACCGGCTCGAACTTCCGTCCGGTGCGGTCGGTCGCCAACGCCTCGGTTTCGGGCCATGGCACCAATGTGATCCAGGGTCTCGCCGTCTCGCTTGAGTCGACCGCCCTGCCAGCTCTGACGATAATCGTCGGCATCATTGTTAGCTTCCAGCTGGCGGGCCTGTTCGGCATCGCCATCGCCACCACGACCATGCTGGGCGTGGCGGGGATGATCGTCGCGTTGGACGCTTTCGGTCCGGTCACCGACAACGCTGGCGGCATCGCCGAGATGGCGGGCCTGCCCTCGGACGTGCGTCACGTGACGGACGCCCTGGACGCCGTCGGCAATACCACCAAGGCCGTCACCAAGGGCTATGCCATCGGTTCGGCCGGTCTCGGTGCCCTGGTGCTGTTTGCGGCCTATACGTCCGACCTGGACTATTTCGCCGCCAACCCTGACCTGTTCCCGTTCTTCGCGGGCATGGGTCCGATCGATTTCGGCCTGACCAATCCATATGTCGTCGTCGGCCTGCTGTTCGGAGGGCTGCTGCCCTTCCTGTTCGGCGGCATGTCGATGATGGCGGTGGGTCGCGCCGCCGAGGCCGTCGTGGCCGAGGTCCGTCGCCAGTTCCGCGAGAACCCGGGAATCATGACCTATGAGGTCAAGCCTGAATACGGTCGGGCCGTCGACATCCTGACCAAGGCGGCGATCAAGGAGATGATCGTGCCGTCGCTGCTGCCGGTGCTGTCGCCGATCGTCCTGTTCGTCGCGGTGCTGTCGATTTCGGACAAGGCTACGGCGTTCGCCGCCCTCGGTGCCATGCTGATGGGCGTTATCGTCACCGGCCTGTTCGTCGCCATTTCGATGACCTCGGGCGGCGGTGCCTGGGACAACGCCAAGAAGGTCATTGAAGAGGGCTTCACCGACAAGAACGGCGTCGTCCACGGCAAGGGCTCCGAGGCGCACAAGGCCGCGGTGACCGGCGATACGGTCGGCGATCCCTACAAGGACACCTCCGGTCCGGCGGTGAACCCGATGATCAAGATCACC
>JBBQOK010000001.1:0-37742 GCA_038330765.1 Caulobacterales bacterium | reverse complement strand
CGATCCCGAACCGCCCGCCGCGCCGCTTCCGAAGGGGCCCGTCAGGCCCCGCGGCGTCGCCATCCCTTATTCTCCACCAACCGCCGCGCCCGCCCGCCAGCGCGGCCTGCCGGAAGAGTTGGAGCCCCGCCGCCAGCGCCGCCTGTCGCGCGAGCGCGATCCGATCGAGGCCCGCATCGACCTGCACGGCTACGGCCGCTTCCAGGCCCAGGACGCCCTGACCGCCTTTCTGATCGGGGCGCAGGCGCGCGGTTATCGATCGGTGCTGGTGGTGACCGGGCAGGGGAGGCGCGGCGGCCCCGGCGTGATCCGCGCCTCGGTCCACGAATGGCTGCAGGGTCCGGCCCTGCGCGGTGTGGTCTCGGGCTTCGCCGCCGCCGCCCGCCACCATGGCGGCGACGGGGCGCTGTATGTGACGATCAGGCGGGCGTGACGCTCCGGTCTGTCTAGCGACCGGGATAGGGCTCGCAGGCTAGGCCATCGTCGTCGCCATCCATAAAGGAGCGATAGGACGGGTCGCTAGCCGGAATGTTCTGCCGCCCTGCGGCCCGGGCCGCCCTGCAGCCGCTGAAGTGCTGGTCCGTGGTGCGGGTTTCGACGTAGCGGTACAATTGCGGCTTGCCCGGTGCGTCAGGGGTGACGGCAAAGAGCGTGACCGCGAAAGCGCCAACCGAGATCACCACCACCAAGGCCGCAAATCTCACACGATCAGACGAGCTGTAACGTTTCCGAAACCGTGGCATGCGCTGAAGTCTGGACCCGTCTGGCTAGCAACTCTTCAACCGACAGGGTGAATCGAAGTTGCGCGATCAGGTCGTCAGCGTCAGCCCCGCCCCCTCCGCAAGCCCCTCCAGCGACACCATCGGCCGCGGGCCCCAGTGGGCGATGACTTCGGCGGCTGCCAGGGAGCCGAGCTTGCCGGCGTCTTCGAGCGACAGGCCGCGGGCGAGGCCGAGCAGGAAGCCGGCGGCGTACTGGTCGCCGGCTCCGGTGGTATCGACCACCTTGCCGACCGGGACGGCGGCGATCTCGACGCGCTGGTCGCCGCTGACGACCACCGAGCCGGCTTCGCCACGGGTGATGGCGGCCACGTCAACCATGGACGCCAGCCGGGCGGCGGCGGCGTCGAAATCGTCTGTCTCGAACAGGGCGGCCAGTTCGCCTTCATTGGCCAGGACGATGTCGGCCGACGCCTCGATGAAGGCCAGCAGCTCGGCGCGCCAGCGTGCGACGACGAAGGTGTCGGACAGGGTGATGGCGACCTTGCGTCCGGCGGCGTGGGCGGCGGCGGCGGCGGCCTCGAAGGCGGCGCGGGCCGGGGCCGGATCGAACAGATAGCCTTCCAGATAGACGATGGCCGAGGCGCCGATCAGTTCGGCGTCGATGTCGGCGGCCTGAAGCTGGTTGGCAGCGCCGAGATAGGTGCACATGGTGCGCTGGCCGTCGGGGGTGACATTGATCATGCATACGCCGGTGGCGAGGCCGAAGGCGGCGCCGTCCTTGAGCGGCGGGGTCTCGAAATGGACGCCGACGGCGTGGATGTCGTGGCTGAAGACGCCGCCCAGCATGTCGTCGGCGACCTTGCCTATATAGGCCGCGCGGCCACCGAAGGAGCCCACGCCGGCGACGGTGTTGCCCGCTGAGCCACCCGAGGCCTCGACCCCCGCGGCCATGGCGGCGTAGAGAGCGGCGCTTAGTTGGGCGTCGACCAGCTGCAGAGAGCCGGCGGTCAGGCCCTGCGCATCGATAAAGGCGGCCTCGCAGGGGGCGAGCACGTCAACGATGGCGTTGCCGACGGCGCAGACGTCATAGGTGGGGCTTTGGGTCATGGGCGCGGCGTTTACCGGACCCGGCCCGGTCCGTCACGAAAAAACATATAAGGATGTCTTTATGCGTTTGCAGAGCTTGGCTATAGAGCGGTCATGACCCGCATTGCCGTCCTGACGCCCGACCCGGCCGACTCCTCGTACGCGGGCCAGTGGCCCGGAGTGCTGGAGCGGCTGGCCGACGCCCTCATCGGGGCCGGGATCACCGTCGAGCCGACGCCGTGGACCGAGCATGTTGAGAACGCCTCTGGCCTGACCAGCTATCCCCTCGTCCTGCCGCTAATCGTCTGGGGCTATCACCGCAGCCATGGTCGCTGGATGCAGGCCTGCGAGACATGGACGAGGGCGGGCGTTCGGATGCTAAACCCGGCCGAAGTCATCGGCTGGAATTCCGACAAATCCTATCTGGGCCGGCTGGCGGAAAAAGGCATCGCCATTCCGCCGACGGTCTGGGCCGACGGCGTCACCCAGGCCGATGCGGACGCCGCCTTCGATCGGTTCGGGACGGACCGGATCGTGGTCAAGCCGCGCGTCTCGGGCGGGGCGTACAAGACGCTGCGCCTGTCGCGCGGCGAGCGGATGGACGGCGCCCCCGAGGGGCCGGCGATGATCCAGCCCTATCTGCCGACCATCGAGAGCGAGGGCGAGACCTCCCTGCTGTTCTTCGGCGGCAGGCTCAGTCACGTCGTGAGCAAGCGGCCGGTCGCGGGCGAGTTCCGCATCCAGGTCCAGTTCGGCGGCCAGTACGCGGCCCTGGCCGAACCGCCCGCCGGGGCGCTGGCGCTGGCCGAACGGACGCTCGCCGCCATCGACGAGGACCTGCTCTACGCCCGCATCGACATGGCGCAGGGCGCCGGCGGCGGCTGGCTGCTGATGGAGGCGGAGTTGATCGAGCCCGACTTCTATCTGGGCTCGGCACCGGAGGGCGGGCGGCGGTTCGCTGAGGCGGCGAAGGCGCGGCTCTAGTCCGGCTGTCCCAGCGCTTGAAGCCCGGCCCGCGACGGGCACAGGTCGCTGATCATGCAGGCGCTGCATTTCGGCTTGCGCGCCGTGCAGGTGTAGCGGCCGTGCAGGATCAGCCAGTGGTGGGCCTTGGGCAGAAAGTCCTCGGGCACGACGCGGAACAGCTGGGCCTCAACCTTGTCGGGCGTCCCCGCATTGGCCAGACCCAGCCGGTGCGAGACGCGGAAGACGTGGGTGTCGACCGCGATGGCGGCCTCGATCCCCAGTTCGTTGAGCACCACGCTGGCCGTCTTGCGACCGACGCCGGGCAGGGCCTGCAGTGCCTCGCGGGTCAGGGGCACCTCGCCGCCGTGCTGTTCCAGCACGATGCGGCTCAGGGCGATGACGTTGCGCGCCTTGCCGCGATACAGGCCGATCGAGGCGATGAAGGGGATCAACCCCGCCTCGCCCAGCACCAGCATCTTCGTCGGGGTGTCGGCGACGGCGAACAGACGGTCGGTCGCCTTGTTGACCGAGACGTCCGTGGCCTGGGCCGAGAGGGCGACGGCGACGACCAGGGTGAACGGGCTGGAGAAAATCAACTCGGTTTTCGGATCGGGCATGACCCGCGACAGCCGCTCGAAGATCGCCTCGACCCGGTCCTGGTCTGGCGGCCAGCCCAGCACAGGGACCATTGCACCGGTCATGACGGCGGGCCGTTTGGACGCGGACTGAAGGCGGGCCTTGGGTGGCTTCATCCGCTCTCGTCGCCGGGTGGCGGAGCCCGGTCAAGGGCGAGCCGTAAACGGCCACGGTTGGCCCTGGGCACCAATCGGCCTAGACCGCGCTCAAGTCGCTACGGAGTCCGCCCATGCTGATCCACCTGTCGTCCTGGCCCGAAATCGACGCTCGGCTGAAGACCTCAAAGACCGTCGTGGTGCCGATCGGCTCCAACGAACAGCACGGGCCGACCGGCCTGCTGGGCACCGACTGGATGTGTCCGGAGATCATCGCTCACGCCGCCGAGGCCCGGGATGAAAGCCTGATCGTCGCCCCGACTTTCAACATCGGCATGGCCCAGCATCATCTGGCCTTCGCGGGCACTATCTCCCTGCGGCCCTCGACCTTCATGGCGGCCATCACCGACTGGGTGTCGTCGCTGAGCCGGCATGGCTTCGAGCGGATCTATTTCCTCAACGGCCACGGCGGCAACGTCGCGACCATCGAAGCGACCTTCGCCGAGATCTACGCCGAATGGAGCTTCGTCGAGGAACAGCCGCCCTTTGTGCTGAAGCTGCGCAACTGGTGGGACCTGCCCGGCGTCATGGGCCTGTGCAACCGGATGTTCCCGACCGGCCACGGCATGCACGCCACCCCGTCCGAAATTGCCGTGACCCAGGCCGCCTATCCGGACCGGATCAAGACCGCCGATCTGAGCCCGAAGATCGCGCCGGTCGGGCCGATCCGCGACGCGCTGGACTACCGCGCGCGCTTCCCCGACGGCCGCATCGGCTCCGATCCATTGCAGGCCAGCCCGAAGAAGGGACAGGAGATCATCGACGCCGCCGTTCCCGCGCTACTGAAGGACCTGGCGGACTTCGCCGACGAGGTCTTGCCCGTGACGTGATTGCGGCCGCAGAGCGAAAACGGCCTTGATCGACGCAGTCCATCAAGGCTCAGATTTCGCTCTGCTTTGATTCTGGACCATTTTTTTGGATTCAGGCCGTTTCGACCTGAAACAAAAATGGTCTAGGCTGGCCGCATGACCCAGTTCGACAAAGCCATCAAGACCGGCCGCCGCTTGACGCGCGACGGTGCCCGGGCCGCCAACACCGCTCTGTCCGGCGGCGAGATGCTGCAGGCCTCCGGCGACGTCATCAACGCCCGGCTGGAGATCATGGCCGCCGGCATGGCCGATCCGCGCAAGGTCGACCTGAAGGAATTGTCGCTGATGAGCACGGAAAAGGTCGAGGCCCTGTCGGCCTCGGCCTCGGCCATGGCGAAGACCTTCGGTGACATCGGGGGCCGCGTCGGCTCCGGCGTCATGGCGGAGGCCGGACTGGCGTCCAGGGCCGCCACCTCCATCGCCTCCGCCTCGACTCCCGCCGCGGCCATGCAGGCACAGTACAGCTATGCCGTCGGCTGGTGGAACCGCGCGGCCGGCCAGATGCTGACCCTGAACAGCGCGATGCTGAAGGGCCAGGCCGAGGCCCTTCGTCCGATCCACGCCGCCGCCGTCGCCAATGCGAAACGGCTGAAGAAATAGCGGAACGGCCTCCGTCTCCCGGGCTTTACGCCAAGGTGGAAAAGGAGACCTCGCCATGAGCGACGACCCCAAGAAGACCGACCCGCATCCCGGCATGATGGGCGACGGCACTGAAGAGCAGAACCTGAACCAGAAGGGCGATCCGTCGAAACGGATCACCGAGGGTGAGGTCAAGGAAGCGTTCGGCGACAAGAAGAAAACGCCAGACTGAAGAAATGCCGTCCCCTTCGCGGTGGCGAGGGGGCGGCTGGTCCCTACCGGAACGGCGGCTCGTCAAAGGCTCGCAGCTTGCGCGAGTGCAGGCGGCTGCCCTCGGCCCGCAGCAGGTCGACGGCCTGGATGCCGATCTGCAGATGCTCCGAGATCGAGCCTTCGTAGAAGCGGTTGGCCTGTCCCGGCAACTTGATCTCGCCGTGCAACGGACGATCCGATACGCAAAGCAGCGTCCCGTAAGGCACCCGGAAGCGGTAGCCTTGGGCGGCGATGGTGGCGCTTTCCATGTCGATGGCCACTGCCCGGCTCTGGTTGAAGCGCTGGGCCGATTTGGAATATCGCAGCTCCCAATTGCGGTCGTCGGTGGTGACCACCGTGCCGGTCCGCAGCCGGCGCTTTACCTCCTCGCCCGGCGCGCCGGAGACCGTCTTGGCGGCGTCGTACAATGCCCGCTGGACCTCGGCGATCGACGGGATCGGGATGTCCGGCGGCAGCACCGCGTCCAGCACATGGTCGTCGCGCAGATAGGCGTGGGCCAGCACATAGTCGCCGATAACCTGGCTGTCGCGCAGCCCGCCGCAGTGGCCGATCATCATCCAGGCGTGGGGCCGGGTGACGGCAAGGTGGTCGCAGATGGTCTTGGCGTTGGAGGGGCCGACGCCGATGTTGACCAGGGTGATGCCGTTCCAGCCCGGCGCGGTCAGGTGATAGGCCGGCATCTGGTGCTTCTTCCAGGCCGCGTCCATCACCGCCTGCTCGGGGTTGGGCGTGTCGCGGGTAATGATCACCCCGCCGGCGCAGGACAAGGTCTCGTAGGGACTGTCCGGATCGGCCAGCTGGGCGCAGGCCCAGCGTACGAACTCGTCGACGTACCGATTGTAATTCGTGAACAAAATATAGGACTGCACGTCCTCGACCGGCGTGCCGGTGTAGTGGCGCAACCGGGCCAGCGAGAAGTCGGTGCGCAGGCCGTCGAACTGGGCCAGCGGAAAGTCCTCGCCAAGATTGAACAGGCCGTCGGAGATCTCGTCGCCGATATGAGCCAGGTCGGTGGTCGGGAAGTAGCGGGCCACTGCGGCGGTCTGGCTGCGGTCCAGGGCCACGTCCGATCCGTCCATCACATAGGGGAAGGGTATCTCCTGCTCCGACGGCCGCACGTCGAAGGTCGCGCCATAGTCCTGCTCCAGCAGCCCCAGCTGCTCGGTCAGATAGGGGCGGAACAGGTCCGGCCGGGTGATGGTGGTCGAATAGACGCCGGGCCGCGACAGACGGGCGTAGGCGCGACTGGCCAGATTGGCGGGACGATCGCCGAACCAGCTGACCCGCAACTGGGGATAGGAGAACAGGCCCCGGGCGCGCGCCTCGGGGTCCGGCCGCTCGCCGGTCGCCAGAAAAGTCCGCACCGCGTCGCGCAGATTGGTCACGGCTTGATTGTAGAGGGCTTCGAGGCGGTCCAGAGCCGCCGGGCCGCTAAGGGCCGATGTGTTCATGTCTGTCATGGCCTCCGATAACGGAAGATGATGACAATGGCGAGGCTACGCTTGCGCAAGCTCCCGCTGGAGGAAGGCCGTCACGTCCTCCAGCACAGGTGCCTTCTTGCGGAACAGGGGCGAGAAGGTCGCGATCAGGTCGGCGTGGTTCAGGCCTGGATAGAGTTTCGCCTCGCAGCGCCCGCCGACTTCGCCCATCCGGTCGCACAGGATGGTGGTGTCCTCGGCGTGCACGACCTCGTCGGCGGTCCCGTGGCCCAGCCAAAGCGGCGGGGCATCGGCGCGGGCAAAGGTCACGGGCTGGGTCAGGGTCGGATCGGGTGCTCGTCCAAAGGCGTTGACCGAGGACGGAACGTCGAACGGCAGGAAGTCATAGGGCCCGGCCAGTCCAGCCGCCGCCTTGATCAGCCCCGGCGCGCCCGCTGCGGCCATATAGCGGCGGTCCAGAGCGATCATCATGGCCAGATGGGCACCGGCGGAATGACCCACGACCCCGAGGCGATCCGGATCCCCGCCATACTGACCAGCGATCTCCGCGGCACGGGCGGTCGCCGCGGCGGCGTCCTCTATGAAGGCCGGAAACCGCACCTGCGGTACGACCCGATAGTCCGGCACCACAACGACGAAGCCGCGCGCCGCCAGTGCGTGGGCGGCCCAGCCATACTGGCCCCGCGAACCTGAATCCCAGCCGCCGCCGTAAAAGAAGACCAGCACCGGCCAAGGGCGATCCATCGCCGAGGTCGGCGCCAGCAGATCCATCTTCTGTCTCGGATCGTCGCCGTATGAGATGCCGCTCGCCACCCGACGCGCGCCACGGTCGCGCGGGCCGAGCGCGTTCAACGCCCCCAGCGGCGAGCAGGCGGCGGCGAAAGCGGCGGCGGCGGGCACCAGGAATCCTCTACGGGTCATCAGGTCTCGAATCCGGCGGACAGGGCTCAAGATACGCATGAACGGGCCGTACGGCTCAATCATCTCGCCGACGAAATCAGCGCGCCGCAGTTGGCGTCGTCCGCCAGTCCCGGGTCCACGAACGGCAGCAGGGCCGCCAGAGGGTTGAGCAGTGAGCCCAGCGCCGCGGCGATCCCCGCCTGTCCCGCGATCGAGCCAGCGTCCACCCCGACCTTGGGTGCGGTCAGCGAACCCTGCACCGTGATCGGCGACCAAAGCCGCACCAGCCGCGCCTGCTTGGTCTCGCCGTCGATCTTCAGGTTCATGGTTTCGGTCTCGAAATCGATCGTGCCGCTGCCTTGGGCCAGGACCGGCGTGGTGTCGATCACAAAGGTCCGGGCCGTGGCCACGCCACCGCTGACCAAGAAATCGGCCACAGCGCAGCGGATCTCGGCCGATGAGGTGTCGCCGCCCAGCAGCCTGCCCAGACCCGCCGTGGCGTTGATGCCCAGAAGCTCGGCGAAGGCGGCGCGCATCTCGCCCTGCGGCACCACAAGACTGACGGACCCCTTCGAGCCGGCCGCGAAGGCATGGATCGAGGCACCCGGCCCCTCCAGCCGCGCACGACCCAGCGCCCGCCCCGTGACGGTCGGTAAGCCGTTGCGGGCCGGAATGATCGATTCCAGCGGATAGCCGCGCAGCCTGAAGTCGATGGCGCTGTAGGGACGATCCTGCGTTGCATCGATCTTCGCCGTGCCGTTCAGCTCGCCGCGGTTGAAGGTGAAGGCAACCGGATTGAGATCCAGCACCCCGCCCTTCAGGTCGGCACCGAGCTCGACCCGGCGCACGTCCAGCTCGTTCCGCTTCACCTGCGCGGCCCGGTACTTCAGCGTCCCGTCCATCACCCTCAGTCGCTCGACATTCAGCGCGGCGTCAGGCAGCAGCCGACCCGGCACGCCGGAGGTGACCACCGTGTCACCACCCGCTGTCATCGTCGGCTTTGCCCCCAGAACCGTCATCAGGTCGTTGATGTCGAGCAGGCGCGAGCGCAGGTCGGCGTCGACCCTTCGCCGGTCACCGATCCTGTCGACCACCAGGTCGCCCGACAGATCGGACGAGCCCACCCGGCCGGTGAAATCAGCAAAGGTGAATTTGGCACCGTCGCGCGTCAGCCTGCCTGCCAGCCGGTAGGGTGGCGTGTTCGGCGTGGTGATGCCGGTCAGCAGATAGATATCGGCGAGGTCGCGCCCCTGCATCCGCAGCGTCGCATTGAACTGCCCGAGGTCGAACGGACGGGTGATGGCACCATCCGCCACCAGTCGCGTGCCCACGCCGGCGATCTCGCCGTGGAAGGTGTAGGGCCGGTCGCGCCGGATGTTGATGAACGGACCCCCGCTGACCGTCAGCGTCAAGGGGGTGCGGTTGATCGTACCCTTGCCATCCAGATGGAAGCCGGCCTTGCCGTCCGAGCCCTCGCGGGCGTTGATCGTGGCCTGCAGCCGGATCTCGCGACCCTGCTCGTCCAGCGAGATCGTGCCGTCGCGGATCAGCAGCTGATTGATGAGGGGCAGCTCCATGCCGTCGCCGGTGTCCGGCTGGTCCGGGTTCAGCTGCCAGCTCCTGCGGCCATCGGCGGTCGAGATCAGAACCACTTCAGGTCGGTTGATGGCGACCACCGGCATCTCGATCCGCCCGGCGAACAGGGACCGCAGCCGCACCGAAGCCCGCAGGTCCTCGATCTTCAGCGTATCTTCTTCGCGCGCCCACTCCGGCCCGCCGATGCGCAGCCGCTGCACCCGCGCCGACGGCGTCCAGCTGAACAGCTCGATATCGAGATCGCCGTTCAGCTGGATTTCGCGGTCGTAGCGCGCCGACGCCCAGCGGCCGATCGGCCCTCGCAGCAGGTTCCAGTCAAAGACCATCAAAAACAGGCTGATGGCCACGATCAGCAGCAGGGTGATGCTCGCCGCGATCTTCTCGGCCGGGCCGGGCCGGCGGGCCGCCGCATAGACCGGATCGTTCTCGACTACCCAGTCGCGCCAACCACGCAGGCGCAGGCCCGCAGGAACCAGGGCGCGGTCGCGAAATGCCAACCAGTTCGGATTGTCTTTCAAGGGGTTGGACAAGGGCGCGGACTCCGTCGAACGGAGACAACGCGTGAACGCCGGGAAAGGCCCAGCGGGGATCAGAAGGCTGAGCTGTAAAATTTCATACTTTGAACTGTCTTATAATATTTACATTCTGCGCAAAAAGCGCATTCTTCCCTCCGCACCCTGAGCATTTTCGGGCGTTCTGGAGGTCCCAATGCGCGTCATTCGCACCCTTGCCGTCGCCGCCTTCACCGCGGGCGTGGCCGTTTCCGCCGCCGTTCCGGCAACGGCGTCCCCACAACAGGCTCAGACGACCGACGCCCGGACCGCCGGCCGGGGCGTCCTGATCTGCGAACGGGACACGGCGAACCGCCGCGCCTTCGCGCGTGAGTACGGCGCCTCGCCGGTCTTCATCACCGCCCGCGAGGCCCTGTCGGTGCGTCCTTCGGAGCCGGCATGGAGCGCGCCGCGCTGCATGACCGAGGACGAGCACGCCAAGCTTCAGGCGGCCGTCGCCGCCAACGCCAGAGTTCCCTCGCCGCCGCGCAGCTGAACGAGAAAGGGGCGCTTCACCGCGGAGGCACCCCTTCGTCTGTCAGAGCCCTCCGACGTCAGTCGGTCGGCTGCAGATGTTTGTCCAGCCAGCCGAACACCTCGGTGTGCCACTGCAGGCTGTTGGCCGGCTTCAGCACCCAGTGGTTCTCGTCCGGGAAGACGATCAGGCGGCTTTCGATGCCGCGCCGCTGGAGCGCGGTGAAGGTCGACAGGCTCTGGGCGGTGGGGATGCGGAAGTCGCGGTCGCCCTGCACTACCAGCATCGGGTCACGCCAGTTCTGCACATGGTTGGCAGGGTTGAATTCCTGGTAGCCGCGCGGGTTTTCCCAAGGCGTGCCGCCGTACTCCCACTCGGTGAACCACAGCTCCTCGGTGGAGTAACCCATGCTGAAGGTGTCGAAGACGCCGTCATGGTTGACCAGGCAGTCGAACTCGCCCGGCCAGTTGCCGGCGATCCAGTTGATCATATAGCCGCCGTAGGAGGCGCCGAGAGCGCAGGCGTTGTCGCCGTCGAGGAAGGGATAGCGCTCCTTGGCGAAGGCCCAGCCCTTCTGCAGATCCTCCAGCGGGCGGTCGCCCCAATGCTGGCTGATCGAGTCAGTGAAGGCTTGGCCGTAGCCGGTCGAGCCATGGAAATCGATCATCACCACCGCATAACCCGCCCCGGCATAAGTCGAGGGATTCCAGCGGTACGACCAGCCGTTGCCGAACGAGCTCTGCGGCCCACCGTGGATCAGGAAGGCGACCGGGTATTTCCGGCCCTCGACGTAGTTGGCGGGCTTGATGACGTAGCCGTGCACCGTTTCGCCGTTCCAGCCTTCGAAATTGAACTGCTCGGCCTCGCCGAACGCCTTGTCGTCGAGCTGCGGGTTCACATTGGTGATGCGGCTCGGCATCTCGCGGCCGAGGAAGGTCTTCACGAACAGCTCGCTGGGTCGGGTCAGGCTGTCCTGCGCGAAAACGAAGCCCGACGGCGTCTGGACGAAGGCCGAGACGTGGCCGGGGCCGGTCACCGGCGTGACTGCGCCGTTGCGGACGTTGATCGAGAAGATGCGCGTCTGACCGACGTCACCGGCGGTCGTATAGAGGGTGCTGCCGTCCCGCGACCATTGCAGACTGTCCGCCGACCGGTCCCAGTTGGCTGCGATCTGGCGGACCCGACCCGTGGCCACGTCGCGCAGGAAGACCGCATATTTGTCGGCCTCAAAGCCGGGGCGGGCCATGGCGCGATAGGCCAAGGTCCCGCCATCCGGCGAGAACACCGGGCCCGTGTCCCAGGCGTTGTTGTCGTCAGTCAGGTTCTCGAATGTTCCGTCGCCGCTAAGACCGTTGGTGCGCCAGAGGTCGAAATTGGTGCTCCACGGCTCGGATTGTCCAGCCAGCCGCGCCGAGAAGACAACCGCGTCGCCTTCAGGGGTGAAGGTGAATTCGCTCTCGTCGCCGAACGGCTTGGAGGGAGTGTCACCGTCGAAGCCCCTGGTCACCCAGACGGGGTCGCCCGAACCGTCGGTATTGGCGACGAACAGATGGTTCTGGGTCCCGTCGTTCCAGGTGTCCCAGTGGCGCACGAACATCCGGTCATAGACCTGGCCGGTGTCCTTGCCATCAGCCACGGCCTCGTTACGGTCCACCGTGCAGGCGAGGTCGGCGCAGGACGGGAAGACCGCCAGCGACACGGCGACCTTTCCGGCGTCGGCGCTCAGCCGGTAGGCGTTCACGTCCAGGGGCAGGTCGGTCACCTGCGCCGGGCCGGTTCCGTCGGCGGCAGCGCGCCAGACCTGGCTCGTGCCCGAGCGGCTGGACAGGAAATACAGCTTGCCGTCCGAACCCCATCGCGCGGTGTTGGCACCGCCCTCGCTGATCGCCAGCTTGCGGCCCTCGCCCGGGTCCCTCAGGTCCATGATGTAGAGCGAGCCCGACCGGCGGTTGGCCGCCACGTCGGTCGTGGTCACCGAATAGACGACCCAGCGGCCATCGGGCGACACCTGTGGATCGCCCAGCCGGTTAGCCGAGATCATGTCGCGATAGTTGAACGCCTCGGCGGCCGGGACGAGCGCGGGCGCGGTCGCGACGGCGGGCGCGGGGGGCACCTCCGCCAGGGCGGGCGCGGCGACGGCCAGCAGCACGGCGGCGGCGGCGCCGGAAAGAAGCGAGCGGTGACGCATGGACGTTTCCTCTGGAAGCTTTGTAGCAAGGGGTAGCACCCCCGGTCGACCGCCGCCAAGGCTGGTCACCCGAACCCGGCTCAGAGGCGGTTCGCGGTCCAGCCGACGCTGCCGCGCTCGATCTTCAACCCGGAATCGCGCGCCCAGGCCAAGAGGTGCCGCTCCAGCAGGTAATAGGCCACGGGCGCAGGCTGGGGTGCGGCGCGCCACAGGGGGCCGTGAGCCAGTTTGACGGAGCGGCCCCCGTCAAGGCGCAGCCGCAGGTCTATGGTCTCGCTCGCGGCCTTCCTGTGTTCGGCGATCCAAGGCGGATAGCGGTAGGCGAAGTCGATGGCGACCAGTTCGGATGGTTCGATCCGGTCAAGCCGGCCCGGAAAGCTCGGCGCGCCGGAGACGTCGATGCGCAACCGCGCGACCCGCCGTGCGCCTCGAATGAACCATGAGGCGACCGCTGCGACGACGATCAGGGCACCGGCGGCAGGCTGGCCGAGGCCGATCACCGCCGCCCCGATCACGAGCATCGAAAAGGTCAGGATCGGATCAGCCGGGCCGCGCAGCACCCGGTAGTCGCCGGCCATGCCGTGCCCGGGCCCGGACGCCGGGGTGTCGACCTGGTCCGCGATCGCGGCGGCCTCGTCGGCATCAAAGCCGAGTTGGCCGGCGACGACGGTGATCGCGCGCGCGAGCCCCGCGCCGCCGCCTTGCCTCGTCGCGGCGAGTTCGGACTGCTGTTCACGAAGCATTCGAAGGCGACGTTCGAGGTCTCCGGATCCGGAAGGTGTCATGGGGACGGCTCCTCCCGCCGTTTCGCGACAACGGTTAGCACCCCCGCCGGACCTCGGCCAAGCCGATCTCAAGCCGCTTGCCCGACGGCTCTGGAGCGGCGACAAGCGCAGGGCATGGTTCTCGCTGACGCCTTTGATCCCTCGGCCGCTCCGGTGCCTCCACGCGCCGTGCCGCACATCTGCGATGTGCTGATCGCCGAACGCGCGCCGCGCCTGACCCGATCGGTCTTCTGGCCTCTGGTCCGGCCGTTTCTTTACAAGCTGCTGAACTACCGGCAGGCGGTGCGGATGGCGGATGCGGTGCGGCCGCTCTCGGGCTCCGGGACACTGGACTATATGAGCGACCTGCTCGGCCTGAAGGTCGCAGTGATGAATCAGGACCGGATCCCGGCGACCGGCCGCTGCATCATCGTTGCCAACCACCCGACGGGGATCGCCGACGGAATCGCCGTGTTCGACGCCTTGCGGGCGCGGCGCAAAGACGCCGTCTTCTTCGCCAACGCCGACGCCCTGCGCGTCTCGCCCCGACTCGGCGAGGCCGTCATCCCTGTCGAATGGGTCGTCGACAAGCGGACCCGCGAAAAAACCCGGGCCACCCTTCAGGCCGCGAGAGAAGCCTTCGAGGCCGAACGCTGCGTGGTCATGTTCCCTGCCGGACGGCTGGCTCGGGTCGCCCGGGACGGTTCGGTGACCGATCCGGAATGGGCACCGACCGCCGCCTCCCTTGCCCGCAAATACGATGCGCCCATTGTGCCGGTCCATGTGGCCGGGCCGACCTCGAGGCTGTTCCACTGGTTCGACCGGTTCTCGCCGGAACTGCGCGACATCACCCTGTTTCACGAGTTGCTCAACAAGAAGCGCAAGCCGTTCTTCATCAAGGTCGGCCGCCCGATCCCGCCGGCCCGGCTCGACATCGACGCGGCCCGGGCGACCTATGCGCTCAAGGCCTTTACCGAACGGGTGCTGCCCAGCCAGCCGGACGCCGACTTTGCCTGAGGCCGGCCTGACCCTGACGCTGAAAGACACCGACGCAACCGCGCGGCTGGGCGCCTGCGTCGCCCCCCTGCTGGCACCCGGCGAGACGGTGCTGCTCTACGGGCCGCTGGGCATGGGCAAGTCGACCCTGGCGCGCGGCCTGATCCGCGCCCTGACCCGACCCGGCGAGGACGTGCCGTCGCCGACTTTCACCCTGGTCCAGTTCTATCAGAGCGATCCGCCGGTCGCGCATTTTGACCTCTACCGCCTGACCCGCCCGGACGAGGCCGCCGAGATCGGCCTCGACGAGGCGCTGGACGAGGGTTGCGCGGTGATCGAATGGCCCGAACGGCTGGGTGACGATCCCGCCGCCTGGCTCGGACCCGACCGCCTGGCGGTGACGCTGGCCGAACACGGAGCGGGCCGCGTTGCGACCGTTTCTGGCGTAGGGGCATGGGAATTGAAGTTGAAGAGCCTTCATGTCTGACCGCGAACAACAGCGCATCGATTTCCTGACGGCGGCCGGCCTCGCCGACGCCGCCCGCACTCCCCTGCCCGGCGACGCCTCGACGCGCCGCTATGAGCGGCTGACCCCACCACAGGGCGCGACCCTGATGCTGATGGATCAGGCACCCGCCGCCGAATCGCCGCCGTGCGACCCGTCATGGTCCGCGGAACAGCGCCGCGCCCATGGGTGGAACGCCGTGGCCCGCCTCTCCGCCGGTCGGATCGAGGCCTTCGCCGCCGTTGCGACCCATCTGCGCGCGCTGGGCCTGTCGGCACCGGGGATCGTCGCGGTCGATGCGGCTGCCGGCCTGGCCGTTCTGGAGGATTTCGGCGACGACCTGTTCGTCCGCGCGATCGAGGCCGGCGAGCCGGAGGCACCACTCTATTTCGCCGCCGTCGAGGCGTTGGCCGCGCTGCACGAGGCGGAGACGCCGCGGACGCTGACCGGCCCTGCCGGCGAATGGCCGCTGCTGGTCTATGACGAAACGGCGCTGCAGGGCGGCGCCGACCTTTTCGTCGAATGGATGCCCCAGCTTGACCTGGAGTTGCGGTTCGACGGTGCCGCCGTCACGGAGTGGCGCGCGGCCTGGGCACCCGTCGCCGCGCGCGGTGCCGCCGGAGCCTCCGTCATGGCCCACCGCGACTACCACGCCGAGAACCTGATCTTGCTGCGAGACCGCGAGGGGGCCGCGCGGGTCGGGCTGATCGATTTCCAGGACGCGGTGCGGGCTCATCCGTCGTGGGACCTTCACTCCCTGCTGCAGGACGCCCGCCGGGACGTGTCGCCGGCGCTCGAGGCCCAGGCACTGGACCACTATTTCAGCCTCCGGCCCCAGGTCGAACGCAAGGAATTTCTTCGAGACTACGCCGGTCTCGCCGCGCTCAACGAGGCCCGCATACTCGGCATCTTCGCCCGGTTGATCGTGCGTGACGGCAAGCCTCGCTATCGCGCCTTCATGCCCCGGATGTGGAGCCATCTGAACGTCAACCTGTCGAAGCCGGGCATGGAGGCGGTCCGGGCTTGGTTCGATGTCCATGTCCCGGAAGCGAGACGACAATGAGCGGGACTCCCAGAACCGCCATGGTGCTGGCCGCCGGCCTCGGCACCCGGATGCGCCCCCTGACCGACGACCGGCCCAAGGCGCTGGTCGAGGTGGCGGGCCGCCCCCTGGTCGATCATGTGCTGGATCGGCTGGCCGAAGCCGGGGTCGAGCAGGCGGTGGTCAATGTCCACTGGTTTGCCGACCGGCTGGAGCGCCACCTCGCCGCGCGCGGCCGCGGACCCGCCGTCGTGATCTCCGACGAACGGGCGGAACTGCTCGAAACCGGCGGCGGTCTGAAGAAGGCCGCGCCGCTGCTAGGCCCGGAGCCGGTTTTCGTGGCCAACATAGACAGCGTCTGGACGGACCACGCCTCTTCCGGGAATTCCGCTCTGAATCAACTCGCCCGCCTGTGGAATCCGTCAACCATGGACGCGGTTCTGCTGCTGGCGCGGCGCGAGGGCTCGATCGGCTTCGAGGGCGACGGCGACGTCTTCCTCGCCGATGACGGCCGGCTGACCTTCCGCGGTGACGCGCCCTCGGCCCCCTTCGCCTATATGGGCGTCCACATCTGCCGTCCCGACTATGTCGCCGATGGTCCGGAGGGCCCCTTCTCGCTGAGCGGCTTCTGGCGCCGCTCCGCCGCCGCCGGCCGGCTGTTCGGCTGCGTCCTCGACGGCGACTGGATGCACGTCGGCGACCCCGGCGCACGCGATCAGGCCGAAGCCCGGCTGGCGGGCCAGGGATGACCGCCCTGTTCGATCCCTTCGCGGCCGAGGGGCCCCGCTGGTTCGCCATCGAGGCGCACCGACCCTTCCTCGAAGACCTCGCTGCAGGCGTGCTGGACTGGCTGGGCGAGCACCCGCCCGAGGCCCTGTCCGACACCGTCATCCTGCTGCCCAACCGCCGCGCCGCCCGCGCCTTCACGGAGGCCCTGACCAGCCAGGCCCACGGCCGGACCCTGCTGCTGCCGCAGGTCCGTCCGCTGGGCGATCTGGAGGAGGACGAACCGCCGTTCGCCCCGGGCGACCTCGAACTGGACCTGCCGCCCGCCATCTCGACGCTCCAGCGGCGGTTCGAGCTGGCCCGAATGATCGTGGCGCACCACACCGGGACCCTGCCGCCCCTGCGCGCCCTGGAGATGGCCGAGGCGCTCGCCGGCTTCATGGACTCCTGCCAGATCGAAGAAGTCTCGGAGCCGGGACGTGTCGCGGATCTGGTCGAGGCCGACCTCGCCGCCCACTGGCAGGCGTCCGCCGCCTTCCTCGCCATTGCCGTCGAGGCCTGGCCGGCCCGTTTGGCCGAACTGGGTCTGATCGACCCGCAGGCGCGCCGTGTGCGGCTGCTCAGGCGGCTGGCCGAAAGCTGGGACGAGCAGCCCCCCGCCTATCCGGTGATCGCCGCCGGCTCGACTGGCACCGTGCCCGCCGCAGCCGCCGTGCTGGGGGCGGTGGCGCGCGCGCCAGAAGGCTGTGTAGTGCTGCCCGGACTGGACCGGGACCTGGACGGGGCCGCCTGGACGGAGGTCGGCGATCAGCATCCCCAAGGGGCCCTCAAATCCCTGATCGCCCGCCACGGTGTGACCCGGGAGACTGTCCGCCCGTGGCCCGCCCGCGAGACGGCGGCGCAGACAGGAGCCGGGCGAGCGCGACGCCGGCTGATCGCCGAGGCGCTGAAGCCGCCACGCTCGACGGCCGACTGGCGCCACACCATCGACGCCATGCAGGCGGGCGGGGCCGACCCGGTCGGCGAGGGGCTGAACGGCCTGTCGATGCTGTCCGCCCGGACCGAGGAGGCGACGGCCGCCCTCGCCGCCGTGCTGATGCGCGAGGCCGTCGAACAGCCGGGTCGGACCTGCGCCCTCGTCACGCCTGACGCCCAGATCGCCCGGCGGGTGCAGGCCCGGCTGACACGCTGGGGCCTCGGGGCGGACTCGTCCGCGGGCACGCCGCTGTCGGGAACGACAACCGGCGTGCTGCTGGGACTGACGGCCGGTCTGGCCGGCGAGGGCTTCGGCGCCGTCGGCCTGCTGGCGCTGCTGAAACACCCGCTGGTGACGCTCGGTCTCGAGCCGGTGGAGATGGCCGCGGCGCGCGACGGACTCGAGGTCCACGGCCTGCGCGGGCCGCATCCGGCTGACTTCAAGGCGGTCCGGCGCCGGCTGGACCGCGCTGTAGACGGCGGGCCGGGCCGGCCGCGGTCCGGGGTAACGCTGGCGGAGATTGCCGCCGGCCGGACGCTGGCAGACCGGCTGGAAGGGATGCTCGCGCCGCTGATGGCCGGCGCCGATACGGCGCGCGCGGTCGATGAGGCCGCGCGATTGCTGACCGAGGCCGTCGAGGCTCTGGCAGGCGGCGCGGATCAGGCCTGGCGGGGGACCGAGGGCGAGGCCGCCGCCCGGCTGCTGGCAGGACTGATCACCGACGGGGCGTCCTCCGCGCCGATGGACGGAAAAGCCTTCGCCGATCTGCTGCAGCGGCTGATGGATCAGGAGGTGGTTCGGACCGGCGGCGACGTACACCCCCGTCTGCGCATTCTCGGTGCCATCGAGGCGCGGCTCGTCCGGGCCGACCGGATCATCCTGGCCGGACTGGAGGAGGGTGTGTGGCCGCGCGGCGGGTCCGCCGATCCCTTCCTGTCGCGGCCGATGCGGACGACCCTGGGCCTGCCGTCGCCCGAGCGGCGGATCGGCCTGTCGGCCCATGATTTCGCCCAGGCCGCCTGCGCGCCCGAGGTGATCCTGCTGCATGCGGAGCGTCGCGGCGGCCAGCCTTCGATCCGGTCGCGCTGGCTGTGGCGGCTGGAGACGCTGGTGCGCGGTGCCGGCCTGTCCCTGCCCGGCCTGCCCCAGGCCGAGGCCTGGGCGAAGGCGCTGGATGCGCCAGACCTCGGGCCGCCGCCGTCGCTGGGTCCCGCCCGCCGTCCGGCCCCGCGCCCGCCGGTCGAGGTCCGGCCCGACAGGATGTCCGTGACCCGGGTCGAGGAATGGGTCCGCGACCCCTACGCCACCTACGCCCGCTTCATCCTCAAACTGTTCCAGATGGCCCGGCCCGACGAACGGGTCGATGCGCGCATCCGCGGCACCGCGATCCATGCGGCGCTCGACGCTTTCGGCCGCGAGTGGGAGACCCGCGGCGCGGCCGACGGACCCGAGCGGTTCGCGGCCCTCTACCAGCGGGCCCTGCTGGACGCGGGCATGGCGGACTCCGCCCTGGCCCGCGAGGCGGTTCTGGGTCGCAACGCCGGGGAATGGGTCACGGGCTGGGAGACTGAGCGCCGGGCCGGGTCGCCGCGGGTGCTGCTGGAGGAGACGGCCGAATGGCCGATCGAGATCGACGGACGCCGCTTCACCCTGACGGCCAAGGCGGACCGGGTCGAGGTGCATGACGGCCGGCTGGCGGTGATCGACTTCAAGACCGGTTCGGCACCCAGCGCCAAACAGGTGGAGACCGGGTTCTCGTCCCAACTCCCCCTGACCGCCGCCATGGCCCGAGCGGGTGCCTTCGGCCCGGAGGGGCAGGGCGAGCCCCATGAATTGCTTTATGTCTCTGTGACGGGGCGGAGGCCGCCGGCGCGGATCGAGGACCGCAGCGGCGAACTCGGCGCGGCAGGGACGGCTGACGTCGCGCTGGCGGGATTGATCGAGCGGGTGCGCGACTATGCCCGGCCCGAGCGAGCTTATGCCTCGCGCACGGCCCCGGCCTTCGCCCAGCGTTCGGTGTCCGACTACGACCATCTGGCGCGGGTGGCTGAATGGTCGACCGCCGGCGACGGGGAGGAGGGCACGTGACCCTGACCCCCGATCCTCAAGCCCCCGATCCTCAAGCCCTGGCCGCCGACCCGTCCGTCAACGCCTTCGTCATGGCCAACGCCGGATCGGGCAAGACAACCACCCTGGTGTCACGGGTGGCCCGGCTTCTGCTGGGCGGATCGCGGCCCGACGCTGTGCTGTGCCTGACCTTCACCAAGGCCGCCGCCGCCGAGATGCAGCGCCGCCTCTACGAGCGGCTCGGCAAATGGGCCATCGCCGCCGACGCGGACCTGCGCGAGGAACTGGGCAAGCTCGAGCAGCGTGATCCGACCGGCTACGACGCCGACGCCCTGTCGCGCGCGCGGACCCTGTTTGCCCACGCGCTTGAGACGCCCGGCGGGCTGAAGATCCAGACCATCCACGCCTTCTGCGAGCAGCTGTTGCGGCGCTTCCCGATCGAGGCCGGGGTGTCGCCCCTGTTCCGCGTCGTCGACGACGTCGAAGCCGAGGCCATCCGGTCCCGTTCCCGCGACAAGGTGGCGGAGCGATCGCTGGCGGGCGATCCGGGGCTGGCCGAGGCCTATGCGACCATGGCCGGCAAGCTGGATTTCCAGGCCTTCGAGGCGATGTTCGTCCGCTTCGAGGAGAAGCGCGCGGCGATCGCGGCCTGGGTGGCGGCCGACGGTGGCCCGGCGACCCTGATCCGACGGATCACGGACATGGTCGGCGTCGAGGCACTCGAGGACCCCACGGAGATCGAGCGGGCGGCCGTGAGTTCGCCTCCGCTGGACGTGGCCGGCTGGTTCGCGGCGGCGGCCGGACTGGCCCGGGGCAATGACAGGAGCGACCAGCCGACGGGGCTGAAGCTGCAGGCCGTCGGCGAGGCGGTGCGAGCGGGCGAAGTGCCCGTTCAGGCGGTCAAGGCCCTGTTCTTCACCGACAACGGCGACGGCGGTCCGCGCGCGCGGTTGGCGACAAAGGCTGTCGATCCAGCGACCGTGGAGTGGCTGGCCGGCGAACAGGAACGGCTGCTCGAGGCGGTGACCCGCGCCCGCGCCTGCCGCGTCGGGTGGGACACCCTCTACGCCCTGACGCTGGCCGGGGCCTATGCATCGGAATACGAGGCGGCCAAGGCGGCGCGTGGCGCCCTGGACTTCGCCGACCTGATCAGCGCGGCGCTGAAACTGCTGACAGATCAGGAGACCGGCGCGGCCTGGGTCCTGTTCAAGCTGGACGGCGGCGTCGACCACATCCTCGTCGATGAGGCGCAGGACACGTCGCCCGAGCAATGGGGTATCGTGCGCGCCCTGACCGACGAGTTCTTCCGCGGAGCCGGGTCACGCGAGAGCGCCATCGAACGCACCCTGTTCGTGGTCGGCGACGAGAAACAGTCGATCTTCTCTTTCCAGGGTGCCGCGCCCGAGCGTCTGCTGTTCGAGAGCCAGAGCTACCGACGGCTGATCGAGGGCGTGGGTAGGCGCTTCGAGGACGTCCAGTTGCTGCAGTCCTGGCGGTCCACGCCCGAAGTGCTGGCCTTCGTCGACCGGGTCTTCTTCGACGTCGAACGGGCGCAGGCCCTGAGCCCGGGCCGGGGGCTGATCGATGACCGGGTCGATGCGCGAATCGAACACCGGGCGGCGCGACAGGACGGCCCCGGCACGATCGACATCTGGGAGGCCGAAAAGGAGGACGCGGCCGAAGAGCGGCGCGCCTGGGACGAGCCGATGGACGCCGACGTCACCCGAGGTGCCCGCCGTCGGGTGGCGGACCGCATCGTCGCCGAGGTCCGCGCCCTCGTCGCTGGTGCCGAGGGCGTCCATGACAAGGCCGGCAAGATCTGGCGCGCGGCGGACTGGGGCGATGTGCTGATCCTGGTCAAGAAGCGCGGCCCGATGTTCGAGGAGATCCTGCGCGCCCTGAAACAGGGCGGGGTGCCGGTAGCGGGCGCCGACCGGCTGAAGCTGTCCGAGCATGCCGTGTTCCAGGACCTGATGGCTCTGGGTCGCGCGGCCCTGTTCCCGAACGATGACCTGACCCTGGCGGGGGTGTTGCGCAGCCCCCTTTGCGATCTGTCGGAAGATGACCTCTATGCGATCGCCCGCGGCCGTTCGGGCGCGCTGTGGCAGGCGTTGCGGGAAAGGGCCGGGACCGATCCGGCCGCGCGTGAGGCGGTCGAGCTGGTGGCGGGATTCCGTGCGGCCTCCCGCGATCGGACGCCCTTCGACCTCTACGCCGGCCTGCTGAACCGGCTCGATGCCCGCGGCCTGACGGTGCGCCAGCGCTTCCTGACCCGGCTGGGGGCCGAGGCGGGCGACGCCATCGATGCCTTCCTCGACCAGGCCCAGGCGGCGGAGATGCGGGGCGTGCTGGACCTCGAACGGTTCTGCCACGGCCTGTCGACCCTGACCCAGACCGTGAAACGCGAGATGGACGAGCCGCGCGGCGAGGTGCGGGTGATGACCACCCACTCGGCCAAGGGGCTGGAGGCACCGATCGTCATCCTGCCCGACACCATCTTCGAGGAGCCCAAGGGCGACGCCCTGCTTGAGACCGCGGAGGGCGGCTTCCTGTGGTGCGGGTCGGCCAAGGCCGACTGCGAGGCTTCGGCGACGGCGCGCGAGGCCCGAAAGCGACGCAACGAGGAAGAGTCCCTGCGGCTGCTCTACGTCGGCCTGACCCGAGCGCGCGACCGGCTGATCATCGGCGGGCGGTTCGCCGCCAACCGGAAGCTGGAGAACATTCGCGCCTGGTGGGGCCCACTGGCCGAAGCCATTGAAGGGCTGGGCGGCGACGTCCGGACCCTCGACGGACCGCATGGCGTCGTCCGGCGCTACGGAGCCGATCCGGTCGCCCGGCCACGCATCACGCCGGTCGAGGATGCAGGTGTGGTGACGCCGGACTGGCTCGGCGCGGCCGCGGACGACGAGGCGGCGGAAACGGTCCTGTCGCCCTCGCGGCTGGGGTCCGCGGAGGCCTTGCCCGTGCCCTCGCCGCTGGCGCGGTCCGGTCCGGGCGGAACCCTCGGCCGATTCCGGCGCGGCGATCTGATCCACCGGCTGCTGGAGCGCCTGCCCGACATCGCAGTCTCCGAACGACCGGACGTTGCCCGCCGGCTGCTGGCCCGTGAGCCGGATGTCGACGACGCCCAGCGTGGCGAGATGATCGCCGCGGCCTTCGCCATCCTCGATGATGAGCGGTTCGCCCCCGTGTTCGGCGAGGGTTCGAGACCCGAGGTCGCGATCACTGGTCAGGTCGGCGGGCGGGCCGTGTCAGGCCGGATGGACCGACTGGTAGTCACGCCGGAGCTGGTTCTGGTGGTCGACTACAAGACCAACCGGCCGGCCCCGGACCGTATCGAGGACGCCGATCCAGCCTATGTGCTGCAGCTGTCCGTCTATGTCTCCATTCTGAGACAGCTCTATCCGCGGCGACGGGTCGAGGCGGCGCTGGTCTGGACGGACGGACCGGCGCTGATGCCGGTGCCGGACGCGATGATCGGCGCGGCGCTGGTGCTCCAGGAGCGTTGATTTGACGCCCGGCCGAACCCACATGAGTCCCAACGCGCCGGAATCACTTCAAGGTGCACGGTCATAATTTCAAAGACGCGCCCGGTCGCTGCGCCCGGGACCGCAAGGAGACTCCCCAATGGCCACCGTCAAGGTCACCGACGACAGCTTCGACGCCGACGTCCTGAAATCATCCACCCCCGTGCTGGTGGACTTCTGGGCAGAGTGGTGCGGCCCCTGCAAGCAGATCGGCCCGGCGCTGGAACAGATCGCCGATGAACTGGCGGGTCGGGTGACCATCGCCAAGGTCAATATCGACGACAGCCCCATGGTCCCCTCGCGCCTCGGCGTTAAGGGCATCCCGACCCTGATGCTGTTCAAGGACGGCCAGATGGCGTCGATGAAGGTCGGTGCCATGCCCAAGGGCAAGATCATCGAATGGCTGGCCGAGGCCGGCATCTCGGCCGCCTGATCTAGTCCGGCCACGTTTCGCGGCTCGCGCCCAGCACCTCGCCCGCGAGGTAGAGCGAGCCGCAGACGACCACCCGGCCCGCACCAAGACGCAGCGCCCGCTCCAGCGCCTCTTCCGCCGAGGCGCAGGCCGTCGCGCCCAGTCCGTGCCCCCGGGCCACCGCCGCCAGCGCCTCCGGCTCGGCCGCCGCGCCGTCGAACGGCGTGGTGAAGACGGTCGCACCTGAGTTTTTCAGCGCCTCGAAGAAGCCCCCGGCGTCCTTGTTGGCCAGCATGCCGACGATCAGGGCCAGCGGCCGGGGCACCTTGGCCTGCCGTTCCGCCAGCGTCTTCGCCAAGGCCATTCCCGCATGCGGATTGTGCCCGCCGTCCAGCCACAGTTCCGCATCCGCAGCCCGCGCGGCCTCGGCATAGCGCCCCGCCGTCAACCGCTGCATCCGCGCCGGCCAGCGCGTCGTCCGCAGGCCGTTGGCGATGGCGTTCTCCGGCAGGTCGAGTTCCAGCGCGACGGCCACGGCCAGCCCCGCATTGGCGACCTGATGCGGACCCGCCAGCGCGGGAGCCGGCAGATCGAGGAACCGGTCCCGATCCTGATAGGCCATCCCGCCCCGCTCGGCCCAGGCGTCGAAATCCACACCCATGACCGTCAGCGGCGCATGCACGGCCCCCGCGGCGGCCTCGATGGCCGCCATCGACTCTTCAGACTGGCGCGCAATCAGGCCCCGGGCCCCGGGTTTGAGAATTCCCGCCTTCTCGACCGCCACCCCGCGCAGGCTGGTTCCCAGAAATTCGGCGTGATCCAGATCGACCGGCGCGATCACGCTCAGCAGCGGGCGTTCGATGACGTTGGTGGCATCCAGCAGGCCACCGAGACCAACCTCGACGATGGCCAGATCGGCGGGTGCCTCGCTCATCGCCACGAAGGCCGCCGCCGTCGTGCTCTCAAACACCGTCGCCTCCAGGCCGCAGGCGTCTATCGCGGCCTCGACCCGGTCGAGGATGGCGTTCAGCGCCTCGTCCTCGATCAGCGCGCCCGCCAGCCGGATGCGCTCGTTGAACCGGACCAGATGCGGCGAGGTGTACGCGTGCACCCTCAGCCCGGCCGCCTCGGCGATGGCGCGGATGAAGGCGACGGTCGAGCCCTTGCCGTTGGTGCCCGCGACATGGACCACCGGTGGCAGCCGGTGCTGCGGATCGCCCAAGGCGGCGCACAGGGCGCGCATCCGCTCAAGCGACAGGTCGATGCGCTGCGGATGCCGGGCACGCAGGCGTTCGGAGATCTGATCCATCATCGGGTTCTGACCAGCGAAAGCGGCGTCCGTTCGTCCATGGTGATGCTATCGGTGACCGCATGGGCAAGCGCAAGCACATCACAGTGAGAGGGACGGCCAGGACCGTGCTTGCTGTGATCTATCTCGTGGCCGGCGTTCTGCATCTCACCCTGCCGGAGCCCTTCATCGCCATCACGCCTTCATGGGTCCCGTTTACGGGATATGTCGTGACCCTGACCGGCCTTGCGGAGCTGGCCGGGGCGGCCGGGTTTATGGTCCCACGCCTGAGACGCTCGGCCGGTATAGGGCTTGCGCTCTACGCAGTGGTCGTTTTCCCGGCCAACATCCAGCATGCGATGTATAATCTCGGCCGACCCGACGCCCTGTCCGGCTGGTGGTATCACGGCCCCCGGCTGTTGCTGCAGCCGTTCATCGTCTGGTGGGTCCTGTGGGCGAGCGAGGCGATCGACTGGCCGTTCGCCCGAAAGCGCCAGAGCGAAATCCGGCCTTAGGCCGCCCGGCGCTTGCCATCCATCAGCATCGACAGAATCCGGCCGAGGGTCTCCGGCAGTTCGGCGCGGGGTACGACCTTGTCGACCATGCCCTTCTCCTGCAGGTATTCGGCCCGCTGGAAACCGGGCGGCAGCTTCTCGCGGATGGTGGCCTCGATCACGCGCGGTCCGGCGAAACCGATCAGGGCACCCGGCTCGGCCAGATGGACGTCGCCCAGCATGGCGTAGCTGGCGGTGACCCCGCCGGTGGTCGGGTCGGTCAGCACCACCACGAACGGCAGTTGCGCGGCCTTCAACTCCTGGATGGCCAAGGTCGTGCGCGCCATCTGCATCAGGCTGAGCGCGCCCTCCTGCATCCGCGCCCCGCCCGCCGCAGTGAAACACACCAGGGGCACACGCCGTTCGATCGCGGCCCGGGCGGCGGCGATGAAGGCCTCGCCCGCGGCCATGCCCAGCGAGCCGCCCATGAAGGTGAAGTCCTGCACGATCACCACCACCGGCGTGCCGTCCAGTTCACCGAAGCCGATGGCCATGGTGTCCCTGCGGCCCGACGCCTTGCGCGCGGCGGCGAGGCGCTCCTTGTAGGGTTTGCCGTCCGAGAATTTCAGCGGGTCCTCGGGCACCTCGGGCGTGTCGATGGTCTCGAAGGCACCGTCGTCAAAGGTAAAACGCAGCCGCGTCGGCGCGTCGATGCGCATGTGCCGGCCCGACGGCGTGACCCACAGCGACCCTTCGAGGTCGGAGCGGTACAGCATCTCGCCGGAGTCGGGATCCTTGACCCACAGATTGTCGGGCGTGTCGCGCCGGCTGACGATCTTGCGGACGCCGGGCGCGAAGCGCGACAGCCAGCCCCCCCGCCGTTCCTGGGGTTTTTCCTGGGGTTTGGGGGGAGTCTTGTCAGCCATGGTCGCGCTTTAGACCGTTTCCTTGACCCGCGCACCCCGGACCGCGTCCGCAAGCGCCTTCACCCTGGCCAGAACGCGGGGTGCAGCCGATTCGTTCGCCTGCAGCGCGGCCGCGACCTCGTCGACCAGCACCGACCCAGCCACCACGGCATCGGCCACACGGGCGATCTCTGCCGCGCGCTCCGGCGTCTTGACCCCGAAACCGACCGCGACCGGCAGACCCGAGGCCTTGCGCACCCGCTCGACAGCCGGCGCGACCGACACGGCCTGCGCCTCCTTGACCCCCGTCACCCCCGCCACCGAGACGTAATAGATGAAGCCCGAGGTCCGCTCGGCGATGATCTTCAGTCGGGCGTCGTCCGACGTCGGCGTGGCCAGCCGGATCAGCGACACCTGCGCCGCGTCCAGCGTATCCGACAGCGGCCCGGCCTCTTCCGGCGGGCAGTCGACCACGATCAGACCATCGACGCCCGAGACAGCCGCGTCGCGCGCGAACGCCTCATAGCCGTAGGTCTCGATCGGATTGAGGTAGCCCATCAGGATCAATGGCGTGTCGGCGTCGCCCTCCCGGAAGGCGGCGGCCAGCGCCAGCGTGCCCTTCAGCGTCAGTCCGGCCTTCAGTCCGCGCAGAGCCGCGCGCTGGATCGGCGGCCCCTCGGCCATAGGGTCGGAGAAGGGGAAGCCCAACTCGATGATGTCGGCCCCCGCCGCCGGCAGGCCGCGCAGGATCTCCAGCGCCTGATCGCGCGTCGGGTCACCAGCCATGACATAGGCCACAAACCCGGCCCGGCCCTCGGCCTTCAGCGCGGCAAAACGAGCGTCGATACGGGCTATGGTCACTGTTGCGGAGCCGCCGTCGGAGCAGGGAGCGTCGCGCATAGGTCGCCCGGGATCGGGCCGAAGCCGAGGTAGCCGATCGCGTCCGGTGCCGCCGGGCGGGACGTGTCGTAGAAGGCCTGCATCTGCAGCCCGTCGCAGCCGCCGCCCTCGCGGCGGCGCACGAACACAACCCTGTTCTCGTCGCCACCGGCCGGAAGCCAGCCGCGCGCCTGCAAATCCGCGATATAGGCGTCGGCCAGACCGCCGATGCTGGCCAAGGGCGCGCTGACGCAGAAGGCCTTGCCGGCGAGGCCGTACAGGTTGCCGCAGTCCGGCGCCGGCGTCGCGCCGGGCAGTACCAGGGACTCGGGCGCCGCCGGCGTCGTCTGGGCCATGGCCGGCCCGGCCAGAAGCGCCGCAGCAGCAGCCAGAAGGATGAATTTCATGGTCCTAGAGCTCCACGCCCAGATGCTTCGCCACGGCGAAGATGTCCTTGTCGCCCCGCCCGCACATATTCAACACGACATCGCCGCCCTTGCCCACTTCCTTCGCGATTTCGCCCACCCGGGCGAGTGCGTGGCTGGGCTCCAGCGCGGGGATAATCCCCTCCAGCTTCGAGCACAGCTGGAAGGCCTCCAGCGCGTCAACGTCGGTGGCGGCGCGATATTCGGCGCGGCCGATATCCTTCAGCCAGGCGTGCTCGGGTCCGATGCCCGGATAGTCGAGCCCGGCCGAGATCGAATGGCCTTCGAGGATCTGCCCGTCGTCGTCCTGCAACAGATAGGTCCGGTTGCCGTGCAGCACGCCGGGCCGCCCGCCCTGCAGCGAGGCCGCGTGGTCCGGGCCGTCCAGCCCGCGCCCGGCCGCCTCGACCCCGATCAGCCGCACACCGGCGTCCTCGATGAAGGGATGGAACAGGCCGATGGCGTTCGAGCCACCGCCGATCGCCGCCACGCAGGCGTCTGGCAGCTTGCCGCGCCGCGCCAGCATCGCCGCCCGCGTCTCCTTGCCGATCACCGACTGGAAATCGCGCACCATGGCCGGATAGGGGTGCGGCCCCGCCGCCGTGCCGATCAGATAATAGGTGTCCTCGACATTGGTGACCCAGTCACGCATCGCCTCGTTCATGGCGTCCTTGAGCGTCGCCCGCCCCGCGGTCACCGGCACGACCTCGGCCCCCAGCAGCTTCATGCGGAAGACGTTGGGCGACTGCCGCTCGACATCGGTCGCGCCCATGTAGACGATGCATTTCAGGCCGAAGCGGGCGCACACCGTCGCCGTCGCCACGCCGTGCTGGCCGGCTCCGGTCTCGGCGATGATGCGCGTCTTGCCCATCCGCATGGCCAGCAGGATCTGGCCCATGCAGTTGTTGATCTTGTGCGCGCCCGTATGGTTCAGTTCGTCGCGCTTGAACCAGATGTCGGCGGCCCCGTAATGCGCGGTCAGCCGCTCGGCCAGATACATGGGGCTGGGCCGGCCGACGTAGTCGGTCAGGAAGCCGTCCAGCTCGGCCTGGAACGACGGATCCGCCTTGGCTGCCTCGTAGGCCGCATTCAACTCGTGAACCAGCGGCATCAGGGTCTCGGCCACGAACCGCCCGCCATAGGGGCCGAAACGGCCCTCGGCGTCAGGCATGGCGTACTGGTTCGGAATGATGGCGTTCACGGACGAAGCTTTCACGCAGATGAGCGGCGGAAATCAGGCGGCCCGGACAGTGTCGAGAAACGCCGTGATCAGGGTCGGGTCCTTAACACCCGGCGCGCTTTCGACGCCAGAGGACACATCCACCAAGGGAGCCCCGGACACCCGGATGGCCTGCGCCACATTGTCCGGGGTCAAGCCGCCGGCCACGAACCACGGATGACGGAAGGCCCGGTCGGCGAGCAGCGCCCAGTCGAACCGCGACCCGACCCCGCCCGGCAAATGCGATCCCTCCGGCGGTTTGGCGTCGAACATCAGATGATCCACGAACGGCTCCCACGCCTCCGCCTGGGCGAAATCCTCATGGCCCCGGATCGGCAGGACCTTGATGATCCCCGCTCCGGTCAGCATCCGCACCCGCTCGGCCTGCGCCGGCGTCTCCGACCCGTGCAGCTGGATCAGGTCCGGCTTCAGGATCAGGGCGATCCCGGTCAGCAGGGCGTCATCGGCATCCACCGTCACCGCCACGATTTTCGCTTTTCCGCGCGCCCGGTCGAACAGGGTCGCGGCATGCAGCGGCTCGATGTGGCGGGGGCTCTTCGGGAACACCACCGCCCCGACGAAGGCGGCTCCGCCGGCCAGGGCGGCGTCCAGCGCTTCCGGCGTCGTCAGGCCGCAGATCTTGGCTTGGGCGCTCATGAGGCGAATATGGCGTCGATCTGGTCCGAATCCAGCAGCCGCCAATCTCCGGGAGCCAGATCGTCGGGCAGGGCCAGCCCGCCGACCCGTTCGCGGTGGAGGCCCTCGACGTGGTTGCCCACCGCCGCGAACATGCGTCGCACCATGTGATAGCGGCCCTCGGTCACGGTCAGCCGCGCCTCGGTCGGCGACAGCACCTCCATCACGGCGGGTGACAGGGGCTTGTCCTCGCCCTCGAGCACCAGCCCCCCGGCGGCGAAGACGTCGCCCTCGGTCCCGTCCAGCGGCCGCGCCAAGGTCGCGCGATAGACCTTGGCCACATGGCGTTTCGGGCTGATCACCCGGTGCAGCAGGTCGCCGTCGTCGGTCAGCAGCAGCAGGCCCGTGGTCTGTTTGTCCAGCCGGCCGATGGTCGAGATGGCCGGGTCGCGCCGACGCCAGCGCGGCGGCAGGACGCCATCAATCCCGCATCGGCCAGTTCGAGCATGTGTGTTTGTTTGTTAAACGGGACTTTGTCGTACATCGGAGAATTATCCAGTCCAGATTCGTAAGCTGCACCCTGCCAGTCGTTGGTTGCAAAATCCGATTTCAGGGGAGGTTCAACCGTGCTCGAACCCCAGCAGAGCAATCCTTTGTGATCGCGGTTTTTGGGCCACCATCGGTTCCACTTTAGCAGATCGTCATACACATATTCGAGCAGCCATTTCTCCTGAAACTTTTGATACAAGGCTTTAAAAACCAAACTGCCAACAGGTGGTTGTGAGCGATCGAATGAAGCGCTTCCATACGATCCGGAGAAATTGGGAATGAAACCACCCGGCGTGATGGCTTTGGTAATTTCAACCGCATTGGCATAAGCCAGTTCTTTGCTTTCCATCGATGCCATCCATGCACCGAAATAGGTATCCCAGTCGAACAGAACATATTGCCCGCCAAAATTATCGTTCCAAAGTCTGCTTACCGGAAAAATCACACGCTCGTTGGAAGCATCATAAATCACATTCCAGCCAACCACACTCTGGATTGCCTGATAAGTTGGGGAAAGTTCTGCGTATTTCGAAAATTTCTTTTCAAATTCCGATTTTCGTTTAGCTACAAGTTCTTTAATCTGTTCGATACTTTTGATTTCTCCGGTATAAAAAGCAACAGGCTGATCGAATTTTGCCGCCAGATAGGGAGAAGTGTTTGCAAGGTATTCTTTCTCCGGAACTCCTGTTGATTGAATAGTCAGCTTCTTATTTATCGTTTTTACCTTGATTGTATTTCCGTCCAATTCAAGTGTTCCCCGATAATTCCACAACATTCCGGTTTCCAAAACAACACTTGGTATATTCTCCGGATTTTGGATTGGAGTGACCAAAAGCATCAAATCCTGATTTTCCGTTGTCGCACTTTCTATCCTGAATTTCACCCCATTCCATTCAACAGTCAGGTCGGAATAACTGCCATCGTAGGCTTTATATCCGGGAGTAATTTTTTCAGGGCGGTCGCCTCGTGAAGAAATAAACGCTTCCTTCAGGTAATTGTCGGCATTGTTCTGATGCAGTTTAATGCCAATATTCATCGCAAATCCTTCGGGCAAAAGCACGTGACTCAAAACACTTTTGTGGTTGAAGGTCCCCCATCCGGTTTGCAGTTTGTTTTGAACTTCCTTGTATTTGGCTTCCGGAGAATCGGGAGTAATGGAATAGCTTTTTGCTGAAATAATCAGGAAAAGGAATAAAGCCTTAAGTAAATTTTTCATTTTATGCTTGATATTGTACTTCAAAACCAGACCAATTTGCACACTGAACAGACTGATCATTGAATAACCGCAGACATTTTTCCACGGTTATTCAATTTTTGTTTTTAGATTTTGAATTCGTCTATTTCTTCAACTCAATCTTGACAACAGTATCGTATTGAACCGGTTTCTGTGGCGAACCTCCAATGTTGATAAACAGGTTCCCCGGTTCATTATTTCCCCACCATGATTTTTGGTATGACAATTCTCCACCGGATTTTAATAAATAAATATTTTTAACCTTATCTCCTTCAATTCCTTTGGTATTCAATTCACCAAGGTTTGGATTCATCCAGTGAGCATAGATCGTGTTTCCCTTTTGAGTATAACGTCCCCAATCGGGTTTTGCCAAGTTGGCTGCTCCACATCCATAAATGCTTTCGCCATTCATGTCCATCCATTTGCCCACTTCTTCGAGGATATCCACACTTTCCTGATGGATCATTCCACGGGCATTGGGACCGACATTCAGTAAAAGGTTACCGTTTTTGCTCACACAATTCACGAGGGTTTGTACAATCAGCTCCGGAGATTTCCAGTTGTGATCCTGCTCGGTATAACCCCAACCGCCATTGAGTGTAAGGCAGGTTTCCCAAGGCATCGGATTGTTGTATTTGTCAATCAGAGGTGCATCAGGAATACCCTGTTCAGGACTTTCAAAATCGCCGATTGTTTTCAGCATACGCTGTTTACCTGAAGTACCTTCGTTGACCGACAAACGGTTGTCGAGGATGATGTCAGGCTGATATTTGCGGATCATGGAAACCAGTTCATTGGCTTTCCATTTTTCGCCGCTGTAATCGTCGAACGAATAGTCGAACCACATGACATCCAGTTTTCCGTAGTTTTTAACCAGTTCTTCCACCTGGCCATGCATGTATTTCAAATAATTGTCGAAGTTGAACGTGCGTTTGCCATATTCCTTATCGTCGCGCTGCGGATGGTTTCCCACATTTGGGTAATCGGCATGATGCCAGTCGATGAGTGAGTAATACAAACCAACTTTCAAACCTTCGGCACGAAAAGCATCCAGAAACTCGCGAACCAAATCGCGGCCTCCGAAATTTTTGCTGAGTTTGTAATCGGTCAATTTACTGTCGAACATGCAAAAACCATCGTGATGTTTGGCAGTAAGAACGGCGTATTTCATTCCGGCAGCTTTGGCTGTTTTAGCCCATGCTTTGGCATCAAAATCTTTCGGATTAAACTCATCCACATACTTTTGGTAAGTTTCGGTGGTCAACCGCTCGTTCGATTTGACCCACTCGCCCCGCGCCGGAACGGCATAGGCGCCAAAATGAATGAACATGCCAAACCTGGCATCGCGCCACCATTGGGTGCGTTTCATTACCTGCTGGTAATTGGTTGTGTACTCTTTTGAAGGTGTTTCCTGTGCAAATGCACTACTGGTTCCCAAAAGAAGAGCCAGACAAAGAATGAATAGATTTTTCATTGGTTTATTTTTTAGATGCTTGAAGGTATAAAATATCTGATTTAAAAATTCATTTCAATTATTTTCGATCACAAGCTTTAAGGAAGCAATACTGTTTGCCTGCTCTACCCGTACGATATAAATACCTGATTTTATTGACTTTGTGTCAATTTCAATGCTGGTTTGCCCGCTATTTACATCATAATCAATTTGCTTAACTAATTTTCCGGCAGACGAAAAAATAGCTATTGAAACCGAACCATTGATCAAGGAGTTGAATTCAAGCCGGGCAGATTGCCGGGCAGGATTTGGTGTCAATCTAATATTCGGAGTTGCAGAATTAATTTCGAATGCTGAAACTACTCTCACGACATTAAACGTGCAGGTATCAGTAAAACTGCCCGTTTTAACGATTGCCTGAATTGAGTCAGAAAGTGAGGTTGCTTTGTATGTCGATCCGGAGAAGCTTCCACCACCAAAAGATTTCCAGGTAAATGCCGGTTGGAACTGCATTGGATTTCCTACCTGATCAAGTGCCTGTGCTGAAAACAGGTAATTGGTTTGGAATTTGATTTCTTTAGGAGGGGCAACGATTTTAACAGAACTCACATGCTGGACGACCTCTATGGTGTAATAGCGGGTATCATTTAATTCACCCGATTTTCCCTCCAATTTAAGGATGTGATAGCCCGGGCTAAGTGTATTTGAAGCTGAAATAGCGAGTTCTGCGCTTTCTCCTGCAATTACTTTGTCTGTTGAAAGTGTTGCAGAAATTCCTTCAGGTATGACTTCCAAAGTCAGATTTACTTCACCGGTAAAACCACTATAAGGTAATGGAAATACATTGAATATCCATTGCTGAGCAACCTGATAATCTGTTTTCATCCTGAAGGATGCATCTGACAGGAGAAAATGTTTAAACATATTGCCATATCCAGCTTTCCATGTTACAGTTCCTGATTCATAACATCCGGCATCCGGTTTATTCATTATCGGATCGTTAAACGGTGCATAAAAACAGGTGTCGATATACTTAGAAGAACCGACTTTCAATGTATAATCCGAGCCTGACGGATTAGTAAAACAGGCATTCTTCTCCTGGGCGTTGGCAACCGAAAAATTATCGACTAAATATGGTAATGTAAGGGAATTGGCAATTTTAGCAGAAGAAATATTGTTCAGGACATTTGTACCTTCGGAAAAAGCAGTTGCGGCACCATTAAAAATCCCATTCTTATTATATTTATCGGCAAGGGCAGTGTTGTTAAAAACCCACATTTCACTAGGTTTATTGGGTCCCCATGCTCCAAAGTTTAGCTGAATAGGCCTTTCTACATTATAGAACAAGTTGTGGTCGACAATGTAATTGCTTCCAAAATCGAGGTAAAATCCGATGGCCAGGAATTTATTGGAATTGTAAACGATGTTGTGGTCAACACGTAGCCACTTACCGTCACTGTCGTAAGTATCGAAGGCACCACTATCGTGGGTTTTGAGCATAAAATCGTGAATGATATTGTGATGAATACGAGCCACTCCAGGTTTTATTTTTGAAGAATTGGTTATTGCCCGGATATTAATTGCCTGTTGGGGAGTATTGTATATCGTGTTGAAACCAATTTCGTGGTCTTCACTAATTACCAGACCGGGATCGTACTGAAGACCGGTATTCATTGCACCACATTCGGAAGAGCTGTAATTTACATCCCATATTTTGTTGTTCAGGATTTTATTTCCCCTTCCGAAAACCGATACCCCGGAGCCAGTGCTGTATTGAATTTCAGAATTTTTCAAAGTAATATTTGTGCCACTGATGATGAATCCGGAACGCTGATTCCACTGCATCTGGTAATTTTTTGCCTGGTTGGTGAAATGGGTTACATATTGAGCTTTTATGCCGTCAATGGTGATATTCGATGATTTACTAACCGAAGAAGTGCGGTTCCAGAAACCAGAAACGTCGGTGTTGATTGCACAAGCAAAGAGGTTAAACCCTTTGATCAGGATGTTGCTTTGATCAGAGCAAGAAAAACCATACAATCTTCGTTTCGCCTCTACCAGATTTGCTCCGTCAATTACTGATGAAGGTTCGATGTCATCAGAAGTCCTTACAAACAAAGTATCTGCTTTTTTCCACCATTGACCGGGTTGCAGATAATTTTGGATACCTCCTGATGCAGCAACCGAAGTTGCAGTTGGATTGAATAAAAAATATTCGGTATTAAGCCCTAAACCCCAGGCTTCGTCACTAATCCGTCCACTAACATTTCCTTGAATGGTGATTTTTCCAGGTTCCGACGACACGATACGTCCTGTCCAACCCTGACCATCATAACCGTAATCTTTTACCGAACGAGAAAGATTTACCCATATTTCGCAACCATTCCATTTTCCGGCTGGTTCCTGAAAATCAGGATCAGTAAATACGAAATTGGTACCTTCAGCAGTTACTTTTTCGGCATAGGCATTTGTTGGCAAAACCCGAGTACCGGTATTGACCGGCCAACGCGCCAGATCCATCATTTGGCCTTTACAGAAAACCTGATTGGTTTGGTCGCTTTCAGTCACGTTCCAGTTCATAAAGGTTTTGTAAACCGAATCCTTAACTTTTGTCCAAACCAATAGTGCATCAGCACCATTAATGGTAACTTGTTCACCTTTAAATGGAATAAAATTGAGATTTCCCTTTTTTAGTGAAACCTGCTCACGGTAAATACCCTGACGAATTACAATGGTGTCACCAGTAGCAGCAGCAGTTACCGCCAGATTAATGGTTTTAAACGGATTGCCCAAACTGCCGTCGCCATTTGCGGGATTTGTTCCGGACACATAAATGTAATTTTGAGCTTTGCTTTGAAAAGCAATACATAGAAAAATGGTGATTAGTAATATGGCTGATTTTTTCATGGAGATTATTTTGGATTCGTGTATTTTGTTTATTTCTTCACGTAATCGAGCGGTAATCCTTTATACACCCGGATTAAAGTGGCAATATTCCTATCGTCGCCTTTCAGACTGTCAATAGGAATAGAAAGCAAATTTTCAGGTGATGGGAGCAGCGAATTGGCCTCTGGTTTCCTGAATCCGAACAAACCAACACCGTCTTTTAATGCGGCGGGAACTACCACTTTGGGATCTTGCTTATTCCAATTGGCTAAACAGGTCAGTATGCGTGTTTGCGGGCCAATCATAGTTTGAATGGCTTTTGTTCTTTCCACATCGCCTGCTTCATTCATCAACCAGTCAACTTCTTTGAACATAACTGAATTTGTAACCATCGGATTTGTTGGCTCGTTGCAGGTAAGCCAGATGAGGCAAGCTGAATTTGTCTCTTTGGCCGCCTTATGAATCACTTTCCAGCATCTTTCAATCGATAAACGGCCATAGTTATTTTCCTCATTTGCAGTAAGTTTATCCTCACCAGGAAAATTTTTTCCGGTTAGCTGCTTATAGAGTTGTTTTTCACTCTCAATCCAATTTCTACCTGTAATTTTTCGGTCTGGTAGCCAAATACAGTCAGCCATAAAACCATCAATTCCGGTTTTGGTCACTGCATCGCGAATTGCCGCATCCAGATATGTCAAATACTGATCAGTAAAAGGAATGTGCGGTGTTGAAGGATAGCCATAGCTCAAATCGGGATGATCAATGCCCCATTTGGTATTGGCGCCAATGCAGAAATAACCAAAAACTTTCATACCTTCTTTGTGACCAAGTTTGACCATTTCGGGTAAGAAATCATATTTTAAACCTGGCTGTTCGGGAACAAATCCATTTTTGTACCATGCGTAACCGTTACACGAAACGCAAAAAGTCTGAATAGTATTGACACCCAAATCCTTATACCATTTGATGTGATCTTCAGGCGAAGCGTCGGCCCATAAACCTGGTTTTGGAAAGGCATTTGGGCCACCTTCACCCCAATTGAAGTCAATGTTATAACTTTTTATCGATTCTTCTGACTTTGGCTGCTGGCAACTTGCGATCAACATAAGCACAAGTGCCGGAAATAATTGCAGATATTTCATTGCATTCTACTTTTAATGGTTTATCGAATCCTTTTATACCGAAACTTACTGGATAATTACAACTTGCTTTTTGGTAATACTTTCAGAAGCCAAATTTATGTTGAGCCTTCCTGACTTATCATATTTCCAGCCATTTAATATCACCCCATTGACCAAAACCTGAGTTGGTTTTGCTGGAACTGCTATTTCAAGCAGGTAGGCTCGTTTATCTATCATACCGGTATATAATCCTACCGTTGGATTAATGGTAAACTGAATTTGCAACTCTGTTTTTATACATTCGAATTTAGTTTTGGCAATTTTTCCTTTTTCAAAATCGAATGTCTTTCCATCGTCTTCGTTCAAGGTATATGTACTCAGTCCTTCGGGAAAAACCCTGACAATGAGCGTATCAATTGGATGTTCGCCAATGTACTGCATGGATTTCTGGTATGGGATAATTGCTCCGCCTCTGAGAAACAATTGTCCGCCCCTGTTTTCCGGAATTTTGCAATTGACAACTTTACCACCGGTGAATTTTTCGCCGTTCCAGTAGTTTATCCAATTTCCGTTGGGTAAGTAAATCGAATCGCTGAAAACTCCAACCAGTAAACTTTCACCAAACATGTATTGATAAATCATGTTGTCGACTTTCTGGTCGTTGGGAAAAACCAACGGCATTGCACGCAGAATGGGCATTCCGGTTTCATGTCCTTCCAAAGCTGCCGAATAAATATAGGGAAATAAACTGTTTCGAAGTTGAGCATAAACTTTAAAGGTTTCTTTTTCATCGGGTTTCATGTACCATGGATGATGCAAAGCATACCAACTGTTAATTTGTACCCAAGGAAGAAAAAAGCCAAGATGCATGCCTGCTTTGTTATCGGTCACATATTCCAGCACATCGGCCGAGGTGTTTACAAAACCGCTCAATCCAAGGTTTAATTGGTCGAAAAGTGCATCTTTTCCACCACCATTGTCGCCGCTTGTAGATGCTCCCCAATGCTGCGAACCGGCATACCCGCCGCAATAGTGCTGAAATCCGCGAATTCCTTTGTGTTCGCGGAAAGTTTCGTTCATCTGTTTGGGCAACAGTACCTGATTCAGGTTGTGCATCTCGGCATCGTTAGAACCATTGTAATATTTCCGCTCCGGATGTTCGTCGAGTGTACGTCCCGGATCAAGCTTAAAACCATCAACACC